>NZ_BQYI01000001.1:697500-1022500 GCF_027923405.1 Paenibacillus sp. YYML68 | reverse complement strand
CATGCGGGCCGCCGGGATACGGCAGCCGCAGCGCCCGGGCGACCTTGTCGTACGCTTCGCCTACGGCGTCGTCACGGGTTTGACCAATAATGTGAAACCGTCCCTCGGACTCCACATAGACAAGCTCGGTATGCCCGCCGGATACGACGAGCGACACGAGCGGATATTCCAGTTCATGTACCAGCTGATTCGCATAGATGTGCCCTGCAATATGATGCACCGCGATGAGCGGAAGGCCGTGCGAGAACGCGAGCGTCTTCGCAGCAACCATGCCGACTAGCAGAGCTCCGACTAGACCTGGTCCTTGCGTCACCGCAATCGCCGACAGATCCTTCATCTCGATGCCCGCCTTCTCCATCGCTTCCTCCACGATGAGCGTAATCGTCTCCACGTGATGACGGGAGGCGACCTCAGGCACGACACCGCCGAATTTCTGATGAATCTCCACCTGACTCGACACGACATTCGACAGGATATGAATCCCGTCACGAACGACCGCCGCCGATGTCTCATCGCAGCTCGTCTCAATCGCTAATATGTAAGCGGGTCTATCCCCGCTATCCGCTAAGCTTGAGGCTGCTGCCTCGCGATCATCCTTCAATTTCGTTCGCCCCTATTCATACATCGCCCTTCTTCGGCAAATCTGCCCACATGATGAGCGCATCCTCATTATTATCCGTATAATAGCCGCGCCGCACACCGACGGACTTGAAGCCTTTTTTGCCATACAGCTGCCTCGCGACATCATTGGACGGCCTCACCTCGAGGGTCATGCGCAAGGCGCCCTTCGCGCTGGCTGTTCGCTGCATCTCCGTCAGCAGCAGCTCGCCGAGCTTCAATCCGCGATACTTCTGACGAATCGCTATGTTAGTCACGTGCGCCTCATCCATAATGAGCCACATTCCGCCATAGCCGACGATCTCGCCGTTAAGCTCCAGCACGATATAGGTTGCAAACTGATTGTTGCTCAGCTCGTTATGAAAAGCGGCTGCCGTCCACGGTGTCGTAAACGATTCCTTCTCGATTTCGCAGATTGCGGGAACATCGGTCTCGGCCATTTTGCGAAAATGCAATTCCTCTCGCCTCTGCTGCAAAGCTTGATTATTCATACGATGCGGGCCTCCCTTACGGTCGCTTAGCAAGAAGCTTCGCTTCGGCTTCCGCCAGCTGCGAATAATTTGGAACCAACGCATGAGCATGCTCTGTATCCCCCCGCTTCCACTGGCGCCGACCTAGCTCCGCCACATATCGGGCGCTCACGCTGTGCTCAGTCGTCTCCACCTGTCCGTCCCATGCGAGCTTGAAGCTGGCAATCGACTCCAAGTGCTGGCTAGGCTCGCCTGTGAACAGAATGAGGTCAGGCCGCTCGGTCTCCGCCAGGCTGCGAAGCTCCTCCAGCCATGACGCCACAAGACGGATGCTGTCAGCAACAACACAGCTCCACCCGTCACCCGAATACTTGTATAGGGCGGTGAACGCTTGTCCCCGTCTCGCTTCAATGAATGGAACGACCCAAGTAGTACGCCCAGCTTCACGGCCACTCTCCGTCAACTCCTCGATCACCCGTTGCTGCTGACTCGCTATCTTCGTGGCTGAATGTCCATCATCTAATGCTCCCGCTCCGATTGTATCGCGTTGTTGCTCATCACGTAATGCGACTTCACTAGACCTCGCCGCTACTTGTCCATCGCCTAATGCCACCGCACCAGTCCCCGCGTCAGCTTGCCCTTCGACTAACGCTACCGCACGGTCCTTCTCCTCATGCTCCGCAGCACCGCCGAGCGCCATCGCTTCAAGGCTGGATACTGCTACCAGATCGAGCTTACGCGTCCACGCCAATGTCTTGGCTACCGTTACCGCAATGCGTACGCCTGTGTACGAGCCTGGCCCGATGCCAACAGCAACCGCCGACAGCTCTTCAGATCGAATGCCTGCATCGGCCAGCAGCTCCTGCATAATCGGGAGCAAGTAGATGGAATGATTGCGCTCCGCTTCGGTCGAACGCTCCCCGACGAGTCGCTCTCCATGCAGCAAAGCGGTCGTCAGCGTCACGGTGGACGTGTCCAAGGCGAGCAGCCAGCCGTTCTCCGTACCGTCGTTAGTCCTCTTGCTCGTTATCATCCTGCAACAACCCGCTTTCCTTCAGTTCCCTGCACCATGCTTCATAGGGCTCTCCACTCGGTCGCAATATCAGCCTTCTTCTCTCGCCGCCCAGATGCTCCAGATAGATGGACAGACGCTCTGGCGGCAGCAGCTCCTCGATCAGCGAAGCCCACTCGACCAGTGTGACGCCTTCCCCATAGAAGTAGTCGTCCAGCCCGAGCTCGTCCGCCTCCTCCATCGACAACCGATACACATCCATATGATAAAAAGGGAACTGCGTCCCCTCATACTCCTTAATGATCGTAAATGTCGGACTGTTAACGATGCCTGGCACGCCGATCGCCTTCGCCACAGCCTGCGAGAACGTCGTCTTGCCTGCGCCGAGGTCGCCGTCCAGCGCGATGACAGTGCCAGGCCTAAACAACGAGGCCAAGCGTTCCGCCAAAGCCGCCGTATCGGACACGCCTTCAGCTGAATACACGTATGCAGCCATTAGTTGCCGTCCTCTCCACCGTTAAAATGATTATACCCTTTCTTCTCCAAGCTCATCACGTCGCCCGAGCCCCGCACGAGACGCACCTGTCCGCTGTCTGCTGTGACATAACCAATGATAGCCGTCGGAATGCCTCGCTGTCGAAGCTGCAGCTGCAGCTCAGGAGCCTGTGCGGCCGGAACGGTGCCGACTAGCTGGTAATCCTCGCCCCCGAACAGCACGAAGTCGAGCGGGTCGCGACCTTGCTGAAGCGCATAGGCGTTCAGCTCCTCCGAGATCGGAATACGATCTTCAATCAGATCGATACCGACGTTCGAGGCTTCCGCGATCTCCCACACCTCGCTCGCGATTCCATCGCTCACATCGTTCAGCGCATGGCACAGCCCCGATTGCCGAAGAGCAATTCCCGCTTCGATCTGCGGCAGTGGACGACAATGCGCACGCACCAGTCCTGGATAATCAACCTCCTCGACGCACTCCTCCAGTGGCAGCCCTTGACGCAGCAGCAGATCGAGTCCAGCCGCCGATTCACCTGCATAACCGGTCGTGAAGACGACATCGCCCACCTCCGCCCTCGAACGCAGCAGCGCCTGTCCGCTTGGCGCTTCGCCGATCACTGTTACCGTTATCGTCATACCGCCAGCCGAGGACGTCGTGTCCCCGCCGATGACCGCAATGCTATACCGATTGGCGCATTCGTACAGCCCTTCGTACATGCGGCGCACCCGCTCTGTCGTTATCGTCCTCGGCAAGCATAGCGCCACAAGCGCGAAGCGAGGCGTACCGCCCATCGCCGCAATATCGCTAACTGCTGACGCCATCGCCTTGAAGCCAATATCCGAATCGCGCATCGTCACGGACTTGAAATGCACATCCTCCGTCATCGTGTCGCACGTGACAATGAGCTGCATGCCCTCATTCACCTGCACGACCGCCGCATCGTCTCCGATTCCCGTCACAACTCCGGCCTCGCGCTGCATTGCATCTGACTGAATCCCGCTCGTCAACAGCCGAATAAGTGCAAATTCATCGACCGATACCATCCGACCGCCTCCGTAGTCCGTAATGGTCAATATTATAGACCTTGCCACCGCTGGCCGCAACCAAAAAAGGCCAGCCGCTCCTGCACCGGCTGACCTTGCTCTACCTGCAAACGTAACATACGGACGACAACCTATTGGACTTCCTGCAGCTCTTCGACAGATACCGTCTTCATGTCCGCCGGACAATCCTCGGCATGCACCTTGGCGGTCGATTGCTCCTCGTTGACGCTGTCGATCCAGACAGCTACGCCGTTATGATCGACCTCGATCTTGTGAGTGGCATTCAATATTTGCTGCGCGCGCTGCACCTTCATGCCTCTACTCCTCCTCCAGAACGGACTCACTTTCCTTCATCGTGTCCGTTGTCGTCTCCTCGATCAATCCGTTCTGCATGGAGACCATGCCTCCGCCAAGTCCTTCGTTGATCATACGGTCGATATCCATGAAGTAGGAGTCCCGACCTTCATGGGATGTATCGTTCGAATTGAAGCCGCCTGACGTATTCGCTTCTGTCATCGTTATGCCCTCCTCTAATCGTCACGGTGTCGTCCAGTTCGTATCAAGAATACAATCGCACGCTGAGCTAGGATGCGCAGCGATTACGGCTATTTTTTCCGAAGGGGCGTCATTCCATACCACCAACAACCACATTCACACTAGCTTAACAATAACCACCACGAGCAGCAGACCGCGGATACGAGCATACTAGCCCTATAGGCTTCACGGAGGGAGGATCGCTTGATGCATACAGTCTGGAAGGGTGCTATCAGCTTCGGTCTCGTTCACGTTCCGGTCAAAATGTTCACAGCCACCGAGGACAAGGATATCTCCATGCGTATGATTCATAAGGTGTGCATTATGCCACTGAACTTCGTGCGCAAATGCCAGCATTGCGACCGGGAGGTCGAATGGGATGAGATCGCCAGAGGCTACGAATACGAGCCCGGCGCGTTCGTGCTGTTCGAGAAGGATGAGCTGGAGAAGCTCACTGGTGAGATCACGAAAGAAATTAAAATATTAGACTTCGTCGATCTGACGGAGATTGATCCCGTCTATTTCCATAAAACGTACTACCTCGCTCCGAACGAAACAGGTGCAGGCGCCTACAATCTGCTGCTGCAGGCGATGAAGGATACAGGCAAAATTGGCATCGCCAAAGTGTCGATTCGCTCGAAGAGCAGTCTTGCCGCTATACGCATCATCGATCGCTGCATTGCGATGGAGACGATCTATTACCCCGACGAGATCCGCTCGGTCGATCAGGTGCCGAACTTGCCCGAGTCGAGCAGCGTGAACGAGAAGGAGCTGGAGATGGCCAAGCTGCTCATCAACGAGCTGTCTACGCCGTTCGAGCCGGAGAAATATAAGGACGATTACCGCGCAGCGATGCTCGAAGCGATCGAGCAGAAGGTCGCCGGACGTCAGGTTACGGTATCCCCTGAGCCGCATCGGGCGAACGTCATCGACCTCATGTCCGCGCTACAGGCGAGTCTGGAGGCGGTCAAGCCTGTCGTCACGGACAAGTCGCCGGCACGGCCGGGCACCGGAGGCCGCGGGAAAACGAACAAGACGGCCGACGGGGCGATTGCGGTGAAGACGGCACCGGCGAAGGCGAAGAGCAAGACGAAGGATAAGGCGAAGGAGACGGTATCGTCATAGTGTTTGAACATGAAGATGAAGTCGATTTGCGCGATGGTCGCAGATCGGCTTTTCTTGTACATGGGCAGGCGCAGAGCATTGGCATCAGCTCGGACGGAGAGTTACTTAAGCAGTGTTCGCGAAGGTCATTGCCCCGTACGGCACTGCTCCGGCGCTATGTCGACGAAGGACTGAATGCTCGGATGTCGCATCGTCCCTCCCGGTGTCCATTCCATGAACTGTACCTTGACGACGAGCGTCGGCTTCAGCCACGTTGCCTCTCGCGCCCGCTCCGGCTCATCTGCGAACGGACGCTCTGGTGTGACGAGCTTAGCCACCTCCTTGGTTACGTCCCTCCATTGCTGCATCGTCACCTTGCCGGTGCCTGCATGTCCGATATAGTGCAGCCTCCCTGCGTCATCGTAGACGCCGAGCAGCAGCGCGTTCACGAGCTTATCGCGATACGTCACCCCTCCTACCACTGCATACAGGTCATGGAAAATTTTGTGTTTCTGCCACCTTTTGTCCTTCCCGCCGATCGCATAGGTGCTGGTCAGATCCTTATACACAACCCCTTCCATCTGATGCTGCTTCATCAGGTCCAAGAGGCCTTCTTTATCTGTAAAGTTAACGACAGGCTGCACATACGGCTGAGGGATGAGCGCCTCGTTCATGATCGATTGGCGCTCCGCAAGCGTGCGCGCTGTCAGCCATTCACCCTCACTATACAGCATGTCGAACACCATGAAGGTGACCGGCACCTGCTTGACGGCCTTCTCAATGTACGCAGCCTTCTTCAGTCTGTCCCGCTTCATAATCTCATGGAACGCAGGCCGCTTGTCATCGAGCGCAATCAGTTCACCGTCGAGAATGAAGGAGCTCGCCCGGCAATACGCCGCGGCGTTATGCAGCTCCGGATATTGAGCTGTTCGATCGTTGAGCCGTCGGTTCACGAGCCGGACCTCTACTCCATCGAAGTACGCGAGCATCCGAACTCCGTCCCATTTCACTTGGGCGATCCATTGGTCGCCTTGCGGTGCAGCTGTAGCACTTATAGGCTCGAATGGAACGATCGGCAGCATCGGCATAGGCGTGACCCCTTTCTATATAAATATATGTGTGCGTTCAGTATGCCCGCTATAGTATAATGACGATGCGAAGCTTTACCTAAATTTATGAAACGTTTTGCCAAGCCTCGCGTATTACATTTGTTAGATCGTCGATTCCGGCTGTAACGGATTTCATCAAATGTATGGAGTCTGGGTACGCTACAACAGAATGCAGCGTAAGCTCCGCCGAATCGTGCCTGTCATTAACGGCTCTGAAGGCTCCGAAGGCCGAGCGCCCGGGTCGAGGACCGAATATTTTACAAACCATACAATGGTAAGGGAGACTAGTGGGGATGGTTCTTAATCTTGTTCTTGTCGCTGTGCTTATTTTATTGACTGCCTTCTTCGTCGCAACAGAATTCGCGATTATCAAGCTACGCTCCACTCGCGTGGATCAGCTTGTATTGGAAGGAAGAAGCAACGCGATTGCAGTACAGCAGGTGCAAAACAATCTGGATGGCTACTTGTCCGCCTGCCAGCTCGGCATTACGATTACCGCGCTCGGACTTGGATGGCTCGGGGAGCCGACGGTCGAGAAGCTGCTGCATCCACTGTTCTCAAGCCTCGGGGTCGGTGAGGATATGTCGCACCTGATTTCTTTTCTAACTGCATTCATACTCATTACGTACCTGCACGTCGTGCTTGGTGAGCTGGCGCCGAAGACTCTGGCTATTCAGAAGGCGGAGCAGATCAGCTTGCTCGTTGCGAAGCCGATCATGTACTTCTATAAGATCATGTATCCATTCATCTGGCTCCTGAACGGCTCGGCGAATGCACTGATTCGTACGTTCGGACTGAAGGCGGCGAAGGAGCATGAGGAAGCCCACTCGGAGGAAGAGATTCAGATCATCGTCTCGGAAAGCTACCAGAGCGGCAAAATCAACAAAACCGAGTTCGGCTACGTGAACCGGATCTTCGCCTTCGACGAAATGCTGGCCCGTGAAATCATGGTTCCGCGCATGGATATGGTATGTCTATACACGAACAATACGCTCGAGGAGAATCTCGAGATCATTCGCCGCGAGCAGTATACGCGCTTCCCGGTGGCGAAGGAGAGCAAGGACAATATTGTCGGTATCATCAATACGAAGCAATTCTTCTTGAATTATGACAACCGCTCGGACAACTTCGACTTCAACAAGCTGATTCATCCGGTGCTGACGGTGCCGGAGTACATGCCGGTCAACAAGCTGCTGACCCGCATGCAGAAGGAGCGCGTACATATCGCGTTGCTCGTCGACGAATACGGCGGCACATCAGGCCTCATCACGATGGAGGACATTCTCGAGGAGATCGTCGGCGAGATTCGCGACGAATTCGACGCAGACGAAGCGAAGGAGATCGAGAAGCTGGAGGATAACCGCTACATGCTCGACGGTAAGGTGCTGCTGACCGAGGTGAACGAGCTGTTCGGTACTTCGATGGACAACGAATCGGTTGACACCATCGGCGGCTGGCTTTATGTACAGAATCCGGACATCCAGATCGGCGAGTCGTTCGTGCATGAGGAGCTGACCTTCACTGTTGTGAAGAAGGACGCCCACCGCATTCGCAAAATCGAAGCAGTGAAGCGCTCAGGCGCTTCGGAGGATAGCGGCGAGGACGGTACGGTACAGACGCTGGAGGCGGATGTGAAGGCGATGACGCGGGATTAGGTATCCCGCGAAGGCGTAGGCCCGGCAGTAGAGAACGGATGACGTTCTCTGCTGCCGGGCTTTGTTGTTAGGCGGGGGTGCGCCGCTCGCGGGAAGGGGCGAGGCGGGCGAGCTCTCCGCGGCGCTCGATTAGCGCACGAAATATGCGCTATCGGGACCGATCGCTGGGCGGGCGACCTCTACAGCGCCCGATTAGCGCACGAAACATGCGCTATCGGGACCGCTCGCAAGGTGGGCGACCTCTACAACGCCCGATTAGCGCACGGAACGTGCGCTATCAGGGACCGATCGCTGGGCGGGCGACCTCTGCAGCGCCCGATTAGCGCACGGAACGTGCGCTATCAGGGACGCTCGCGGGGCGGGCGACCTCTACGGCGCCCGATTAGCGCACGGAACGTGCGCTATTGGGGACGCTCGCGGGGCGGGCGACCTCTACAGCGCCCGATTAGCGCACGGAACGTGCGCTATCAGGGACGCTCGCAAGCTGGGCGACCCTTCCGCCGACCGATTAGCGAACGAAACGTGCGCTATCGGGACCACTCGCGAGCTGGACGCCCTCTGCGACGCCCGATTAGCGCACGAAACGTGCGCTATCAGGGACGCTCGCGGGGCGGGCGACCTCTACGACGCCAGATAGCGCACGAAATATGCGCTATCGGGACCGCTCGCTGGGCGGGCGACCTCTGCGACGCCCGATTAGCGCACGAAACATGCGCTATTGGGGACGCTCGCGGGGCGGGCGACCTCTACAGCGCCCGATTAGCGCACGGAACGTGCGCTATCAGGGACGCTCGCGGGGCGGGCGACCTCTACGACGCCCGATTAGCGCACGAAGCGTGCGCTATCAGGGACGCTCGCGAGCTGGGCGACCTCTACAGCGCCCAATTAGCGCACGAAATGTGCGCTATCGGGACCGATCGCTGGGCGGGCGACCTCTACAGCGCCCGATTAGCGCACGAAATGTGCGCTATCAGGGACGCTCGCGGGGCGGACGACCTCTGCGACGCCCGATTAGCGCACGAAACGTGCGCTATCAGGGACGCTCGCGGGGCGGACGACCTCTGCGACGCCCGATTAGCGCACGGAACGTGCGCTATCAGGGACGCTCGCTGGGCGGGCGACCTCTCCAGCGCTCGATTAGCGCACGGAACGTGCGCTATCAGGGACGCTCGCTGGGCGGGCGACCTCTACTGCGCCCGATTAGCGCACGAAATGTGCGCTATCGGAACCGCTCGCAGGGTGGGCGACCTCTACTGCGCCCGATTAGCGCACGAAATGTGCGCTATCGGAACCGCTCGCAGGGTGGGCGACCTCTACTGCGCCCGATTAGCGCACGAAATGTGCGCTATCGGAACCGCTCGCAGGGTGGGCGACCTCTACAGCGCCCGATTAGCGCACGAAATGTGCGCTATCGGAACCGCTCGCAGGGTGGGCGACCCTTCCGCCCATCTCCCCCACACTCTAGACGCACAAAGAGGGCGCCCAACTCAGGGCGCCCTCTTTCGCTATGTTCTGCACTCCACTGCTACTCTATGCTTATGCGCCAGTCGCTTCCGATGCCGGCGCTTCCTGTCCGGCTGGTGCAGATGCTGGTGCTGTACGCTTACGATCGATAAACTCCGCAAGCTTCTCATCCATGCCTGCCTTCAGCGCTGTAATCAGCTGCTCGCGGCTGATCCCCTTCTCTGCAGCGATATCCGCAACAGACTTGCCTTCTTGCGTGGCAGCCTTCAGCTCTTCCTTCGTTACGCCAAGAATCGTCGTCAGCACCTCGGGATTACCCATCATACCGATATGCTTACCGTCACGTTGCTTACCATGCTGGCCCTTACCGCCCATCAGCGGCTTCGTGCTTGTGATCATTTCCTTCAGACGCTCGCTAGCCTTAGCAACACGCTCATCTGCTTGCTCCTGCGTCAGCTTGCCTGCTGCCACCGCCTCCTGCAGCTTCGCCGTCTCCGACTCTACGAGCTTCTGAAGCAGCGCTTCCTCGGACAAGCCCGCCTTCTCCTCGGCCACCTGCGCCAGCGTCTTGCCTTGGCTCAGCTCGGTGCGGAGCGTCTCTTCGTCTGTACCGAGGAGTGCAGCGAGGTCGCCCTTACCGAAGCCCATGCCTACAGGCTTACCTTCCTTACCTTCCTTACCTTCCTTACCTGCTTTGCCAGCCTTACCTTCCTTGTTCATATGAGCGCCGCGTGCGCCTTGTCCATCGCGTCCCTTACCGCCGAAGCGTCCGTCCTGCGGCTTCGCCTGCTCCTGTGTAGCGGCTGTTCCGCTAGTCGTATCCGCTGTCTCTGCGAAGGCTTGGCCGTACACGAGGCCGACGCTGCCTGTAAGAAGTGCTGCTGCGAGTGTACCTGTCATCATTTTCTTCTGGAATGTGTTCATGTTCATCTCTCCTCTGGAATGTTGTTAGTTGTATATCTGCTGTCATCACCTTGTTGACACTTCTGAGTATAGACCTCTAATCTTAAGTGAACCTTAGCCCAGGCTGAGCATTGCTTGAGCGTTAGCTGAACGTTTGCTGAATGCTCCTAGGTGGCGCCGACGAGAATGTCCGATCTGCATTTTCAGCCACTGTTCAGGAAAGGTCGAGACGATCGTTATAATATATAGGTACACGCACGTGTGAGACGAGCAATGAGGAGGTCCAATTCCAATGAACAGCCCTTATACAGGTGTAAAAATATTAATCGTCGACGATGAGCCGAACATTCTGCAGTTTCTGGAGATGGGACTCATGTATGAAGGCTTCGAGGTGCAGAAGGCTCCAGACGGCATGACCGCCGTCGCGATGGCGCAGGAGTTCAAGCCTCACCTGGCAATTCTCGATGTGATGATGCCCGGCATGGACGGGTTCGAGGTATGTAAGCTGTTGAAAAAAGCAGCCCCTATCGCCATCATCATGCTGACAGCGAAGGACGAGGTGGACGATCGGGTGAAGGGACTGACGCTCGGCGCCGACGATTATATGAGCAAGCCGTTCAGCTTCGAGGAGCTGCTGGCACGCATTCAGGCACGGCTGCGCAATCAGTTCCCGCATGTGATGGCCGAGTCGGTGTACGGTCCGTTCCGTCTCGATGATAGACGTAAGGAGATTACGTACGAGGATCGCGTGCTGACGCTGTCACCGACAGAGTATGAGCTGTTGACGTACATGGTCGTCCACCACGGTGTCGTGCAGAGCAAGAGTACTCTGCTGGACAAGGTGTGGGGGTATGATTTTGGCGGGGAGGAAAATATTGTCGAGGTGTATATCCGTTCTCTGCGTGACAAGCTCGGGGATAAGGAGCATAAGCGTATTCGCACGCTGCGGGGGGCCGGCTATCGGCTGGATCTGTCATGATGAAGCACAGCACTGCACGGTCACCGTTACGTCGTCTAGCGGCGGCACTGCGAACGACATCCCAAGCACCAAATTCGCTCCGCTTCCAGCTGCTCTCCCGCTCCCTGCTCGTTCTGACTGCGCTGCT
Organism: Paenibacillus sp. YYML68; assembly: GCF_027923405.1. Taxonomy (NCBI): domain Bacteria; kingdom Bacillati; phylum Bacillota; class Bacilli; order Caryophanales; family Paenibacillaceae; genus Paenibacillus; species Paenibacillus sp. YYML68. Next base: position 1,010,986 of record NZ_BQYI01000001.1, on the reverse strand, counting down.
CATCGTCATCGGCGTCCTCCAGTACGTACTGATGAAGGACTTCCTGTACCGCAGCAAGGCGGAGAGCATCCACAGCCAGATCATGTCCATCTCTGCTGAGACGTGGCGCAGCTTCGCGGAAGACATGAGGGACTCGAATCGTCGACCGATGCTGTTCTTCCCTGATGCGTCGATCAGCTACATCGATGAGAGGGGCACCGTAATAGCGGTGCCGAACGGCCTGTCGCGTCAGAAGCTCCCGAAGGAAGCGGGCCGCTTCCCGCAGAAGTCGCAAACTCGTTATCAGGAGCAGCGTCAAGGTGGCGCCTACTCGATCTTACGCACGCACGATGGAGACGAGCAGCTGGTCGTCGAGCGGTCGATCGAGCTGAGAGGGCAGCGGGCAGGCTCCATTCAGATCAGCGTCAGCACAGAGCCGATGCGCGAGGTCGTTCTGCGGCAGACGATGATCTACCTGCTGCTAGCACTTGCTGCGCTGGTGGGGGGTCTGCTGACGCTGCTGCCTGTCATCCGCCGCACGCTCGTGCCGCTGTTCAATCTGATCGGCACCGTCGAACTGATCGATGCCGGGAAGCTGAACGAGCGGTTCCCTACCGGGCAAGGACAGCGCGAGCTGGACCGGCTCGCCGTCTCCTTCAACCGGATGCTGGAGCGACTCGAGACTTCGTTCAAGGCCGAGCAGGAAGCGAAGGAGCAGATGCGCCGCTTCGTTGCCGACGCCTCGCACGAGCTGCGGACGCCGCTGACGAGCATCCACGGCTTCCTCGAGGTGCTGCTGCGCGGTGCGATGCATCGTCCCGAGCAGCTGAAGACGTCGCTGACGAGCATGCACAGCGAGTCGGTCCGCATCAACAAGCTGGTCAGCGATCTGCTGCTGCTGGCGAAGCTGGACCGCGCTCCCCGCATGGAGTGGGCTGTCGTGGACCTCGCGCAGCTGCTCGATCAGATGAAGCCGCAGCTAGAGCTGCTCGCTGGCGAACGGGAGCTCATCCTCCAGCTTCCGCCTCGTGCGCAAGGGACGTTCGACCGGGATAAGCTGAAGCAGGTCGTGCTGAATCTGTTCCACAACGCTGTACAGCATACCGATCCGCAGCAGGGCTGCATCAGGCTGTCGGTCACAGCAGACAGCGACGTATTGACGCTGACTGTCACCGACAATGGGGTCGGCATCCCGCAGGAGCATGTGCCACACGTCTTCGAGCGGTTCTACCGCAGCGATGCGGCACGAACGAGGAAGAGCGGCGGCTCGGGCCTCGGACTCGCGATCACGCAATCTATCGTTGAGCTGCATGGCGGGCACATTCGGGCCGACAGCAAGGATGGCGAAGGCAGTGTGTTCACGGTTCGTCTGCCGGTGACAGGCGGCAGTGGAGCAATCGGTTAGAACAGAAGCTAGCGGGAGCTAGTTGAGCCGCTTATGAGACACACAGGCAGCGAAGCACGAGAACCACGAGAATCAGCTTCAACCCCACGAACCATACACGTACCATGCATACTCGGTGTAAGCCTCCGCACGATGGGACACGATACTTCGTATACGAACAAGCCCAGCCGAAGGAGGCTTAAACAATCTCAATGCCTGCATCAGTCCGAAGCAAGCAAGCCGTCAAGGGTACGATAACGATTGAAGGACACGAGCTTACAATTACGAACCCTGAGAAGCAGCTCTGGCCCGAGATGGGCATCACGAAGGCGATGTATCTCGAGAAGCTGACCCAGCTCGCCCCTTACCTGCTGACGTACTGCCGCGACCGTTACTTGACGACGATCCGCTTCCCTCACGGCTGGAACGACAAGTCGTTCTACCAGAAGAATGCGCCCGAGCCGACACCTGACTTCGTTAAGACGGCCGAGCTGGACAGCATCCAGTACGTTGAGCTCGACTCGCTGCCGACGCTGCTCTGGCTCGGCAACCTCGCTTGCCTCGAGTTTCATCCGTCGTTCCATCGGATCGGGCAAGCGCTCCCCGTGGAGTGGCTGATTGACATCGATCCATCGCTCGACCCGGAGCCGCTCATCATGGAGGCGGCGGAGATTATAGGGGAGATCCTGCACAGCATGAACATCCGTTCCGTTCCGAAAACGTCCGGCGCTACCGGCGTCCAGATCTACATCCCGATCGCCGCCGAGCGCGCATACCAGTTCGAGGAGCTGCGCCGCATCGGCGCCTTCGTCGCTCAATATGCGGTGCAGAAGCATCCTGAGCTGTTCACCGTCGAGCGGCTGAAGAAGCACCGCGGTACCCGTATCTATATCGATTACCTCCAGCATGGGTACGGCAAGACGCTGTCGGCTCCGTACACCCCTCGCGCTCGGCTGGCTGCGAGCGTCTCGACGCCGCTGACGTGGGACGAGGTCGCGCTGCGGCCCGACCCGCGGGAGTTCAACCTGCTGACGATCGTCGACAGACTTCGCCAGAAGGGCGATCTGATCGCCCAGCTACCGCCGCAGAGCCTCGATCACGTGCTGTCAATTCTTCCATCGTCCGGGAAGTGAATCCGTATCCCTATGGCCGGTTACCGAACTCAGCCGCCCCAGCTCCTCGCTTCACATATAAATAGGGATCTCGAGTCGTCGCCGACCGAGATCCCTTCTTCGTCCTACTTCGCAACCTTAACTAAAATTCCGTATTCAGGGTCAATGATCTGGAGCGTATCGGCGTCGACATCATCCACGCTCCGAGCCGTGTATGCTTCTGGTATGTCTCGCCCCCTACATCAACGGCGACAGCAGCCGCGCCAGCGCCTCCTTCGCCTTCTGCAGGCGGGGGCGCTTCTCGAACTCGGACAGGCGCAGCTCCTCGCTGTCCTTCAGATCCTGCAGGAAGTCGGCCTCCAGATGGCGGATCGAATCGCGGTCGAACAGCACCGCGTTGATCTCGAAGTTGTTATAGAAGCTGCGCATATCGAGATTCGCCGTGCCGACCGTCGCGAGCAGCTGGTCGACGATCATCACCTTGGCGTGGATGAACCCCTTCTGATACGCATAGAAGCGCACGCCCGCCTGCATCAGCTCCTCCATATAGGAGAGCGAGGCGTGATTCACGATGCGCGAATCGGGCACCTCGGGGAAAATAATGCGCACGTCGACCCCGCTCGTAGCCGCTGTCTTCAGCCCCATGCTCAGGCTCGGGTCCGGTATGAAGTACGGGGTCGTTATATAAATTCGCTTCTTCGCTGTCGTAACCGCCCCGAAGTACATCTCGAGCACCGCATCCCAATGCGCGTCAGGTCCGCTCGAGATGATCTGCACCGCCTTATGGCTCTCGACGTGATGCTCGGGATACAGGTCCGGATCAGCAAGGCGCTGTCCGCTCACGAAGTGCCAGTCATGAAGGAACGTATTCTGCAGTAGGAAGACTGCATCGCCGCTGAACGCCAGATGCGTATCTCGCCAGAAGCCGAGCTTCTTGTCGCCGCCCACGTATTCGTCCCCGATATTGATGCCGCCGAGAAACCCATGCTTCCCGTCCACGACGATAATTTTGCGGTGATTCCGGTAATTAATGCGCTTGTCGAAGAACGCGATCATCGCTGGCAAGAAGAAGTACACCTCACAGCCTGCGCCGCGCAGCTCGGCGACATACGCATCGGACAGCTTGTAGCTGCCGATCCCATCGAAGATGCAGCGCACCTTCACCCCTTCCCGCGCCTTGCGCACCAGCGCATTCATGAAGTCGCGTCCTGTCTTGTCATCCCGCACGATATAAAATTCAAAGTGAACAAAACGCTCCGCCGACTCGATCGCCTCCAGCATCGCAGGGTATGCCGTCTGTGCGTTCGTCAGCACACGCACCTCGTTCTGCCGCGTGATGAGCGAGCCGGGAATGTTCGCAAGCAAGGTGAACAGGCGCGGCTCCTCCGTCCAGCCGACGATCATATCCTCATCCACGTTATAGTCGAGCGGCTTCTGCCGCTTATCGAGCTGCTGAAGATCGTTCACCGGATGCTTCGCCTTAAACTTCTTGCGCTGTCTGTATTCCTGTGCCAGGAAGTAATAGACGACGAAGCCGACGACCGGTACGATGAACAAAATAAAGAGCCAAGCCATCGCCTTGGACGGATGCCGGAATTCGCCGATGAGAATAATAAGAATTTGTAAAATAAATAAGCTGAGCGCAATGACAAGCCAAAGCATCGTCGATTTCCCCCTTGGATTGGATGAAGCCGATGTTCGTCCTACTCCTCATTTCTAGCCTTTACCATCGGCCCTCCGCCTATTCTTTGCAAGACCCTGAGTTGCGTGCCGTCTGCATTTGTCCAACACGTATAATCCGGTTGTCATAATTTTTCGAAATTGGTGGAAAATATACCGGACACGGAAGAGGCAAAGCTTGGATGCAGGCTATCGACTAACTCGAGAGGAGGCGTCTAACGTGCTGAAGAAGGGACGCAGCAAGAAGGGAAGCAGCGGGGATCATCCATTGCTCAAGCGCGACTACCGGTTCATCACCGAGCTTCGTTCCGTTCCGATCTCTGTCGATCTGGCAGATAATAAGCATTACTTGAGTGAGCTGTTCGACGACTGCTCCGACTTCGTCATTCGCGAGTTCAAGCTGGAGCACGGGCCGAGCGCCATTCTGTTCTTCATCGACGGAATGGCCAATTCTGACGAGATTAATGCTGCGATGAGGGCTCTCATGATTCTCGAGGGCGGCGAGCAGCTGATCGACAACATATCGGAATCGGTGCTCCCGGTCTCGCAAATTCAGAAGGCCGACAATTACGGCGACCTGCTCGCTTCTGTGCTGGGAGGCGATTCCGGCGTCATTATAGACCGCAACAACAAGGCGCTGCTCATGGGCTTGCGGGGAGCCGAGAAGCGATCGATTAATGAACCCGAAACTGAATCGGTCATTCGTGGTCCTCGCGAAGGGTTTGTCGAAAATATACGCACCAATACTTCCATGGTCCGCCGCAAGCTGAAGACGCCGCATCTGAAGATGAAGCCGATGGTGCTTGGGCGGGAGAGCAATACGAGCATCGTGGTCACGTATCTGGAGGATCTCGCTGATCCGAAGATGGTCGAGGAGGTGATCGGACGCCTCAACAAAATCGATATCGACGCGGTGCTCGAGTCCGGCTATATCGAGGAGCTCATCCAAGATTCAGCGTACTCCCCCTTCCCGCAGGTGCAATATACGGAACGGCCGGACATGGTGGCAGCCGCGCTGCTACAAGGACGGGTCGGCATTATGGTCGACGGCACCCCGTTCGTCCTGCTCGTGCCGTTCGTCTTCACCGAAATTATGCAGGCGAGCGAGGACTATTACGAGCGATTCCAGATCTCGACGCTGATTCGCTGGCTGCGCTACTTGTTCTTGATCCTCTCCATGCTGACGCCGGCTCTCTATGTGGCGATTACGACGTATCATCAGGATTTGCTGCCTACGACACTGCTGCTGTCGGTAGCGGCGGCACGCGAAGCGATACCGTTCCCTGCGGTCGTCGAGGCGCTCATTATGGAGGTTACGTTCGAGGCGCTGAGGGAGGCTGGGATCCGACTGCCGAAGACGATCGGCTCGGCGGTCTCGATTCTCGGAGCGCTCGTCGTCGGTCAGGCCGCGGTGCAGGCGGGCATCGTATCGGCGCCGATGGTTATCGTCGTCTCGATTACCGGTATCGCCTCCTTCACGATCCCAAGGTTTAACGGGGCGATTGCCGTGCGAATGCTGCGCTTTCCGATCTTGATCGCCGCATCGCTATTCGGGCTATACGGCATTCTAGTAGCCATCATGCTCATCATCGGGCATATGGCAAGTCTGCGCTCGTTCGGCGTGCCTTACTTGTCTCCGCTCGCGCCGTTGTCGTCTTCTGACCTGAAGGATGTGCTCATACGCTCACCTTGGTGGGGTATGAAGAAGCGGCCCGACTTTATGCATGTACAGGATGCACAGCGCCTCGGGCAAGAGCTGCGCGACGAGATCATCGTCGACTCCGGCCAGCGGGGAAGACATGTGCCGCATCAGCAGGACGAGAAGGAGGGGGAAACGTAATGGGCAAGTGGACACGATGCGGTCTGGTGCTCACACTCACGCTCCTGCTCCCCGGCTGCTGGGACCGGACGGAGGTGAATGATATCGGTTTTATTCTGTCCTCGGCGATTGATCTGGAGAAGGACGGGAGCATCCGTTATTCCGTCCTGCTGCCGCTCCCCGGTCAGATGGGCGGCGCGACCGGCGGCGGCGGCGGTACGAGCGGCGGCATGAGCTACTATATCGATTCGGAGGTCGGCCGTACGTTCCGTGAGGCGCAGTCGAAGCTTCAGGAGCGTATGCCAAGGCGTATGTTCCTCGCTCATCGCAGAACGATCCTGGTCGGGGAGGCGCTCGCCAAGGACAGCATCCGCTTCATCTTCGATGCGATTCCGCGCTCGCCAGAGAGCCGGATGACCACCTATTTCATTGTCGCAGAAGGTAAGGCATACGAGCTGCTGCAGTCGACACCGAAGTTCGAGCGGTTCCCGTCCGAGGCGATTCGGGAGCTGGCCAAGTCCAAGGTCGTCGTCGATATGAACATGAAGGATTTCGCATTAGCCTTGAGCACGACCGGGGCGGATCCGGTCGCGGTCTTCATGGGAGTAAGGGAGTCCGAGAAAGGGCTGAAGAATTCCAAGGAGATCCAGATATTGGGCTACAGTCAATTCAAGGGAGATCGAATGATCGGCACCCTTCAGGGAGACGAGGCTTTTGGACTCGGGCTCTTGAAGGGCCGCTCCGTGCACATTCCTGTTACGGTGACGATGGAGGATAGGCACTTGTCATTCCGAATCTATGACTCCCAGTGCCAGATCAAGCCCAAAATCCAGAACGGGAAGCTCTCTTACGAGATCGATGTGGAGACGCAGGCCAAGGTTGTCGAGAGCTCAGGCTACTACGACTTCAGCCAGCAGGACAAAATCAATGCGGCTGAGGAGCGAGTTGAAGCGTTCATTAAGAAGAGCATCGAGTCGGCCATTAAGAAGATGATCGATAACGAGGCCGATTCGGCCCAGTTCGGCAACTACATCTGGCGCGCCTATCCGAATGCATGGAAGCAGCGCTACAGGCCGGAGTGGCCTGGCGCGCTGAAGCAGGCTGAATTCGTCATCAATGTCGACGCAATTCTTGCCGAATCCGGCTTGATCTACAATAACGTGACTGCAACGGAGACACACCGATGAACACCTTATTCATGATGCTATTCGCCCTGTATGCGCTACTTCTCGTCTCGACGAACTACAGACACTGGTCGGCTTCGCCGAAAAGCTTGCGACGTGTATATCTCGTGCTGTGCGGAGCGACCTTCGCCCTGTATGTATGCCTCATGATCGGCTACGAGCCACCGATGCCGACCAGCTATATGATTGAGCACCTGTCACCTTGGGTGTTCGAAATTTTTCATGGCAGCTAGCTTCTCGAAAGGAGCGTTACGATGTCAACGGGCTTACACATCATCAGCTATCGGCAATTCACATGGCTCATCGCCGCCCTGCTAACGGGTGGAGGTCTGCTGACTGTGCAGCATGAGCTGATCCGGGTGAGCAAGACCGACGCTTGGGTCAGCTTCTTCTTCCCGGCAGTCTACGCGCTGCTTGTGGGCTACGTGCTTACGATGCTTGCCATCCGCTTTCCGAACAAGAACATGTATGAAATCAATACGATCGTCTTCGGTCGCCTCGGCGGAATCGTCGCGAACCTGGTGCTTGTCATACACTTCTGGTCCATCCTCATGCGCGACCTGCGGGCGTTCGGCAAGTTCATCGGCACGATCCTGCTGCCGAACACACCGCAGGAGATCGTCCTCCTGCTGTTCGTCAGCATCCTGATCTTCTACGGACGAACTAGCATCGAGGTCGTGGCGCGGGTGAACGAGCTGTTCTTCCCGGTGTTCTTCATTCTGATGCTCATTCTACCGTTGCTGCTGTCGAACGAGCTGAATCGCACGCTGATCCAGCCCGTGCTTACGATCAACGCGCAGAGCTTGACCTCCACCTCGCTGCTCGGGACGGGCTGGTACGGCGACATCCTGATCGCAGGGGCGTTCATGCATACGATGTGGAGCAGCAAGCAGCTGAGGTCTTCATTCCGGCACGGGATCATGCTCTCGACATTTCTGCTGTCCATTGCCTTGCTGATGGCTGTGCTCGTGCTCGGACCGAACATACCCGGCAATATCATTTACCCGAATTACAGCCTGGTGCAGCACATTCATATTACCGACTTTCTCGATCGGGTCGATCTCATTATACTGAGCATCTTGTTCCCGGTTTCTGTGTGCAAAATTATATATATTTACCTTGCATTCCTGCTCGGTATATCGAGCCTGGTCAAGCGAAGAGAGTATGCGCTGATCAATACGCCCGCCGGTCTATGGCTGCTGCTGACGACGCTGATCGCGTTCAAGACGACGACCGAGGTGTTCAGCTTCGGCAACTACTGCTCACCCGTCTTCATCCTCGGCTACCAGCCGCTGCTGCTCATCGGACTGATCGCCCTGTCCCGCCGATTCCCAAGCCGCGGGGAGATGAACGAACAGGATCAAGGCGATACGCAGACGAGCGGCCGGCGAAGTAACAGGAGCGGTCTGGAGGTAATCCTGGATTGGTTTAACCGCATATCGTACAGCACGCTGCTCACGACAGGCAACCTGCTAATCGTCGCTTGCGCCGCCTTGCTCCTGATAGGTATGTGGCTCGGACCGACCTTCGCAATAGTTGGAAATATATGCGGCGTGCTGTATGCCCTGTGCTTCACCGCAGTACTGCTTACGACCCATCTGGAGCTGAAGAAGGCCTCGACGTACCGAGTACAATCGCCTCGGCAATTCCGCCAAGCTGTCGGTAACTCCGAGGGTTGAAGCAACTATATCGCAAGCCTTATAGCTTGGCTCGAATGAATCGAAAGGAGTCGTCATGACATTCAAGTGGTTTCGCAATAAGCTGACGTTCGTCATTATCCCTGAGGTGAATGGCAGCGTCGTTCGTGTTAAGCTGTCCCGCGCTGCCGTATCGGGCGCTCTAGCGGCTATCGTCCTGTTCATTGGGATCGCCGTCTATGTGTACACGACACGCGTACATACAGCCGCGTCCACCTTCCAGCACAATAGCGAGCTGCACGGCAAGGCTGCTCAGCTGGAGGAGGCGCTCGCCGGCAAGGACCAGCGCATCGAGGAGCTGGAGAACGAAATCTATTCGCTCTCCAAGCAAGCTGCACATATCCACTCCAAGGTCGAAGCGATGAAGAAGCTGGAGCAGGATCTGCAGAAGCTGACGCCCGGGGACTTGAAGCGGGCAGAGCGCGACGGTACTGCGGCAGTCGGCTCGGCCTCGCCTCTGCAAGCAATGGGAGGCCCGGCATATCCGGCTTCAGACGAGGAGGTGCAGAAGCTCGCGCTTGCCACTGGCCAGACATATGCAGCGCTCGAGCAGGAGATCGTCCAGCTGGCCGATCGCTTCAACGAGTCGAAGCTCCAGCTGCAGGCGAAGCAGGATCAGCTGGCCCGCACGCCGACGCTGTGGCCGACTGTGTCACGGATTGTGACGTCGAATTACGGCTATCGGCGGGACCCTTTTACACGCAAGCTCAGCTTCCATCGAGGCATCGATATCGGGGGTAAAATGAACGACCCCATCTACACGACCGCACGCGGCGTTGTCGAGAAGGTCGGCTACGACAAGCTGCATGGTCATAATGTGATCGTCGAGCATTCCGATGGACTGAAGACATGGTATATGCATCTGAACAGCGTGTCAGTCCGCAAGGGACAGCGCGTCGATAAGGGCGACATCATCGGCAAGCTCGGCACGACCGGGCGCAGTACCGGGCCTCATCTGCATTACGAGGTGCTGCTCGGAGGCAAGAGCACGGACCCTGCGCCATATTTCCCGAAGAACAGAGAGAAGAAGGAGACTGCGAAATGATGATGGGCATCGGAAGAAGCAAGACGAATGCTACAGGTAAAGGCTTCAAGCGCTCCAGCGGTACGGTGACGCTAATTGGAGAAGGAAGCCGCATGGAAGGAGAGATGAACTCGCAGGCCGACATCCGCATTGAGGGAGAATTCGTCGGAAGCCTATATGCTACAGGCGAGGTGGCCGTCGGTGAGAAGGGAATGGTCCACTGCAAGGAGCTGAAGGCGCGGGATGTGATCATCGCGGGCAAGCTGGAGGGCTTCGTGCAAGCAGATGGCTTCGTGCGCATCACGTCGACCGGCAGACTGACCGGACGCATCGTCGCAGGAACGCTCATGATTGAGCAAGGCGCGATCTTCGAGGGGCAGAGCCTCATGACGCAGCCGTCCGCGCTGCAGCTACAGCCTTCGGAGACAGCATCGGAGAGCGCTGCGATGCTAGCGGCGAGCACGGCCGCCGGGCAGGCACCGGAAGCCGCAATGACTGCGGCGATGGCGGAGTAGCATCAGCAGCTTAGGCAGCGGCGTCTCACGACTCAGCTGCCTGCCTATGCTTGCGTGCGCTGCAGCAGCGCACGCAAGGCTCACTGCCGCAGCCCTACCAGCACCGCATGAGATGCGTGCCCGCTCCACACTGTGTATAATATAGGAAAAACGCGATAGTTGCGTGTAGACCAGGAGAGAACGCCTATGAAGCAAACGATACTGTTTGATATGGACGATACGCTCATTTATTGTAACAAATTTTTCGACCTTGTCATGGATCAATTCGCAGACCAGATGGAGGCGTGGTTCCACAGCTATAAGCTGTCCCCTGCCGACATCAAGCATACCCAGTCCGAGCTCGACCTGCAGCAGGTGCTGGTGAGCGGCTTCTCCCCCGATCACTTCCCGCGCTCCTTCCTTCTGACATACCAGCATTATTCAGCGCTGACCGGCAGACCCGAGAGCGAACAAGAGCGGCTGCGGCTGCTTGAGCTCGGCGCGTCGGTATACGGTCACAGCATCGAGCCGTATCCGTACATGGAACAGACGCTCGCCACTCTCACTGCCGAGGGCCACGAGCTGCATCTGTACACAGGTGGCGATACAGCGATCCAGATGCGCAAGGTGAAGGAGGCGGAGCTGGATCGCTTCTTCAACAACCGGATTCATATTACCCGTCATAAAAATATCGAGTTCCTCGACCAGCTGCTCGACTCCCTGCAGGCAGACCGCTCCCACACGTGGATGATCGGCAACTCGCTGCGCACCGACATTATGCCTGCATTGACGTGCGGCATTCATGCGATCTTCATGCCCGCCGAGGTCGAATGGTCGTACAACCAGATCGAGGTCAACGTGGAGCCTCAGGGCGCGTATTTGACCCTATCGTCGCTGCACATGATCCCGGAGGCCATCCGCGAGTACGTGCAGACCCGTACTGGCGCTTAGGCTACTCCTTACATAGAGTATTGCTCATAAGCTCTCCGCTCGGAAGCACTCACCTACTGGTGCTGATGCTTCCAAGTATAGAGCTTTTTTTCATTCACACTTTTCTGGAAAAGTGAGCCATATGCCAAGCCAGCCTCCGCATAAGCTGTAACAACCGATGAAAGCTTCTGCTTGAGGAGCGGCGGTGTTCATCGCATGACATCATGTGCCGGAAAGGAGCTGAGAGACTTGGGGAAACCGACCATGCTGGTGTACAAAAATGATAAATACGGCTTCACGCTGCGATTCCCGACTCGGTGGCGGACGCATTGCGTCGTCAGCCGTCGCAAGCGCGTAGCCGAAACGGAGTACGAGCTGCACTTCAAGTTCAGATACAACCGCAAGATCTACGACAATGTGCTCTCCATTCTCGTGTACCGAATGACAGAGGAGCAATGGTACGAGCAGGGCTACAGCGAATCACCGCTCAGCCTGCTGGGGGTAAGCAACGGCCGCCTCTTCGCCTGCCAGACACCCGAGGAGCTGCCAAGCGAATTCGTCGACCCGAAGACGGGCGAATACAATTACAAGAGGTACGGCGCGGCCATCAAGCTGCTAAGACAGATGGTCAATAAAGACGTGCCCCGCATCATGGAATCGATCCGCTTCCCGGCCGCTGCGCGTAAGCTGCGCACGACACCTTACTACGGGAAGTCCGTCTGCGGCTGTGCCGGACGGGGCGTGCTTAGGAGGAAGAAGCGCACGAGGTAACCCGCCCGTGCTCGTGCTGAGCACGGCTAGGGCTATATTGTGCGAACGCTGGTGGAGTGAGGCTGGAGGGACTTAAGACTTGTCGCAGTAGGGTGCGGCAAGTCTTTTTGCTATGGACAGTTCACTTGTGTCTTGAATAATTTAGATTATTTGTTAAACTTAACTAAGGTGTGAAGCCGAATCCTTACCTTGCCAGAGAGAAAGGGGTTATTCAGCTTCTAGGCCATGCAGTACAGATGGTTCCTTACGCATCGTAACAGGTGTTTCTTAGCGAAAGGTCGGTATAGGGGTAACATGAAGCTACTTTAATAAAGAGAGCAGCCTTTCGTTATTTGCATGCAGCGCTACATCATAAGGTCGTTCTCCAGCGTCGTTGACCCGATCTATGCTGGCACTGTGTACAATAAATCGTTCTACTACAGCCGCAGCATCCTCTGAAGGATTAAACCTAAATCCCCGCGCAATTATAACGTGGAATTGTAAATTCCCCTTATAATTCGCGGGGTTTCGTCATTTTTCTCTTGCTAAATCTATCCATTCCACGTTATAATTATAACGTGGAATGAGGGGATCACATGGCACTTGTCTATTTGAAGAATAAGACCAATGGTATCACATACGTTTACGAATCCGAAAACTACTGGGATAAGGATAAGCAGCAATCTCGTAGCCGTCGTACTTGCATCGGCAAGTTGGACCCTCAAACAGGGGCTTTCATTCCTTCAAAGCGGTTGAACAAACCGATCAAACCATCTAGTTCTAAAGCGGATTCCACTTCTGTGACCGAATCAAAGCGCCACTATGCAGGCGCCACATTTCTACTTGATGCTATTGGCAATAAGCTCGGAATTACCGCCGATTTGAAGAAGTGCTTTCCTGAGCAATACGATCAGATGTTGTCCGTTGCCTATTATTTGATTCTCGAGGATCACAATCCACTCATTCGATTCCCTAAGTGGGCATCGACTCATAAACATCCCTATGGCAAAGATATACCTTCTCAGCGAAGCAGCGAATTGTTCGCCTCAATTACAGAGGAAGGGCGAGAGCGATTCTTCCGTCTTCAGGGTAGACGTCGTACGGAAACGGAGTATTGGGCCTATGACACGACAACCATTTCGAGCTATTCTGAATGCTTAAATCAAGTCAAGTATGGTGTCAACAAAGAACATGATCCTATTCCGCAAATGAACTTGGCGCTATTATTCGGTGAACAGTCCAACCTGCCGTTTTACTATCGGAAGCTGCCTGGAAACATCTCCGATGTTCAGACCGTCAAGAGTCTCATTGCTGATATGGAGTTCCTAGACTACAAGAAAATCAAGCTGGTTATGGATCGAGGCTTCTACAGCGAAGCCAACATTAATGCCTTGTTCCAGCATCACCTGAAATTTTTGATTGGTGTTAAGGTCTCACTAAAATACGTACAATCTGAACTGGAGACCGCTAGAACTCAGCTTCAGAAATGGGAAAACTTCAACTCCGATTACGATTTGTTTGCCTGCTCTAGGACGATCACGTGGAAGTATACACAACATCGTCCGTATAAAGGCGATGTGCTAGAGGGGGAGCGCCGGGCGTATTTGCATCTGTATTTCAATAAGGAGAAAGAAGCCGAAGACGCCATGAAATTAAGTCGTTTGCTGACTCGCTTGAAGCAAGAACTAGAGAGTGGCAAGCGCGATCCCGCTCATGAGAAAGCCTACGCTAAATACTTTGAAGTAACCTCCACGCCAAAGCGTGGAGCCGTGATAAGGCCTAAACAGGAGGCGATCGACGCCGCGGCTAAAAATTACGGCTACTTCGCAATGCTAAGCAATGAGATCAAGGATCCGATTGAAGCACTGGCCGTTTATCGAAACAAGGATCTCATAGAAAAGGCATTCGGGAATTTGAAGGAGCGTCTCAACTTCCGTCGTATGGAGGTATCATCCGAACGTAGTCTTGATGGAAAGCTGTTTGTGGAATTCGTAGCCTTAATCTATCTTTCATATATTAAGAAGGAGATGCAGGAGAAGAAATTATTCCAGCGGTATACGATGCAAGGGCTTTTGGACGAGCTTGATGTGATCGAATGTTATGAACGCCCCGGTCACGATCTGCGGTTCGGCGAGATTACTAAGCGACAAAGGGAGCTGTATGAATTATTAGAGGTCGCCCCGCCCTCCTCGTTATAATTCGGCGGGGATTTAGGATTAAAGCGGAGCTCCTTAAGCTCTGCTTCCTTCTCAAGCAGCAGCTTCGCATCAGAAGTGAACAAGTATGCGTTATTCAGTAAGGCCAATAGCTGATCGGTACGAGCAACGATGGCCTCAAGAGGCGGAGCATTAGGCTCAATAGCGGAAGGGGCCTCCAAGCTCGGCTTCGTGCAGCCGCTAAGGAGCGTGAGTCCTGCTAATAGCGTCATAGACAGCAGTATCGACTTCAAGCTCGATATCCTCCTCTAGAGCTTAAGATTGATCATTCACGACTTATCTGACGAACGAGGTGTACGATGAACAAGACAGCAATCCATAGTTTTACACTTGGAATAACCTCCATAATTATGGCTGTATGCTATAAGCTGAATGTGATGGACTTCTCCTTCTTAGGCATGGAGGAAGGCTCGGAGTCGGGTTATGTTCTTCTCTGGGCCCACGTAAGCTTGCTATTAGGGGGACTCGTCACGATCGGCACCCTACCTCTGCTTTCTACCCATGTACAGTTCCGAAAAATATCCGCCGTGCTGCTCCTGTTCGTTGCGGCAGCATGCCTCCTCATACAAGGACCGCCAATATTCTGGTGGACCTTGGTCGGAATCGGAAGACCCGCATATCTGCTGATGGACATGCTGCATGTCACCGTGCTCGTGCTGTCTGTCAGGCTGATCGTTGTAATCACTGCACATCGGACTAACTGAGCTTCAATTCAATGACCTACTCATCTTCTCTAGGTCCGTCATGTCGTGCAGCAGACTCCGCCCTATACTCAATTCGGCCGGCGTGCCTAGAGGTATAAATATTTCCGATAGATCAATTACATACTGCTTCCCTTCCTGAATCAGATCATTATATAAAGGTGCTACATAGAATTCGTCTCTAACTCTTTGATTTTGCCGAATCCATTTCTCAGCGGTGCTAAAAAAATCACTTGCATTGGAAAAGTGATAAAAACCATTTAAGGCGTAGTTGGAAATTTTATCTTTTTCAGCTGTTCGAGTAATGATTCCCATACAATTAATTTGAGCAAAACTCCACTTGTCATCATCATCTGCTATAATCGTTGCTCCTAGTACCCCGTCAAGCTTCTTACTCTTATCAAGTAGTACATCTCGTAGACGCGTAGAATGAAAGTAAGTATCGATATTATAAATAGCTAATTCATCGTTCATACTAACAAGATTTCTTGCGTAAAACACGGTTTCAGCCTGACCATTCGTAATCTGTGGAATCAGTTGTATCTCATAGTTCAACCGTACGCCCAATTCCCCTAACAGCTTGTTCATGTTCTTCTCTATAAATCTACTAATATCATGCGTTCGTTCATGTTCCTCCAGTCCAACAAATACGACATGATGAAAAACATCGAGCGGAATACTAGATAATGAAATCTCAAATAATGATCTTCCTTCGACTTCAATCATATACTTGGGTTGCTCGAAACCGGCTTTCATGAACCTAGAGCCTTTTCCAGCCATTGGAATGATCAGAGTCCGCTTGTTATTCATTTTAACCTGCTTTCATTTGAAGGGGGCAAGCTACTTCCATTATCTTGAATTTGGCACCAACCGTCAAACCGATAAGCATTGTCATCAATGTAAACTTGTGCCCAAGGCTTCCCAAAGTGGATTTCATCGTAGGGGATATGATGTCGTGCAAGCCACTCGATTGTACTTTGACCGATGTCCTCCTTCACTTTTTCGACATCTCCATGATGCGTTCTCATTCTTCTAGCTGTATGAATAATTATGTAATTTCCAGCCTCTCTTAACATCGTTAACTTTTCTCTGGCTCCCACCATCGGCTGTAAGTCCTCGTACTTTTGGTCGCCTCTCCTTAATTCACATATTACACCGTCTAAATCCACACAAATTCTCATTCGCATACTCCCCCCTACTTAAGTAATCAGCGAAGGCCTGTCCATATTGAAAATTCGGTCGTAAATATCACCTGACCATGTATGTACAGCCTGTTCCTCGTCGACATGATATACTTCGTTAATAAAGGCCTTATCTTCTTTTAGATGAATCTGTGAAAGAAACTCACTGATGTTCTCCTCATGGAATAACTCCTGTAAATAATAAAAGGAATAATACACTTCTTTTTGTTTTTCTAAGCGCTCCATACAAGAGAGAAATTCGTAGGAATTCCAATCATCGCGCTTGGATACGGTGTTGAATGTGTGGTAAATGTCACAAAGCTTCACGAGAAGTAGATCTTTATATAGTAAAACATCTCTTAACATTGTAGCTTCCTTGTAAAAATGGATACATAAAAAAATAAGGTGATGAACCCAATCCAATGTTCGTATTGTATTCTTCTCAATGTTGACCTCGATCGATCGATCAAGAAGATCATTGACTATAGTATCATTACGAGAAGCTGACATTAAGTTGATGGAGAAATGAACATCAATCATATGATGGTCAATAAAAGTGCTATCCAGCTTTTTGATGAAGGGAACGACTTCATGAGATACTAAAGGTCTTGTAATAATATCCTTCCGACTCTTCATTTTAACTTCTTTCTTTATTGGACTGACCCCTCCTTGAACATAACCTTTCGATTTAATAATCTCCAAGCTTTCTTGTAGTTGACTTGGTTGTACTAACAGATCATTATCATTAAAATCCCTTGCTCCAAAATCTTGATAGACACATTGGGATAGCACGATTCCTTTAAGCACCACATACTTGATTCCTTTATTTTCAAACTCGTTACAAATATCAGATAAGTGAAGTAACTGCTCTTGGGCCTTTAAGATTTGTACTTTATGGGAAGTTTCTAGGTAATGTATGATTTTAGGAAAAGTAAGCCTCTTTTCTTTTGAGTCCGAAACATAATCAACAACATTTTTCCAGCAAATCCCTGGTACTTTATGAGCTTGAATAAGACCAATAACCTCTGCCCAATTCATATGCGTGCGCATTAGCTCATTAAGCCTATCAATCTCATTCGGCTTTAACTGCGGCTTAATAAGAAGCGTAATCAGTTCATACTCTTTTTTTCTCATTCAATCACCTATACCACTATATTTTAATAAAAAACTACTTAACGTCTCTGTTAATCGTAGGTCTGCAACTTCCTCCAGCTCCCTGCTACTACCCAATACGGATATTCCCTTTGCACACTTTTGAAACAAGGTCACATCGTTCCGACCATCTCCAATTGCAATCGCCTGGTCTAACTGATATTCAGTGTCTTTGATCGCGGCTGCGAATCCAGTTCCTTTACAGGAAGTAGATGGTATGATGCGTACACAATTAAAAAAACGCATGGGGATCAAAAATACATCATTGAAATTCGGGGTAGTCACGATTTCTGTATCATGTGGAAAAACGAATATCTCCGTTACATGTCCAAATTCGAAATCCCCTATATTCATAATGTTAATATCAGCTCTTTTTATCTCTTTATATATAAGTTGAACTAAAGTTTTAGGAAAGAATGGTAAGGAAATAACGATCTCTGTGTCGAATGAGTAAGGAAACTTATTCGGACAGGTAGGGATACAGATGGAACAGCAGCATTCGTTAGAGGAAGTCACAAGGGCTATGAAGCAAGAGAAAGAACGTCGTATATATGAACGCTATCAAGCGGTGTACCTACATTTCAAGGGTAAGTCTGTCAAGGACATCTCTGAGACTCTGAATCGCAGTAAGGAAACTGTCAACCACTATATTCAGGCCTATAACACGGGTGGTCTCAAGGCGCTGCAAATGAAGTATTCGACTGGAGCTCCTACTCGATTGACGAAAGAGCAACAAGAACAATTAAAGCAAACCATCGTTCAATCTGTTCCCCATGATGTAGGCTTCTCAGCTCGATATAACTGGACACTCGAGATCATTGCTTCGTATATTGAACGGGAATTCGGTCATCGTTACTCCCTAAGAGGTGTGTCCAAGATGATGCACCGTCAAGGACTAAGCTATACGAAGCCAACGTACACTCTGGAGGCTGCCAACCCTGAGAAGCAACGACAGTTTACAGAGACAACATTTCCTGATTTAAAAAAAGATTGATGAATGACGAAATCGCGCATCTGCTTTTTGAAGATGAATCGATGATAAGAGACTATCAGGCAATCCAGAAAACCTGGTTTCTTCGCGGTAAGCAGCGCATCATCCAGACGACGGGGAAACATCGCGGCGTGAAGCTGCTCGCCACGGTCGACTATGGGACCGGACAGATCGTATGGCAGGAAGATGAGCAATATACGGCTGAGACTTTTTTAAAGTTTCTTCAAAAAGTGATGCTCGCGTACCCGACTGGTAAAGTTGTCATTGTACTGGATAACGCCCGAATCCATCATGCGAAGCTGCTCCAACCGTTTCTGAATGAACTGGAAGGGAGACTTGAATTGGTATTTTTACCACCTTACAGTCCGCAATTAAACATTGTTGAAGGACTCTGGAAATGGCTTAAGTCTAGCGTAATCAACAATGTGTTTTATCACAGCGTTGCTGAAATACGAAAAAACGTTGGATTGTTCATGAGCGAGATTTTGAAAGACACTTGCTCGATCATTGACAGGCTATGTGTCAAGTTCTGACATCCGATTTCTTTAGTTCAATTTATATAGATAAAAAATAACTTGGTAGCCGCTCCCTTAGAACTAGCATAAAATCTACTATTGTTTTCGATTACGAAATCCGCTTTCCCATCTAACTCGGCTAATATAGCTTTCAAAATAGAATCATTAATGGAGTTTATAATTTTTACTTCATGAGTTTGTTGGTTATAAAGAACGTTCCCGTCATTGCAAATGATTACGGGTTCAAAGTGTTGTAGAAAATCCAGTTGCGGAATGATGGTTCTCATGGAGTGAACGTTACGACCACTTGCAAGATATAGTTTGAGTTTTTTACTATGTAAATGCTCTATCCCTTCCAAGATTCCATCTAACACTTTATTGTTAGCATCAATTAATGTCCCGTCTAGATCGAACACTGCAACTCGACATGCTGACAATTCAATCATAACTAATTCCCCAAATGACTTCGAAGTGTATCAACAATAGACTCCGCCTTGCTTGACAAATCTCTAGGATCACCGCTCAACTTCCAGATCTTCTTCGTTTTTAATTGACGGATGAGCTGTGCAGTAGCCGCGATTAAGAACTCGTCGCTTACTTTTCTGATATTTAAGAATCCCCTTAAATAGTCCTCATCTATCGGTTCCCTCAAATTATCGTTCAAAATCTTATCAAGGGAATCGTCCCAGTCTATAGGCTCCAGACGAATTTCTCCGCTACCTATTTTTAAATCAGGAAAAATTACAGCGCTTACTTTCTCACTTCCTCTGTTTATCACTCCCTTAAACTCAAACATCTCTTGTGGAGTTATCTCTAACTTATCCATGCTCCTCCAGTATTTAAGCGCATCCTCCTCGTTTTCGAACTTTTGAGACCAGATTCCTGAAGCTTGGTCCCTTCGAAAGATGGCCTCGCTATCCCCTTCCTTTATAAGCCTCGAATGCTCCAATGTACCCATACCAAGTCGAATAGCTAGAGGCCACCCATATACGACGATATCGTTCTGTTCCTCATGGAGAATACAGCGATCATTTGAAATATATTCAACACCTTTTTGTTGAACTAAATTCCACATTGTGGAGGTTTTGCCGACACCATTATCTCCGATAATTAATATACCACTCTTGCCTTCATCTATCGCAATGGCTGCTCCATGAGTGAAGCACCCACCTACATTTTCCAGCTCCCTTAAAAAAATTTCTCTAATGAGTCGTAATGGGGTTCTATATATTTCGGAAGACTCTTCTGAAGCAACAATTGCAATATGGTTCCCATTCATGATAATCGAATGCTTGTTGCTGTTACGAAAACCAATGTTAGAAGCTAATAACGTGACATCATCATCGACTATTGTTTTATATGAGAAATCAGGTTTGGAGAAAACATCGGCCCCACCAGAAAAACAGTGGCTTCGAATCGATTCATTTAGTTCAGCATTGATATACATTCTGATCTCATAATGTATCATCGTCCTTGAGTTTGTTGTTAATGGTATGTAATGTTCGATTTCCTTCATTACCTCTTTTACATTACTAAATACGCTAAAATTCACCATACCTAGGGTGAAGCTGTATGCGAAATTGAAGCTTTCAGATTTTTCATTAGTAAATGATTGAAACCTCATATTTTCACCTCTTCATTGTATGACAGATATTTCGTTGAGGTTAAATCAAATAGTTCAGATAACTTCATAATCTCCATTTCCAGGTCGTTGGCTTTGTCTTCTTTTATCAATTTGTAAGAATATTGAATAGAAGTTAATGCTGCTCTCAGAGCTTGATTAGCATAAATCGCCATAGAGTATCCCATTCCATGCAGTTGCTTACTCGATATTTGCGGGAATGCTGTCGGCACAATAACTAACGGCGCGCTATAATCCCATTTTTCACTAATCATCGCTACCTCTTGAGCCAATTTATCTTTCGTATGAATCAGAATAGCATCGGCTCCTGCGGATACATATGCCTTTGCACGAAGTAATGCATCATCAATACCCTCGCCTGCAATTAACGACTCACACCTTCCAATAACAAATAAATCATCTCCAACCGAGTCACGTATAGCACTTATTTTATGAACCATCTCCTGTTGGGTGACAAGTAAGCGATCATGACCACTAACCAGGCTGTTTCGTTTAGGATAGGGATTATCCTCAATGCATATACCTGCAAGATTTGTTCTATTTATTATTTGAACCGCTGTAAAGCTTGCATTCGCTGCGTCGCCATAACCGTTGTCACAATCCGCAATAACAGGAATATGAACCGATTGAGAAATCATCGAGAATGCGGGTAAAAAATCGCCGAATGTAAGTAAACTTCCGTCAGGTACGCCATTGACACTAGAAAGTCCTAAGCCACTAATCCATATAAAATCAAAACCCGCTTTTTCGGCTAGTTTCGCTGATATTGCATCATGGACACCTGCACCCATCTTGATCGTTGAACGATCCTTTAACATTTCTCTCAACACATTAGCTTTTGTATTAGTAGTCATAAATATCTCCTCAACTATTATAATCTAGCGGCAGAAACAAGTCTGATATGGCCAATTTATTTGATGACCACCCGTACCATTTATTTAACAAGACGATTCCACTAATCAATAACACAATCGATCTCTCTGTATGCTTCAAGTGAAAAGGTACTATTCCGCATAGTAATAATCCTTCTGATAATAATGCTTTGGGGATCAGCATCGAGTCATTTCCGTGACTTTGTTCTCGTTGCATCCATTGATAATAGTAAGCGAGCAACTTTTCATAAGTAGCGAATGGAGCATCCCTCTTTACACTCCACCAATAGCTGTTATCCTCAACCTTCAGATCAAAGTGTCCGCCTCGAACCAAGGAATATTTAGCATGAAGATCATGTAATAACTTCCCTGTATCATAGCAAACATCAAAATATGTACTACCATCTATAAAATCCCCACGTGGGTCAATTAACTTTTCACCGAAATCATTAAACAAAATATTTCCCGTATGGAGGTCCCCGTGCAAAAATAATGCCTTATCGGTCATGCAGAGCTTTAATATTTGTTCTTGTTTTTGAATTAATTTTATTATTTTTTTCAAGCCAAACATTGGGGTTCCGTTAATCATTATCGTTTCATTGTTAATTAAGTTAGTTAGTTAGTTGTTGATTATTAGATTCAACGATCATTTCAGCCCGCAATTGGGTTTGACTCACTAATAGATTGATATGCGGCCTGCTTGTTTTTTGTTGAATTACGTACATATTTCTGTACAGCCATCCAAGAACGTTATCAACTACTCGAACTGCATCATCCCCTTCTATTTCTTGCATAATAATAGCCTCACTGAGCGTTCTCATCTTAAGCTTTTTCATGCATAGCCATGCTTCTTCTCCATTCCAGCCATAGCCGTATATTTCAGGAAAGCCCTCTTTCACACAGTCTGGAGCTTTGCTTAACCATATCGATTGTTTTTTTAGCCTTACTGCTGATAACCCTTTTCCATATTTGACTAAGGAAGTACCTATATCCACAAGCACAGAACCGGAATCTCCACCGTGCCCATTATCTAGATACGCTTGAGATTCCTTGTTCGAGTAAATCTCTGATTGTTCCGATCGACCTAAAATAGGGATTATAATGTTTCACCTCACAGTCAGGAATACCCACATAACCAAACTTCCCCATAAGTCCACTATGCTTTGCTATTGTCTCATTCACCAACTTCAGTA
This sequence comes from Paenibacillus sp. YYML68, assembly GCF_027923405.1. Lineage (NCBI taxonomy): Bacteria > Bacillati > Bacillota > Bacilli > Caryophanales > Paenibacillaceae > Paenibacillus > Paenibacillus sp. YYML68. The sequence goes on along the minus strand of NZ_BQYI01000001.1, from coordinate 988,470 downwards.
CCTCGTCGATGTGAATGGATAATGATAAAGATAGATCTTTCATTCCAAACATAATTCCATCGGACACAAGAGCGATTTTATCTATGCTCTGTAATCCTTTTTCAGTTTCGATCATCGAAATCAGTTGGAGATTGTGATGAGACCATTCAATATATTGGTCCAATTGTAACCCTGTATTCGGCATCCCGAAGCATCTTGAAACACTCCTGTTGCCGTACGGGGGATAGCTTGACCACATTCTAATTTCGGAAACTTGTTCCACACTCTCGACACAAGGAATGATGACTCCCCAAGCTCCAGCGTCTAGTATAGCGTTAATATCCGCCGCTCTCGGTTGTATGCCTGTCCTCACTAGCGGAATAACCTTATTGAAACTGCTTGTGCCACAGCAAGATAAAAAACTTTCGAGTTCACTTAAAGACCAATACCCATGCTGCAGGTCAACGGCAATCCATCTTAGAAAAGGACTTCTTCGAACAACTTGGGAAACCTCCTTACTGGGAGACTGTGTCCAAATGCCCACAAATGGTGAGCTGCTGTTTGGATTCATACTTTTTTTATCTCCTATAAAGGCAATGTTGGATTTTTGTTACCTTCTTTGGATGTATACCAATCACTTCTTTTTCCCTGGTCACCCATAGCACTCGCAAGCCATTCAGCGCGGTCTAGCCTGAGCACCCGTTCCCTAATCGCCCAAGGCCATGTATAAGAACCAATCGGCGTACTCATTCGCTCAGTTCCCATTTCATGTCCAGGAGTTAATTCAAAATTGTAGCCGAAGATTTCTTTGACATACCATAGGGTACGCTCTAAATAATTCATCCAGTTTAATTCACTTGCAAGCTGCTTCACCTTACCAAAGTTAACAAGCCTACATAATAAGAATATATCCACTAGTCTAAAGAGCCTTACATCGTCCTGATGAAACACTTTCCTGAAATCTTCTTCATGCTCACAGAAATGTTTACACGCATAGATTAACGAAAGTTCATGGGATATAGTAAGGATACCATTTCCAATTGGTATTGCTTCGTCTTTGAAAACCATAAAAGTATCATAAGGATTTCTATCATTCTTAGAGGGATCTCCTACATGTACATCCACAACCAATCGATCATTGCCTAGCTCTTTAAATGCCGTTGACCCGTTTTTACCCGAACGAAGCCAAAAGCCTTGCTCTATTAAATATTGTTCAACCCTTTGAGCATCACTACTGTGAAACAAAAGATCAATGTCACCAATTCCTCGGATGTTGGGCGACTCTTTGTAGATGGTATGCTTAAACGCCCCTCCCTTTAATAAAATAGGTTGTCCTTTAATAGCTCCATCATGAAGCAGATTGAAAATCACTTCACTGTAATTACGCCATCTATTTTCTTGTTTCTTAATAAACTCATTGAGTCGAACAGCGACTCGCCAAGGAACACGACTATCTTCCAATCCATCTGTTAACTTCCACAGAAATCCAAGTAACCCATTGAGATCTGCAAAGTATAGAAGGTTCCCCCAGTCAATAGCTCCTTCTTGTAATCTTTGATCAAGCAAGGAACTATCACTTGTCTTACAATACTCCAGTAACATATGACAATCACGAATGTAATTAGTATCCATAATGATCACCCGCTATTTCACAGTCTCAGCGCCGATACGTAAAAAGTCGAACGCGTTTTGATAAGCAACTTTGTTTCTAATCTCACCGTGTACATCTTTAAGAATCCCCATCACATTCATCGTATCCCAGTGTGGGTAATCACTACCTAAGGCAGCCTTCATCCAATGATTCTCGATTAAAAAATTACCCAAGCCTTCTGCATCCTCATTAAAGACACTAAACATACAGTTATTATATAGTGTTTCATATACATCTACCCCTTTACCAGGGATGTACTTTCCAAGTCTTTTCATATGATGATGCAATCGAGCTACAAAGCTTGGAACCCATGAAACACCGGCCTCAACGAATATAATTTTCAGATTCTTATATTCTCTGAAAATACCATGTCCAATGAGCTCGCTTAATGCCATTTGCATTTCTACCGTGTGGGAGAACAAGTGTGAGTAGAAATAGTTATCATACTGATCCGAAACAGGGGAATTTTGATAGTAGCCAGTACCCCCATGTAATATGATAGGGAGATCCATTTCACATGCTAATTTATACACGTTGTGCATAGGCTCTTCCCACATATGAATTTGTTGGGCGTTAGTAGGACGCATATATAAGCTACAAACTTGTTCATGAGCGAGGAAGGACTTCGTAGGTAATGAGAAAGGATCTGTCAATATGCCTGCAAAACAGTGTGATCCACCGATTACTGCCTGCTCCAATTGCCACTCCCGGTATGTTTGGCATACAGCATGCTTCAATTCAATATCCTCAATAGAGTGTATCGCCATCCCTAAGTTACCAGGAGTAAAAATGGCACCATCAATCCCAACGGTACTCATCCAGCTCAGTCTCTTCTCTAGGGTAACGTTCCCTCCAGCCTTCGAACCCATTGGACTCCCGACGCCGAAGCCTGACTCCTTCGGATATAACTTGTTTTCAATCCACAGCCTTTCTACACCATTCACCACTACATTTTTTGGTGCTTTGTGCTGAAGGTGCGTCGGAACATTCAATTCCCAGTCGCATATATTCAAATCACACAAATGCTGATCGACATCAAAAATTTTTAATTTATCAGTCATTCTTTTGCACCTCCCAGTATACAGATGTTAGTAGTCCTCTATGAAACTCCTGCTCAAGATTGATATGAATCATTCCTGGATAATTACGTTCAGAACCGATATGAGGTCTTATCTGATTACGTGCACTTGGTTTAGAAATGACAATCGGAATCAATCTGTTGTGTCCCCGTACCAACTCTGCTAATGCACTAACTCGTAGCGCCTCATAAATGGATAAGCCGGCTGTCACACCTAGTGGAGTCGAACCCACTGTTGGAAATCCAATGAGTGGTTGAGCTTGATCGACGCCTGTATCTGAATCGCTAATCACGACATCTACTTTTTTTCCGAGCTGGCTGTGAATCATTGAAGAAATTACGTAGCACAGTCTATTATGGTTATATGCTCCCAAACTAGCCTCCAGCTCATCTATGTAGTCTATCATCAGTATATTCTTGGGGTAGAGTGATATTTGGCTAGCGAGATTGATCTTCGATACCAATTTTATTCGATCATCATAACTTAAAAATTTAGGGTCAGCTTCACCAAGTAGAGACCTAGGGATTACCCGATTAGTAGCTATTGCGATCGGTTTATCCGCAATGACAACGATGTCTCCATCTTCAAGATTTTGGTTCTCTAAGGCATCAATAAAAACTTGTAATCCATCATTTCTTTTAACAAGAAATTTGACTGGAACAGCAGATGCCGCTACCTGCCCTCCTTCACCTTCATTGGCTTGCATGGCCCGAAAAGCGCTGTGGGCGGACATCCAATACCCTAATAAGAGATCCTCGGTCACTGCATTACTGCTTAGTAGTTTACCTATAACCTTAGTGTTTTCTTTATTCAATTCATTGAAAAACACTAGATTGCATTCTCTCTGGGTTTTTAAGTTTAAAGTTATATTTAATTCAATATCACTACATATAGCTACTATCGTATTCGAACGAACCAAACCTTGATCTAGAATCTCTACATGTGCTGCATTTGAAATAAATTCGGGAATCTCTACTAACAAGCTTTCTCCCCCTATTCCGTATACTTCAAGTAGCATTCTAACGGATTATCCCACATTACTTTTCGAAATAAGTCTTCCGAAATACGATTTTTGATTACTTCTACACTAACATGATTAGTATGATCCCAATGTGGATAATCAGATTGCCACAGCACTCCACCACCTAGTAGACCATCAACCTCCGCTATTTCTTTCTCATATCCACTACAACTCACATAAACTTTTGATTTTTTTAATATTTCGGATGGGCGACTCTCAATTGGTAATTCCTCATGCCTCTTATCGAATTCATCATCTAAACGATTAATCCAGTAAGGCATCCAACCCACCCCTGCCTCGAGAAACGCGACGTGAAGCTTAGGATAGATCTCGAATACACCGGATAATGTCATGCTTATAAATTGCCTGATCAATTCAACCGGAAATGACAAGCAATGTACCTCTGCAAATCTAGAATATCCCGCTGTCCCTATCGCACCGAAAGAATTAGCATGGATGGTGACTGTCATTCCTAAATCCTCACAAGTGGCATAAAACTCCATAAACTCTTCATCACCCAAGACCTTGTTGTGCCCATGAGGCAATAAGAGAATACCGTGAAACCCCATCTCTTTATATTGAGGTAATTTTCTTATGGTATAATCAATGTCTTGAGGAACAGCTAATGCCATTGGAAAAATCTTATCTTTAGGTAGTTGAACCATTTGCTCAAGCACATATTGGTGGAATGACTCAGCAATCTGTGCAGCAATGGCACGTTCCTGTATCATCCCTAGTGATAAGCAACGCGTAGGATGGATTGCAGCCTTGGATATAACATTACTCTCCATAAAATGTAGTAGGTCTTTCTGTGAGATTGCTTTCTCAGGAAATTTACCACCTAATGTTCGATCCCAACCATCTCTAGGCATCACTCTTGACCGTAACAACCCTGCTTTTTTTATTAAGTCATGCTCCATCTCAATCCAATGCAAATCAGCATCGAATATGTTCATGCTCTACCCTCCATTTTTTCAACCATTCGTTCATATTCCTAGCAATCTCTTCTTGGATACTTTCACATTGCGCCCCTAGGTGAGGAGTAGCAAGTACATTATCCTTACTGAGCAAATCGTGATCCATAATCGGGTCTAATACATCTGAGGCGTAGCTCGAAATCGTCTGAGTAAGTATAGCGGCTTTAACTGCTTCGTGATTAACCACTTCCCTTCTAGCCATATTGATTAGAATCGTTCCTTTTTTAAGTTTATTTACATTCTCATGATTAATGAGATCTATCGTGCTAGCTGTTAATGGAACATGAAGAGAAATAATATCAGCAGTGAGACACTCTTCCAGTGAGCTGCTGATTACTTTACCATTCATATCGTCATTCAGCTTTGAACGGGTATGCACATAAACTTTTTTCACACCTAGATTTAACAATAATTGTGTAGTAGCTCTGCCTGTCTTTCCGTAGCCTATGATTGCTATCTTTTTATTGGTTAAGTTTTCTCCCCACAACTGGTTTTTTCTAAACTCGCCTTTTACAAGACCTACTCCGCCTTCCCATAAGCGATGAGAAGTTGCAAGCATAAAAGCAAGTGTAACTTCAGCGACACTATTTGCATTCAGTCCAGGAAACGCAACGACTTCAATTCCTAGTGACTTGCAGGTTACTGTGTCAATATTATCCAGCCCAGAACCTGCTCTTAAAATCAACCGCAACCCGCTTTTATATAAGTAGTCAATGTCATCCTTCCTTAACTTGATACCACTACGCACAATAATGACCTCTGATCCTTCAGGCTGGGAATTCACCTCAAAGCCTGATTGTTCAAATAATTCACGTGCCCCTGACCAGATCGTATCAAGAATAGCAACTCTCATGATTGATTCCTCACAGTAACTAGTTTTGTGTTCGTCATCTATCTGTTTTATCTATCGATATCGTGGTAATCGTATCTTTTTTTATATACATCGAACAAAGAAAGTGGGTCAAAATAATGACTTTAAAAACGTCGTAACTAAATACAGAAACCAGCCTTGCAAATATGGAAGGGCGTAATGGTGGATAATTGCCTAAGCTTAATAATCGGTTAGCAAAATTCAGATAAGACTTGTATGTGAGCCAGTAACTTAAAAAGGACACACTAATCAACATCGCTCCTAAAAAATAAAACTTTGAGCATAAGGTAAGGATAATAAGTAACAAAAAAGATATGAATCTAAATACATGGAAATTATCGTTGATATAGGTACTAATAATTCTCATTCTGCCGTTCTTTTCAACATACTTAGGAAAAAATTTCTTAGACCATTCGAGCTCCAGTCCCGCGCTAAACACCGCTGAATATATGCGCTTGTATTGTCGAACCTTATTAAACGTAGATGGAGTGGGCTGGGAGTAATTCGGAAAAGGTATCGAGCATCTTGACTTTCCGATTACATCCAATCGATAACCAAACGAGATATCATCATTGTGTTCGGGTACCCCATGCATTTCTTTTAATTGCTGCATATTAATAAATATACCTGCGCCCATACACCCCCTGATGAATTTAGACTTCCAAATATTCGAGTAAAGTAAATAGGCTTCAATTCCCAACGTTCTCTCTAGATGCCATATAGCAGTAGAAAAGGAAAGTGAGTTTTTACTTATTTGTTGAATTTGGCTACCTAACTGGTGAGGAATCTGCTGAAAAACGGCAGGTAAAGCTTCATCATTTAAGTTCAGTTGATTAACTTTCCAGTTAAACCACTTAAATGTCGCTTCATGAGGTCTAGAATCAAAATCATATACAGCTAAATATGTAGTACCTAAATTAATACTTGAATTTACATCATGACGCTCTAGCAAAAAATGTAAAGCATAGTTTATTTTAGATGACTTATTACTATGTGGATTACAATCATGAAGTAAGATGACTCGATCCTCCACATGCTCCCCCTGCCATTGTTGAATAAGTTGATTCGTTGAAGGTATGCCTTGATAAAGGTCCACTATTTTATTTTTGAAGTCACTGAACGATAAACTCTTCAATCGAATAAGCTCGATATTGTTGTAGTAGGAAAGTGGAAATACGCCGTTATTAGTCTGATAAAATAACTCTTGATTGAACTTTGCCCACCAGTTATCGATTAATGCATGTATACGATCAATGTTCGCACGTTTATCAATAGTTTCCGCTTCTCCCGTTATAGCGATCAGAACTACATTGCTCTCGTTCTTGACCAGGTCCCAAAAATATGAGAGTGTCTCTTCAACGATTGACTGTTCTTTATGGCATGGTAACAAGATGTATAAGACATTCTCACTACATGTATGTGCACGTATAGAATTGAAGTGGTTGATCTCCTCTTGCAGTTTGTTGTATCCCTTAACGGAGCATATCATTCTGTACGAAAATGCAATTAATATTAGTGAAAATATAGTTATCATCATAACAACCATAGGATGTACTCCTTCAATTTGAAAAAATAAGCTTGTCCAGCTCCGCTGAATCATTTCTGATTGATGATGAGCGAATATAAGAAACGTTCGCGTTCATACTCTGTTGCATTTCCAGAAAAACTTTTCTATAGCTCAAGTCCATAATTTCCACAAATTCAAGGCTTGTCCATCCTGCAGAACCTAACAAAGCCTTCTCATAGGATCTCATCCAAGATTGACGCGGGTCATCTTCTATAAATATCCAACGGTCAGGAAGTATCGTCTCACCATACCATTCAGTGTATAATTCAAAAAAAGAACACTCCCTCGAGTTACTCTCCAAGACTCGCTCGGTTAATAGGTAAGCCAAGGTAGAAACGAAATATCTATCTATTAAAATAACCTGATCCTTGTTGTTGTGAATAACCTCCTTTGCTGCTGCACTTTTTGCTAAATCGTTCAATATATAATAATTTTGCTCACCACTCCTGACCCTTTCACTCTCGATTAAATGCAAAGGCATAACTTCTGGAATAGTCACTACGTTTGAGTAACTGTTTGCAATTCTCATGATGGAGCTAGTCTTTCCTACCTGCATTAATCCTTCTATAGCTATGATTGTAATGTGTATCACTACCTTACTAACAGATTCGAAATAAACTGTATGGCTCGATTTCTGTATGCGTAATTACTTTCTGATAGCTCCTCTTGCTTATCCACCCAAGATATTGCTGCAATCGCCTGTAAAGCTTGGTAAGTGTTGAAAATACTATGATCAAATTTAGTATCTGCGTACTTGTTCCATCCTTGAATCAATGCCTGGATTTGTTGCTGGTCCTTCTTAGGGTCCAAATCAACCCACGTTAGTTTGGCCAAGTCATACAACGGGTCGCCGATTAGCGCATTCTCAAAATCGATAATGGCCAGCAGGTTATTAGTCTCCGTAGATACCAATAAGTTTCGGAAAATAAAGTCGCAATGCAGAATGGTGATACGTTCAACACTATCAATTCCCTCGATAGCGATGCCGACGTCGTTGACCATTTGATCAAGGCCAAGCTGAAGATCGATCTCTGTAAATTTAATTCTTCCTTTCCATTTGTCATACTGAGAATAAATATATTGCTTCCAAGAAAATTCACTAAAATCGTTGTGTTCAAACCGATGCCAAAATTTCGATTGCGAAAGTTCTATAGTTGATATAGAAAATTGCATTTGGCTAAGACTTGCTCCCGCTTGATTCATGACATGAACTTGTTGCTCCAAGGTGAGCTTCGGATACCATTGATCCAACGGTACGGACTCAAGCCACTTCTGAACCATAATGAAATATGAATCTACTTGCAAAGCATCAATCAATGGAGGGACCCGCAAGTTATGAGCAGTTAAAAGCTTATTACACTCCACTTCTCGCTCATATGCTTCTCTTTTGCCAAAAATCTTTATTAAGGCATCTCCGTTCTTATACGTTCCTCTTACAACAGCAACATTATGGCGATTGATTAATACCGTATAGTTCGTCACTTCTATATGATTAACAATTTGCAAAATATCCATGTTACCTCCGATATATGTTAGAGTATATACTTCATACATGTTTCCCATCTGTTAGCTAATTGAATACGTCACATCCGCATTCTCAACAGTCGATAAGCGATGAGCGATAATGATGGTTGTCCTTCCTTCTCTTACTGCATCGATATTCGCCATCACTCTCCTCTCTGTCTCCAAATCCAGCGCTGACGTAGCCTCATCCAGAATCAACACTTCTGGGTCTCCTAGAATAGCTCGAGCCAAGGCGATTCGTTGTCGTTGCCCACCAGATAAAGTAACGCCGCGCTCACCGAGCAGCGTCTCGTAACCATTCGGTAGCTCCATAATCGTGTCGTGGATTTCAGCAATATGGCAGGCCTGCTCCAGTTGTGCTTGTGAACAGCTTCTTCCCATCACGATATTGGCTCGGATCGTATCGGGAAACAGATAAGCGTCTTGTAGCACCGCATTCACTTTTTGCGACCATGACTCTCTGTTTATATGGTTGAGAGTGACGGCATTCACTTCGATGCTCCCTTCATCCGGTTCATAGAACCGAAGGAGAAGCTGTGCTATCGTTGACTTGCCAGAGCCGCTTTCCCCTATGATGGCCAGCTTCTTCCCTATTGGGATTTGCAGCGAGATCGACTTCAGAACTTTGGCTTGTTCATCTCGATACGAGAAGCTGACATCCTTCAAGACTATGCTCTCGATGGCGTGAGTGAGCTCCACGTCCCCGACATCAATCTGATCTCCTTGAATAATATGCTTCGCCTTGAACATGCCTCCATACGCACTGGAAAATTGCATCGTCGAACTGTACACCCCTTGAATGGCGTCTAGCATCTGAATAGATAACTGATAGAACACGACAAATGTTCCGATCGACACATTCCCTTGAATGACCTGATATCCGCCATACCCTAGAATCAACAGATTGGAGCTCCATCGTAATGGTTCAGTCAGGTACAGCTGTCTTTTCTCCAGCTTAACCATGTCGAATATGTTATCGATATACTTTTGAAAGCTTTGCTTAAGCTTGTTCATTTCCCATTCAGCTTTATGAAAGGCAATTACTTCTCTTGAGGAGGATATTCCCTCTTCAATATGGACATTGTGCTTTGCCTTTAATTCATTCTTCTCGATCGATAAGGCTTGAATTCGCGAGCCAAAATATTTGCCTTGAATGATGAAGAGCACAGAGAGAGGAATAATGATCGCTAACAATTCTGGCATTACATACCCGACAATCGCTAATAGAAATAGGAGATGAACCAATTTTTCGACTAATCTCGGGAAGGTCCATATGTACACATTTTTGGAGTTTATGAATTCATTTAAGTAAGAGACGAAGCTTCCGATTCTTTCCTTCTGGTAATCTTTGATGGGCATACGATACAGATACTGCATGTACTCTTCTCTCATGATCAGTCGCAGCTTGTCTGAGGCTCGTTTGAATAAAATATCTTTAAAGCACCACGATGCGATGTATGAGCAAGCCATGAGAATAAAGAACATCAGGAAATACGGAAACAATTCATAATTGCCAGAAATAAACACATCATCAATGATATATTTTTGGCTGATCGTAATAAGCAAATTCGTTACAACCGAGACAAGTAACAACACTAATGCCGTAATGTATAGGAGCTTGACTTGTGAAATATAGCTGAAAATCCATCTAAGCGTCTGCAGCATTTCCCTTCTCTCCCATCAGAAGCTGATAAAATGCCCCTTTGTTCTCAAGCAAGCTATCGTAGGTTCCAGCCTCAGCGATCTGACCATTGTCTATGACTACGATTTTGTCGAAATCTTGAATCGTCGATATTCGATGTGCGACCGCGATCATCGTTCGATCATGAAACCATTGATCCAATGCTTGTTTGACCTCCGCTTCACTCTCATGATCAAGGGCCGATGTCGCTTCATCCAAGACTACGATGGCTGGATTCTTCAAGATCATACGAGCGATCGCAATGCGTTGTCGCTGACCACCTGAGAGCTTGTTCCCGCGCTCTCCGATGATCGTATCGTATTGTTGAGGCAATGCCATAATAAACTCATGAGCTGAAGCAGCCTTGGCCGCTACAATAATCTCGTCATCCGTCGCCTGCTCCTTGCCGAATCGTATGTTCTCCTTGACCGTACCTCCGTACAAGTACGTTTCCTGAAAGACATATCCAATACTCTCTCTCAACTGTCGTAACGATAGCTGGGTCAAGTTCACCCCGTCTAAATAAACAGCGCCCTCTTGCGGGTCATAAAATCTGGATAACAGCTTAATCAAGCTGGACTTCCCATGTCCGCTCGTACCAACCAATGCGACTTTGTCACCTGGTTGTATGACAAGGCTCATGTTCTTCACCACATCCGAGGAGGACGTATAGCCGAAGCGAACATTCTGGAATTCGATCTTCCCTTGAACTTCACGCAGGTGTACAGGATGTTCAATTTCAACTACGTCAGGCGTAAGCTCCATAAATTCATATAGGCGAATCGTCTGCTGCAGCAACACCCGTTGCTCGGTCAAGTTCGTAATCAGTATCGTGAGATCAAACATCACCTTGTAATATAGCAGTGTAAAAGCTATAAACTGTCCGAAGGTGAGCAGTTGTTCCTTAACGAAATAATATCCACCGATAAACATCAATACACCACTGAAATAAACCGCAACTCTTCGAAATGCCCCACGGTAGTTAATGAGCTTGAAATAGATGACATCGATCTCCGCTGTCCCTCGATCTCGCTCCAGCAACTGATCTAAGTTCCACTTCTCCCGCCCATAAGCGCGCAGCTCCATCAAGGCTGAGATACTATCGTATTGCTTTTTGTTCAGCTCTGCATGAGAGTCAGCCAGCTTCTTGGCATATTGCGCAGACTTTCTTTCGAAGAAGGGACCGATCATATAGTAGATAGCAATACCTGGAATGAATACTAGGGTGAGCTGCCAATTCAGCATGACCATGAATGTAAACGTAACCGCGAACGTAATCGCATATTGAATAATCGTCGGAAGGTACTGTCGAAAAATTTTCTGAAGGGCTTCGACCTCGGTATGAAACAAGGAGTAAATCTCGCCCACAGGATGCTTCTCATAGAACGAGTACCCAAGACTGCGCATCTTCTGAAATACTCCGATCTGCATATCTCCGGCAACCCACTCCTGCACCTTACGATCCGCTACATGCTTCACAATGGTCGCGATGATGACCAGAGCAATCACACCTGTTAATACGATGAGTATCTCCTGATATCTCGACACATCCTGAGCTGGGAGAATGTCATCCACCAGCAGTTGAATAAATGTAGGTATAGCAACCTGTGCGGAAGCCATCATTAATCCCAATAGTAGACTAGCACCAAATAACCACTTATACGGCTTAAGAAATCGAAGCGTCCAGCTATATATGTTCATCAGCTTGGGCTTTTGGAGAGGACTAGGCGGATGTCCTACCTGGGTTGTAGCTTGTTTCATCATAAGTTCCCCCGTTTATGAGCTGTCACTGCATGCAGCTCTAGATGGACCACTCATCATGCTTCGGTAACGTAAGCGGCTTCACATTGACCTCAAGACGTACACGATCGTATATCTCTTGGGCAAGCCTCTGAGCTCCATCCATACTGTCGGCCACTGTGAGAATCCTTGCCAAAATATCCGTATTGGATGTCGCACGATGGATATAGGCTTCCTGCTCTTGTTGCACAATGACAAGAACATCATCCCGATTCAAGTAGTTCCCCTCGAGGTGTAATCGGTTCAAATATCCTTCGACCGGGCTAGTAACCTCCAGACATGCGGAGTACTTATGATTGTATGAAGCGTTATCCGATATGGTCCCTGTCACATATAAGGAACATACACTGTCAAAAACAGAGATCCCTAATGCATGATCAATCATCCATGGATTCGGCGGACCAACCAGCCGCGGGTTCACTTCTACGATATATACGCGGTTATCCGGGCTGACAATATACTCGATATGACAGGGACCAAAATCGTACTGAAAGTCCTGAATGAATCTCTTCGTTTCTTCAATAACGAGCTGTGCAATGTCCCCCTGAATGGGAAACGTATACCCTAATTCAACGAAATAAGGAGGCCGGCTCATGAGTCGATTCGTTACCCCGAATACTTGAAGCTGGTCACCTGACACCATAAACTCACAGCTGTACAAGTTCCCTTCGATATATTCCTCCAATATGAAGCTGGGCTTCAATAAGGCGCCTGTATATCGGGAGAGGTATTGCAGCTGCTTATAGCAATCCTTGAGTCCTTGCTCAGACTGAATGAGCTGCACGGCTACCGATTCATTCCCATTGACAGGCTTAAAGATCCATACCTTCTGATCAGAGCTGTGATAAAACTGTACTGCGGCCGTTATATCCTCAAACACATAAAATTCCGGAACGTTATATTGCAGCTCCCTTTGTCTAGCCCTGAACCTATCCTTATGATGAAAAGTGAACGCGGCGCTGGAGCTTAAGGAACGGTATCCGTAAGTCTCACATAGCTGACATACCGAAGGGATGAAGAAGTCACTTGTGGAGCATATCGTCTCGATGAGATGCGAATGATGAAGCTCACGAATAATCTCAGCAAGTCGTTCATACTTGATGATTCCTCGGTCCGCAATGAACTGTGCAGCTTGATCGATATGATGTGGATCGTAGGGAACTACACCTGAAGTAAGGAAGATGACTTGAAGCCCCAGTTTATTGAAGTAGGGAATCTCTGCGCCGCGGTTGCCAGACTCAACCAAAATAACGAAACGACTCATCGCTACACCCCGTATTTTTGTGAGAGTAATGTTGTAATTTTGTGAACGGTTGAGAAGTTTTCAACTAACAGGTCCTGATCATCAATCTGGATATCGAACTCAACCTCCAGATTGACAATGAACTCGATCATCTTGATGGAATCCAGACCTTCACTCCGTAAGTCCGCCCCCTGATCCAGATGAAGTTCTCGATTGAGAACTTCACTTAACTTCTTCGTCACCACTTGTTCGAGCATCGACACTTGTGGAATCGTCAAAGCAGCATCCCCCTTCCGACATCCATAGCAAGCCGCTGCTCCAAATCTTGGCCATGTGTATCCTTAAGTGCTTCCTTCCAGCGATCAATCCCAAAGGCCACACAGCCGGAGTGAAGCACGGCTCCGTGATCATCCGTTATGTCATACTTGGAGCACAGCAGGTCTTGACAGTAATTAAAGGAAGCGATAGAAACTTCCTTACCGCTCGATATAGTCACGAGCAATTCGTATTTGGCGTTGCTCATCATCTGGTATGTTCCTTTAGTCTTCAAGTCCGCGCTAAAGAAGAAGGGATCCGTCGCTGTTGCAATCCTCCCCTTGAGACCTAAGGAGCCAAAAAAACGCCATACATCCTCCATTATTTGATCGCGCTTATGCACGACGGATTCAGCTGTTCCGATATAAACAATTTCTCGCATCGTAAATTCGTTGCGTCTGAAGTTATCTTTTCTCCATTCAATCTCGTGACGGAAGCATTTGCCTTTCCCCGTGAGCACAGTCCCATCCAGCAGCCTCTTGCCTTGAAGCTCTTCATAGCAGTGGTAGCATATACAAGGCTGCAGGATCTCACCATGAAATACGAAGGACTCGTCATTCGATTCAACTAGAGCCAGCTTGCGAAAGTTGGTAATCGCCTTGTATTCATGCGGCACATATGTAACCCCGTATATGTTTTGTGGAAAATGAATGTGATATTGATTGCGTGCCATATTGCTTCTATTCAATATAGATGGATATTCTCGTTGCTCGGCCCCGTGCTTCACTGCTATTCGGGTAAATTCCTTATCCAAGCGTTCCATCACCATCATGTCATACTCATCCATGTAGAATAAACCGTCCGCTGCCTTAAGAGCCGTGCGCTCATGTAGATCGGGATCTGGGGTCAGGTTGCTCCTGACCACCCGTTCCTTGATGACTCGAGTGTTCTCAAGACTGCTGCACAATTCGTGATATGATTCTCTCAGCTCGTTCATGACCTTCGAATGAAGATCGTTGTCCTTCACAGTTAACTCCACAGTATGCTTATCCTTGTTGTACACCATGCCCGAAATGCTTTCTGACAAATATGGAATTCGCTCCAGCAAAAGCTCTACCTTATCTATAAGCTTCAATGGGATGTCGAATGTTACGTTCATCACGTGACTCCTTTCTATAACCAGCGGGATCGGTGAGTCAACACACCGAGCTCATGCTTGGCGATCATTTCGTAAGTCACATCGGATTGAGGGGGATGGAATTGACCCGCCTTCACATCTTGATATAGCTTCGAAAGAACATGATGCTTGGCAATGCTGCTGATTCCAACGATTTTCATTGCGAGATTGACAGCTTGCTCCGCGTGGTTCACTACGATCTCCTTAGTCATCAAGCTGATGATCGGGATATGATCCACTGAAGGCTTGCCTTCAAGATAGGAGTGAAGCAGCTCGCAATATCGAATTATTTGGGAACGACTTCCTTCGAGCAGCATTGCAATTTCGGCAACTGAAAATTGAACGCCAGGGAAGAAGGACAACGTACGATTCGTATGAGGCACTTGCTTGCTCTTGCAATAGTCTAGAGCCAGCTGATAGGCATGCTGAGCAATACCGTAATATACCGAGGAAATGCTTAATCGAAATAAATAGGCAAACACATTCGTTTGCTGTAAGGCGTCCTTATCCTTAAGAAGAACATCCGTATGTGGAACATGCACATTGTCGAAGCACACACTGTTGCTGTAACTCTCAGACATAGATATCGTATCCCAATCGGCTTGTATATGAATGCCTGCAGCCCCTTTTCTCAGGAGCAGGACCGCAATTCGCGCCTCTTGGTCTCGCGGGTTCTCTACATAACAATACACAGGCAGGAAGTGGACAAATGGCTCAAGTGATACGAATTTCTTAACCCCATTAACAACGTAGCCGTCGTCTGTCTGGATGGCACGTATTAAGAAATGCTCAGGATTGAGCTGCTCTTCCCTTAGAAAATAAATGCCAGGCTCATTCAATGATCCAAATAACTTAGCGTCGTCCGAGTCTGTGTGCAAGATTGTATCCCGCAACTCGTCTGGAACTATATGCTGCATCCCCCACTGCGTGTAGAGATGCATGGAAAAGCTCAAGGCCGTAGAGGGGCAAACAGCCGACAGCCTTGACACCCATTCAAAGTAATCTAGAGGGCTGATCCTTGAATCACACGTGTATGTATGCGCCTTCAAATCGAGCAGGAAGTTGATTTTATCCGAGAAGGATCGCTCACCTTGCGCTACATATTGAGCAAATTGTTCGACATTGTCCCATTGAAAGTTCATATAATCGTCTCCATATGTTATGATACGACATATTACACAATCTACCATTCGTTGTAGTCTTGTACAATATAATCTGTAGAATATAAACATATGTAAATTGTTAATATACTTGGAAATGGGGGATATTATGAGAATACATACTATTATTAGGAGCGCAGTCCTATTCCCTGGCGAGTCCGAACGATGGCATACCCACAAATATGACTTCATCTATATCCAATCCGATCATGCCGTACATATACACGTGAATCGTATCCAAGTTGAATTAAATGACAAGACACCGGGACTCTTTCAGAGCAGTCACGGTCCTTTTTCCATACATAATAAGAACAGCCGCCCTGTCACCCTTCAAGGAATTAAATTTACTTGTGGCATCAACATGCCTAGAGACTTCTACTTGACTGACTTTGAGCGTACTCCGTTTGAAGCCCTATTAAATGAAGAGACACCGAATGAAAACAGCTGCTCGCGGATCATAAAGCTGCTTCAACCTATGAATAAGCCCCCGCAGACGCCTAATAACCGCGAGCGGATCGATCCACGATTAATTCAGTTAAATCGATATATCCGGAAAAACTACAACACCCCTATCTCTCTTCAAGAGCTGGCTGATTATGTCGGCGTACACCCCACCTATTTGAGCAATACGTATTCTAAAGTATTTAAGATTTCTCCTATATTGTATCTGAATCAATTACGAATGAAAGCGGCTGTGGAGTTAATGGAAGATAATGGGTTGACGATCAAGGAAATTGCCGAGTCCGTCGGATATAACAGCGTGCCTCAATTCAGCTTGATTTTCAAGAGATTCCATGCAATGACACCCAGTCAATACAGGAAGCATTCCGTTACCCCTCCTCCCTCTTGAACCGATACGGCGTCTGCCCGACGTGACGCTTGAAGGCTTGGCAGAAGTAGGAGAAATTCGGGTAGCCGACTGCTTCGCCCACTTCCTTGATCGCAAGGTCGGTCGTACGAAGCAGCCAGCACGCCTGGCGTATGCGCCGGGCGGTGATGTATTCCGTGATCGTGCTGCCTACGCTGCGGCGGAACAGGCTCGAGACGTGATTGGGCGTGAGATGCACCGCTTGCGCCAGCTGATCGAGCTCGAAGGACTCCGTGTAATGGTCCTCCAGCCATTCCAGCATCTGCTCCGCTGCGCTCTGCACCTTGCCCCCAACATGCGCCGCCTGCGCTCCCGACGCCTCGCTCTGCTGAACCCACGCCGATCGAATGCGCTGCAGCAGCGTGCTCAGGAAGAAGAGCTGCTCCTCCAGCAGCTGCTCAGGGGGACATCGCTCCAGCGCACCAGAATAGTAATGCAGCAGCCCCTCGATGTCAGATAGCGGCAGCTCCCCGAGCTGTTGCGGGGTCGAGGGGTCCCGGTACAGCTGGCGCAGGAACGATTGCAGCGTCGGGAACGCGCCCAGCACCGCCTCCAGAGCCGCGGGCTCGAATACGAACAGCGAACGGATGTACGGCTGCTCGGGCAGTCCGTTCACTCGAATCCGGTGCAGCTGGTACGGACGGAAGTAGAAGAGCGCCCCCGGCCGCAGCTCGAAGATCTGCTTGTCCACCACGATATGCCCCCGCCCCTCGTGTACATACAAGATCTCCATCCCTTGGTGCGCGTGATAGATTTCAACAAATTCATGGGACCGATCCTTATGGAACGACAGCTGAACCGGATGCCGGTTCAGGTTCATGTAGTTCATCAGCTTCATCGACGCTCGTGTCTCCTTCGCCCGCAAGCACGTATGCTGCAGCATCGTAATGTAACAACATTTTATCATAAAGGAGTGCAACAAAGCCGCCCCGCGGACTGCTATCATATAGTTATAAGAAGCAACAGCGTATGGAAATCATAGCTAGCATGAAGGACGACAAGAGGAGGCACAACCGTTGAGGAAGAAGCGCTTAATCGATTCGTGGGAGCACTACACCGGCAGCCTCGGGGGCGTCTGGGAAGTGTGGAGAGCGGACAAGCTGAATAACCATTACAACGTGCCGTGGCATACGGTTACACTGCCACATACGTACAACGCACTGGATGTCATGGACCCGGATACGAAATATTACCAAGGACCCGGCTGGTACCGCACCCGGCTGACCGAGCACAATCCGTATCCAGAGGGCCGGACGCTGCTTCACTTCGAGGGCGCGGGTCAGCGGACGAGCGTCTACGTGTACACGCAGCTCGTCGGCGAGCACCTCGGCGGCTACGATGAATTCACGGTAGACATTACGGAGGCGGCGGCCTCAGCCGGGGAGCTGGAGCGCTACGAGGGAGAAATCCCGCTCGCGATTGTGTGCGACAACAGCCGGGAGCTGGAGACGATTCCGTCGGATGCGAGTGACTTCAACCTGTATGGCGGGCTGTATCGGTACGTGAATCTTGTTCACGTCCCTGCGATCTCGTGGAAGCAGCTGCATGTCGAGCCAGTGCTGCGGGAGGACGGCACGTGCAGCGTTCAAGTCCGAGCCGAGCTGTACAATCCGCTGGGGAAGGACGATGCACTAGACATTACGGTCTGTATACGCAATGCAACGGGTCATCTGGTGGCCGAGCAGCGGATGTCAACCGTTCCGTGGGAGCAGTCGCGAGCGGTGCTCGACACGGTGCTGGAAACGCCGCGGCTCTGGTCGACGACAGAGCCTCATCTGTACCAGTGCAAGGTCATTCTGTCGAGCCGCTACGGCATTACGTCGCAGCAGACCGCCTTCGGTGTCAGATCGTTCGAATTCGTGCCGCACGGCCCGTTCAAGCTGAACGGCGAGCGACTACTGCTGCGCGGCACGCACCGTCACGAAGACCACGCAGGCGTCGGAGCAGCGATGACCGAGGAGATGATCCGTACCGAGCTGCAGTTCATCAAGGACATGGGCGCGAACTTCATACGTCTGGGTCATTACCAGCAATCGCGAATCGTGCTCGAGTGCTGCGACGAGCTCGGCCTGCTCGTGTGGGAGGAGATTCCGTGGTGCCGCGGCGGACTCGGGGGCGAGTCGTACCAGCAGCAATGCCGCGATATGCTGAAGTCGATGATTGAGCAGCATTATAATCATCCATCGGTCATATTGTGGGGACTGGGCAATGAGAACGACTGGGAATGCGACTTCGACTACTTCGACCAGCAGCAGATTCGCGACTTCATGCAGGAGCTGCACGAGCTGTCGCATGCGCTTGATCCGAGCCGGCTGACGGCGATACGGCGCTGTGAATTTTGCAAAGATATCGTCGATGTGTATTCGCCTTCCATCTGGGCGGGCTGGTATCGCGGCATCTATACCGACTATGAGAGCAGCAGCCGTCAGGCATTCGAGCATGTGCGCTCGTTCTTCCATATGGAGTGGGGAGCGGACAATCTGGCGACCCGGCATGTGGAGCAGCCGTTCACAGGCTTCGAGCTGATCCCGCGCGGAGAAGGTCAGACCGATGAGCGCGACGGCGACTACCTGCTGATCGGCGGAGAGCCGCGCGTCTCCCGCGACGGGGATTGGTCGGAGACGTACTTCTGCGATATGATCGACTGGTACTTGAAGGCGCAGGAGAAGATGGACTGGCTGACGGGCGCGGCGCAGTGGTCGTTTAAAGATTTTGCCACACCGGTGCGGCCGGACTCTCCAATTCCTTACTTGAACATGAAGGGGATCGTGGAGCGGGACTTCACGAAGAAGGACGCCTACTATGTGTTCCAATCGTACTGGAGCGAGCAGCCGATGATTCGTATCTACGGCCATACGATGCCTGTACGGTGGGGAGCGCCGAACGAGAGCAAGCTGATTCGAGTGTACTCGAATTGCGACGAAGCCGAGCTGTTCCTGAACGGCGTCAGCCTCGGGAGGAAAAAGCGCGACTCGCAAAGCTTCCCTTGCGCGGGTCTGCGCTGGGAATCACCGTTCCTCGCTGGCGAGAACGAGCTCCGCGTCATCGGCTGGAAGGACGGCGTCACGGTGGAGGACCAGCACACGTTCGAGTACACGACGGCAACATGGGGCGAGCCTGTCGAGCTGAAGGTGCATGCCGAGAAGCAGGCTGACGGGCGCGTCTATGTCGAGGCGAGAGCCTACGATGCGGCAGGGCACTTCTGCGCGGATGCGATGCACTTCGTCCGCTTCGGTCTCAGCGGGGACGGACGTCTGCTCGATAACCTCGGCACGGTGCGCGGCTCGCGGCTCATGCAGCTGGCCGGAGGCCGTGCTGGCATCTATATCGATCCTCACGGTGCGCTGCCTGCGGCGATTACGGAGACGGGCTTCTTCTCGGCAGGAGGCCCGGCCTCTGCGACGGAGCAGCGAAGCAGCGACAGTACGTCTTGGCGATCCGTATCGGTCATCAGCGTGAAGTGCGAGGGACTGCCGACAGCTTGGGTCACATGGGAAGAATAGAGTGGTTACGTTGGCTTGATCCTATTATCTGATACTAAGGAGGACACGAAGCATGGCACAGCTACATGAGCAATGGAAGGAAGCAGCCCAGCTGCAGGGCATCTTGCCCGAGGTGTGGGAGCAGCTGCAGGTGAAGGTCGATCGGATGATCGGACAGCTCGGGGACAAGTCACCGCACGTGGCGAAGGACGACGGCATCTACGACGATATGCGTCTCGATTGGTGGACGTCGGGCTTCTGGCCGGGCATCCTGTGGATTCTATACGACATGACAGGCAAGGAGCATTATAAGACAGCGGCTTGGGAATGGGATATTCGTCTGGAGCGCAAGTTCACCGAGGACAACAACTTCCACCACGATGTCGGATTCCAGTTCTTGCCGACCGCTGTCATTAAGCATCAGCTTACAGGCTGCAGCGATGCGCTGCGTCGGGCGGTCTATGCCGCTAACTTCTTGGCTGGACGGTTCAATTATGCAGGCAAGTTCCTGCGGGCCTGGAATCAGGACAAGCGGGGCTGGGCGATCGTGGACTCGTCGATGAACTTATCGCTCTTGTTCTGGGCGGCGGCTCAGCTGGAGGACCCGCGCTTCGAGCAGGTGGGCCGCATGCATGCGGAAACGGTCGTGAACCACTTCATCCGTCCGGACGGCTCGGTGAACCATATTCTGAGCTTCGACCCTGCCAGCGGCGAGCTGATCGAATCGCTCGGCGGCCAAGGGGCCGGCCCGAGCTCCGCATGGAGCCGCGGCGCTTCCTGGGCGCTGCACGGGATGGCTAACGTGTACCGGTACACCGGGGACACGAAGTATCTCGAGGCCGCGCAGCGCGTCGCGCACTTCTTCATCGCGTGCTTGCCCGAGGACGCGGTGCCGCACTGGGACTTCCGCGCGGCCGATTCGCTCGACGACGAGCCGCGCGACACGTCGGCGGCCGCCTGCGCCGCGTCGGGGCTGCTCGAGCTCGCCGAGGCGCTGCCGGGCGCTGCGGGACTGCCGTACCGCCGAGCGGCCGAACGCATCCTGCTGTCGCTGACGACCCATTACGCCACATGGGACGAGCCTAACCATGAGGCGATCCTGATCGCGGGCACCGGACATAAGCCAGCGGGGCAGAACATTGATGTGTCGCTGATCTACGGCGACTACTACTACGTGGAGTCGATGGCGAAGCTGATGGGCTGGAAGCGGAGAATTTTTTAACGAACGGTACGTGTGGATGAGATAGATCTTGGGTGTGGAGCCCCCTGATGGCCTTGTGAGGCTGTTGGGGGGCTTGTTGGATAGCATGTTCGAATTTCATGCAAAACAACCGCCCATTACATCATCAGCAATTAATTTGACTGAAGCAAAAACGCTCACGTCGTTGGCGGTGGTGATTTCACCGACAAATTACGTGAGCGTTGACAAACAGCCTCGGAGTCGATCAGTAGGATCAAACCGACCTCATTCGTTGTCTAAGCATAAATAAGTCTACACTGCTACTATACATATCCATTTATTATACGATATGTATCTCAAGATCAAAGTCATACTTGGATGCACAATTTAATGCTTCCAAGAATACGTCGAACAAATCTTTACCATCATTTGTAACAAAATAGTTTGATAAGGAGGTAATTTCCTTACTAATATTAGTTCCCCATGGTGGTTGCTTTGAAAGATCTTCAATATCCCATATTACTTGCGACGACGAGTATTCTGTTAGCCTTTCCCTTATTTCCATAAGCTCAGCTCGTACATTTGCAACATCATAGCTTCCTAACTTACCATTATATACCTGATTTATCAAATAAGGGTACCTTGTCCCCCATCCTTCTGATTCTAGATGGTAACTAATTGTTGAAAAAAATGAATGTAAAAAGTCACCTGTGCCAACTGGAAACCAGAAGAAGTTTACTTTAAAGCCAACGGCCAACTCTGACACATCCTTTACCTGGACCTACAATTCAATCCAATCGCAATGATTTAGCTTAAACCTTCTCAGTACGTCCATTGCCCTGTCTGACACAATTAGGTCTACCTTATTTTTAATGTAAAAATCGTATTCATCCCAGTTTGTGCTAGTGTAATCGTTCATTGACACGTTAACCGTGGGTACGAGGTGTTTGAAATTGGGTAGAGGAGGGCCTGAGTATCAGTCCATTTTCATCCCACAAGAACTTGCTATGATCTCCAAAACCACCCGGCACTTCAGGTTCTAATTGAAATAACTTCACCGTCGCAATCACCAATCCTCACGTTAAATTTATTCACTAGCACAGGTTGCCACCTAGAACGAGACGTGATAGGTCTGTGAGTGCAGAACTTATCAATCTAGTTACCTTGCATGACGATTTTCACCACGAGATAACTTGAGTATAGTGATGAGCTTATACATTTGCTCTATAGGTACTGAAGCGATTGCTGACACGTATCATCAAGAGATCGATCATGACACTAGCTGTTGTGTAAAGGTTCTTATGCTATAATTTTAGGCACAGATGGTTGGGGCTAGTTGCCGAATCTTACAATTATACTCAGGCGGTGATGCGTGTGAACCGGATGCAGGACTTACATAAGTTCATTAAACTAACAGGCGATCAAGCTAAATTGGATGCAAAAGCGAATGGAACCTATATTGTGTATAAGACAAGTGATGGTCATTTGGTTAAGGAATATAGCAATGGCGTAATAGAACGTATCGAGGATTCGGAGCTCCAAAATGAATAACTCCATTGCAACCATGTTTGTGTTCGCTGGCAAAAACGGCAGTGGCAATCGAGACAACTTTAGCAGGCGGTAACGTCATTCGTCAAATGCGTGAAGCGAAGAATAAAGGCTTTGAGATTGTCATGTTCTATGTTGGTTCAGGTGATTATCGATTGAATATCGAACGGGTTGCCGCCCGAGTGAAAAACTGCGTTCATCATATTCCTTCCGAGGATATCATCAGGCGGCACCATACCTGGTAAGGAACGTTAAGAAGTACCTAGGCCAGTTCTAATTCATGTACCATAGAGGCAGTAACGATCAAACCAGCATTTTTTGAACTAGGCATAAAAAACCATCTGAATTACGGCAGATTTCAAAAGAAATTCGGCGCATTTCGACGATGGAGTGGTTTGACAACCGTACGTTTATTCGGATAGATTTTGCCTTGCTCAGTTTCGCCGCTCACTTCTAATGGCGGAAGTAGAGCGGCGACAGTATGTCCCATTTGAATCTATCTCAAAGGTTCCACGATTTACTTTACAGTCCAAACTAGAACGTCTTCACCGCTGTCAATGATGAGTTACTATGATTCATGTATTCCAAGGTCTAATTTTAATTCTAAAGCTTCATGAATTGCCCGAATAAATCGATCAAACAAATCCTTCCCATCGTAAGTGACAAAATAATTTTCAAGACTAGTGATCTCCTCACTGATATCATTTCCCCAAGGCGGTTGTTTTGAAAGATCTTCAATGTCCCAAATAGCTTGTGAAGGAGAATAGTCTTTTAACTTTTCTCTAACCTCAACTACTTCGCTTAATAGTAGCTGAAGATTCTTATGATGAACCTTACTATAATATAGTTGGTTCATTAGGTATGGATATCTCGTTCCCCAGCCTTGAGGCTCGAGATGATAAGAAATTGTTGAAAAGAAGGAATGCAAAAAGTCACTTTGACCAACCGGATACCATAACAAGCCTGCCTTGAAACCAACTGCCATATTACCTCTCCTTTATATAGTAGCTGTAACGCTAGTGATTCAGAATAGCGGCCAACATCCGTACAGAGACCACGCTTTTCAAAATTGGATTATAGTATAAAATCTGGAATGCATAGTTACACGATAGCATCTTCTCTTAGGTCTGTAAAATGAAGCATGGAAGCATCGAGGCTACACAAAAAAGTGAACTCAAAGATCAGCTCCCCCCAGCCTGATCCCCAAATCCACTTACACCGCATCTCCCATCACAACCGAAGCAGCTCTGCCATCCAGAACCCGTCACCTACCACATCCAGCCAGGCAGAGCCGCCCCCTCATCCCACTACCCTCAGCCCTTCGAATCCTTCAAATATCGATCCACCTCACGCGCCGCCTCGCGGCCCTCGTGAATCGCCCACACGACAAGACTCTGCCCCCGTCGCATATCACCCGCTGCGAATACGCCCTCCACGCTCGTCGCGTACCGACCGTACTCCGCCTTCGCGTTGCTGCGCGCGTCCCGCTCCACGCCGAGCTGCTCGAGCACCGTCGGCTCTGGTCCGACGAAGCCCATCGCGAGCAGCACGAGCTGCGCCGGGTACACCTTCTCGCTGCCCGGCACCTCGACGGGCACGAATCGGCCTTGATCGTCCGGCCTCCACTCGATCTGCACCGTGTGTAGCTCCTTGACGCGGCCGGCCTCGTCGCCGACGAACCTCTTCGTCGAGATCGAATATCGACGCGGGTCGTCGCCCTGGACGGCGGCCGCCTCCTCCTGGCCGTAGTCGACCTTGTGCACCTTCGGCCACTCCGGCCAAGGGTTGCCCGGCTGGCGGGTCTCGGGCGGCCGAGGCATAATCTCGAACTGCGTCACGCTCGCGCACTTGTGACGCAGTGACGTGCCGACGCAGTCGGTCCCGGTGTCGCCGCCGCCGATGACGATGACGTGCTTGCCCTCCGCCGAGAGGAAGGCGCCGTCCTCGTGCCCCGAGTCGAGGAGGCTCTTCGTATTGCGCGACAAGAACTCCATCGCCAGATGAATACCGTCGAGCTCCCGACCTTCGATTACCAGGTCGCGCCCCTTCGTCGCGCCGCCGCACAGGACGATCGCGTCGAACTGCTCCTGCAGCTGCGCAGCCGGGATGTCCTTGCCGATCTCCGTTCCCGTCACGAACGTGACGCCCTCGGCGGCAAGCAGGTCGACACGGCGCTGCACGTACGACTTGTCGAGCTTCATGTTCGGGATGCCGTACATGAGCAGCCCGCCTGCGCGGTCCGCCCGCTCGTACACGGTCACGCTGTGGCCTGCCTCATTGAGCTGGGCGGCACAGGCGAGCCCCGACGGCCCCGAGCCGACGACAGCGACCTTGCGGCCCGTGCGCACCGCCGGAGGCCGGGGCACGACCCAGCCCTCCGCGAAGCCGCGGTCGATGATCGCCTTCTCGATGCTCTTGATCGTCACCGGCGAGCCGTTCAGGCCGACGGTGCAGGAGCCCTCGCACGGGGCCGGGCATACGCGGCCTGTGAACTCGGGGAAATTGTTCGTCTTATGCAGACGCTCCAGCGCCTCCCGCCATAGACCGCGATAGACGAGATCGTTCCATTCGGGGATCAGATTTTGCACCGGACAGCCCGCCGCCAGCCCGCTCAGCATCGAGCCGGTATGACAGTACGGGATGCCGCAATCCATACAGCGCGCGCCCTGCCGCTGCAGCTTCTCCTCCTCGAGCGGAACGGCGAACTCGCTCCAATGCGCCAGGCGCAAGAGCGGCCCGCTCTCGGCCGGAGCCTCGCGCTCATATTCCATGAATCCAGTTGGCTTCCCCATATCGACCGCTCCTCCTTCTGAATGACCGCTGCGACCACCTGGCCGCCGCCAGCTTTCGTACCCGCTCCCCCTCGATGACCGCCACCGATGAGCACCACCGACGACCGCCTAGTTGCCGCCCACCCGCGACACATCGCGCCGATTCTCCTCGAACGCCACGAGCATCGCCTCCTGCTGCGACAGACCAGACCGCTTCACGCGCTCGATCGCCTCGAACATCCGTTTGTAGTCCTTCGGGATCACCTTCACGAACTTCCACACATACTGCTCCCATTGCTGCAGCACGCGATGCGCCACCGCGCTATCCGTATACGTCACGTGGTGCTGCAGCATATTGCGCAGTTCCTCCGCCTCATAGATCTCCTCCACCGTCTCCAGCAGCACCATCTCCTGGTTGCACCGCTCCGCGAACGTCCCGTCCTCGTCGAGCACGTAGGCGATGCCCCCGGACATCCCGGCTGCGAAGTTACGGCCCGTACGGCCGAGCACGACGACGCGCCCGCCCGTCATATACTCACAGCCGTGGTCGCCCACGCCCTCCACGACCGCGCGCACGCCCGAATTACGCACGCCGAACCGCTCGCCCGCGATGCCGCGAATGTACGCCTCGCCGTCCGTTGCTCCGTACAACGCCACATTGCCGATAATGATATGCTCCTCCGCGTCAAAAGGCGACTGCTCTGGCGGGAACACCGCCAGCTTACCGCCCGACAGCCCCTTGCCGAAGTAATCGTTCGCATCGCCCGCGAGCGACAACGTCATCCCCTTCGGCACAAAGGCGCCGAAGCTCTGCCCGGCGGAGCCGTCGAAGTGCAGACGGATCGTCTCCGCCGGCAGTCCCTCCTTGCCGTAGCGGCGCGTCACCTCGCTGCCGACGAGCGTGCCGACGACGCGGTTCACGTTGCGCACCGGCACGATGGCGTGCACCTTCTCCTGCCGCTCAAGCGCAGGCTCGCAGAGCGGCAGCAGCACCGTGCGGTCGAGCGACCGGTCGAGGCCGTGGTCCTGGCGCAGCGAGCAATACCGTCCGACGTCCTCCGAGACGTCCGGCTGGTGCAGCAGCGGCGACAGGTCGACGCCCTTCGCCTTCCAATGCGCTACCGCCTGCTTCGTCTCCAGCACCTCGGTACGGCCGACCATCTCCTCGATCGTGCGGAAGCCGAGCGCCGCCATCAGCTCCCGCGTATCCTCGGCGACGAAGCGCATGAAGTTCACCACATGCTGCGGGTCCCCGGCGAATCGCTTGCGCAGCTCCGGATGCTGCGTCGCCACGCCGACCGGACACGTATCGAGATGGCACACGCGCATCATAATGCAGCCGAGCGCGATGAGCGGCGTCGTCGCGAAGCCGAACTCCTCCGCGCCGAGCAGCGCAGCGATGACGACGTCGCGTCCGGTCATCAGCTTGCCGTCCGTCTCGACGCAGATGCGGCTGCGCAGGTTGTTCAGCACGAGCGTCTGGTGCGTCTCGGCAAGGCCGAGCTCCCACGGCAAGCCCGCGTGCCGAATCGACGTGATCGGCGAAGCGCCTGTGCCGCCGTCATAGCCGCTGATCAGGACGACGTCGGCCTTGCCCTTCGCGACTCCAGCTGCAATCGTGCCGACGCCAGCTTCGGAGACGAGCTTGACGCTGATGCGGGCGTGGGGGTTGGCGTTTTTCAAATCATGGATCAGCTCGGCCAAGTCCTCTATCGAATAGATGTCATGATGCGGCGGCGGCGAGATCAGACCGACACCCGGCGTCACCCCGCGCACCTCAGCGACCCACGGGTACACCTTCGTGCCTGGCAGCTGACCGCCCTCGCCCGGCTTCGCCCCCTGCGCCATCTTGATCTGAATCTCATCGGCGTTCACCAGATAATGACTCGTCACGCCAAACCGTCCCGACGCCACCTGCTTGATCGCGCTGCGCCGCAGGTCGCCATTAGCATCAGGGGTGAACCTCTCCGGATGCTCGCCGCCCTCGCCTGTATTGCTCTTGCCCCCGATCCGGTTCATCGCAATCGCCAGACTCTCATGCGCCTCCTGCGAGATCGAGCCGAACGACATCGCCCCCGTCTTGAACCGCTTGAACAGCGATTCGGCGGACTCGACCTCCTCGATCGGCACCGGCTCGCGCCCGTCGCGGAACGACAGCAGCGAGCGCAGCGTCATATACCGCTCATTCTCCTGATGGATAAGACTCGCGAACCGCTTATAGAGGCTGTAGTCGTTCGTGCGAACAGCCGTCTGCAGCGCATGCACCGTCTCCGGGCTGTACAGATGGTCCTCGCCTGCCTTGCGCCACTGCAGCTCACCGCCTGTGTCGAGCACCCGCTCGCCCACCGCTCCTGCTGCGCCGAACGCACTCCGATGACGCTGCAGCGTCTCCTCGGCCAGCTGCTCCAGCTTCACACCGCCCACAGGCGTGTACGTCCAGGTGAAATACCGCTCGACCACCGACGTATCCAGCCCGATCGCCTCGAAAATTTGCGCCCCCCGATACGACTGGATCGTCGAGATGCCCATCTTCGCCAGCACCTTGACGACGCCCTTCGTCGCCGCCTTGACGTAATTCAAGGCCGCCTTCTCTGCGATGACGCCTGCGAGCAGCCCCTGCTCCGCCATCGACTGCAGCGTGTCGAACGCGACGTACGGATTGATCGCTCCCGCTCCGTACCCGAGCAGCAGCGCGAAGTGATGCACCTCGCGAGGCTCGCCCGACTCGACGAGCAGCGCCGCCTTCGTCCGCGTCCCCTCGCGGATCAAGTGATGGTGCAGTCCGGCCACGGCGAGCAGCGCCGGAATCGCCGCCGCCTCAGCGCTCAGCCCGCGGTCCGACAAGATGAGCAGCGTCGCCCCGCTCCCGAGCGCCTCATCCGCCTCGCGGAACAGGCGCGCAAGCGCAGTCTCCAGCCCGGCAGCGCCGTCCGCCGCCGGGAACAGCATCGACAGCGTCACGACACGGAAGCCGTCCCGCTCAATATGGCGCAGCTTCGCCAGCTCCGCATTCGTCAAGATCGGCGTCTCCAGCCTGATGTGACGGCACGACTCGGGCTTCGGGTCGATCAGACTGCCCTCCGGTCCGATCGTCGTCCCTTGCGCCGTCACGATCTCCTCGAAGTTCGCGTCGATCGGCGGATTCGTCACCTGCGCGAACAACTGCTTGAAGTAGCTGTACAGCAGCTGCGGGCGCTCGGAGAGGACGGCGAGCGGCGCATCGTAGCCCATCGAGCCGATCGGATCGACGCCCGTACGCGCCATCGGCTCCAGCAGCTTGCGCAGCTGCTCGTACGTGTAGCCGAACGCTTGCTGACTACGCACGAGCGCCTCGCCCGTTAACGGCGGCTCAACGAGGACCCCCTCCGCCTCGGGCAGCGCAGACAGCGACACGAGCTGCTGGTCCAGCCACTCGCGATACGGCGCCTCGCGCACGATGCGCTCCTTCACCTCATCGTCGCTGATCATGCGGCCCGCCTCCGTATCGACGAGCAGCATGCGCCCCGGCTCCAGACGCCGCTTCGCCACAATGCGCTCCGGCGCGATCGGCAGCACGCCTGCCTCTGACGACAGCACGATCCAGTCGTCGCTCGTCACATAGTAGCGCGCAGGCCGCAGCCCGTTGCGGTCGAGCACGGCGCACACCTGCTTGCCATCGGTCAGCGCGATCGCCGCAGGACCGTCCCACGGCTCCATCAGACAGCTGTGGTATTCGTAGAACGCCTTCTTCTCATCACTCATCGTCGAATGCTTCGACCACGGCTCCGGCACCATCATCATCGCCGCATGCGCCAGCGAGCGACCAGATAATAGTAGAAACTCGAGGCAGTTGTCGAACATCTGCGAATCCGAGCCCGTGCTGTCGATAATCGGCAATATTGCGTCGTAATCGTCGCCGAACAGCTCCGTGCGGCACATCGCCTGCCGGGCGTGCATCCAGTTCACATTGCCCCGCAGCGTATTGATCTCCCCGTTATGAATGAGGTACCGATACGGATGCGACCGCTCCCAGCTCGGGAACGTATTCGTGCTGAAGCGCGAGTGAACTAGAGCAATCGCCGACTGGAAGTCCGGGTCCTGCAGGTCTGTATAATAACGGTCCACCTGCTCCGGTGTCAGCATCCCCTTGTACACAATCGTCCGGCTCGATAGGCTCGCCGCATACAGACGCCCCGCCTCGGCCGACTCGCGCACCTCACGCTCGATACGCTTACGAATAGTGTACAGCTTACGCTCGAACGCCAGTTCGTCCTCCAGATCATCTGACGCTCCGATGAACACCTGCCGCACACACGGCTCCGCAGACAGCGCCGCCGCACCGAGCGTCTCGCTACAGGTCGGCACCGTCCGCCACCCAAGCAGAGACAGCCCTGCAGCCGCGATCTGCTCCTCCACGATCCGCTCACAGACGAGCCGCGCAGCTTCCTCCTTCGGCACATACAGCATCCCGACGCCATACCGTCCGGGCTGTGGCAGCTGCAGACCGCTTTCACCACTCACCTTGAGCAAAAAAGCATGCGGCAGCTGCACCAAAATACCAGCACCGTCCCCGGTATTCGACTCACAGCCCTGCCCGCCCCGATGATCGAGATTGCACAGCACCGTTAACGCTGCTGCCACAATGTCATGAGACGCAACGCCCTTCATATGTGCAATGAAGCCGATGCCGCAGGCGTCGTGCTCGAAGGCTGGGTCGTATAGCCCCTGCTTCACAGGGTAACCATGTCCATAAGTTCTCATCATGCTCCGCGCCGTCCCCTCATCTTCAGAATTGGTTCGATCAACCTGCTAAGATGTTGTATTATATTAACAGCGACTTCTAAATATGGCATTGAAAATAAACCTGTCTCTACTTTCTTCGCATCCTTCATCCTACCCTGTGTCAGCAAGAAATTTATGTAAATTTAATGTTTATACAGTGGTCAAAAAAAGGGAATTGTAGATTTTTGACGAATAATTAAGCCTTATACATGTTGAATCTGGAGGAAACTCAAGATGATTGACCGGACACACCCATCTATAAATAACGGTGAACGGAGCAAACAGTCCCCCGCCTTGGAGCGTGTACTGATCGAGCTGGCGCTCAAGCACTTCGCAAGCTCCCCGAACGGGGCGCTACTGCTCGATACAGAGTGCAATCTCGTCATGGCAGGTGAGTCGCTGTGCAAGACGCTCGGCTACAGCTCGGAGGAGCTGCAGCGTATGAATCTGCAGACACTGCTGCATCCCGGAGATCTGCTGCTCTGCATGCACAACCTGAGCCAGCTCGTGAACGGAACGATGCCGCAATACGAGGCAGAGCTGCGCTGGCAGCGCGCAGACGGAGGGACCGTCTGGATGAGCTTGAACGCTTGCGGACTGCTTGGCAACAGCCAAGGTCCGTCCTATATCTACATGCAGCTGCAGGATATTTCGGAGCGCAAGTCGCTTGAGGACTCACTCGCCGAGGCACTGACCCGCATGTCCGCCTGGATTGAGATGATTAACGATGCTTATGTCATGCTGAATCGCAAGAGCGAGTTTATATACGTCAACCGCGCAGCCGAGCAGCTGCTTGGCTACAGTCGGGAATCGCTGCTGAACCGCGGCCTGCATACGATTTTGCCCGAATGGATCAATTCCGGCTTCTACAAGCAATGCGAGCGCGCCTTGGAGGAAGCAGTGCCTGTTCATTTCCCATTTTATTTCCCAATGCTGGACAAATGGCTCGAGGTGAGCTCCTACCCGGCCAAGTCAGGCGTATCGATCTTCATGCGCGACGTCACCAAGCAGAAGGAGCTGCACGATGAGCTGCACATGACGAAGCTTCAGCTGAACTCCTTAATTGAGCAGGCCGGGGACAACATCTCCTTCCTGGATACCGAATTCAAGGTGCTGCGAGTGAATCAATCGTTCCAGAATTGCTACGGGTATACAGAGGCCGAGCTAGTCGGTAAGCTGCCTCTCGTCGTCCCGGACGACCTCTGGATTGAATCGGAGCTGCTGCTCCGTCAAGCGCTGCAAGGCCGGAAGATCTCCAGCTTCGAGACGAAACGCCGCAAGAAGAGCGGGGAGATTCTGGACATCAGCATGACCATCTCTCCAATTGTTGGACCCGATGGTGACATTACGAGCATCTCCATCGTATGCCGCGATATTAGCGAGCGGAAGCGGACGGAGGAGCTGCTGCGCAACACGGAGAAGCTGTCTGTAGCCGGGCAGCTGGCTGCGGGCATCGCGCATGAGATTCGCAATCCGCTCACCTCGCTGAAGGGCTTCACCCAGTTCATGAAGACCGCCGCCGAGTACAAGGATTACTACCTCGACATTATGATCTCGGAGCTCAATCGGATCGAGCAGATCATTAACGAGCTGCTCATGCTGGCGAAGCCGCCGCAGGCTGCGACGTTCGAGAACCGCCCGCTGTCACCGATCATTGAGCATGTGATCTCGCTATTGGAATCGCAATCGAATCTCCGGAATGTCGAGGTACACACTAGCCTGCACAAGACGCTGCCGCATGTATATTGTGAGGAGAATCGACTGAAGCAGGTGTTCATTAACGTGATGAAAAATGCGATCGAAGCGATGCCGAATGGAGGCCGAATCGACATCAGCTCCGAGCTGATCGAGGACAGACATCTGGTGCTGACGTTCGCCGATAACGGCCCGGGCATCCCGCCCGAGGTGCTGCAGCGGCTAGGTGAGCCGTTCTTCACGACCAAGGATAGCGGCTCCGGACTTGGCCTCATGATCAGCCAGAAGATGATAGCCGAGCATGGCGGTCATCTCGACATCCAGAGCGAGCTTACTGTCGGTACGACCGTGAAGATCGTTCTGCCGATTGCACATCGAGGAGTCTAGCCGTCAGCGTAAGCTTAGGCCTAACGCAGATGTCAGACCATGTCACCTGCCTCTGTACCCGTCCCTAGCGATTATGCTATGATAGGCTTCGTTGGCTCGACGAGCACTACTTGGGGAAAAGGGTGGCGGGGTCATGGCCCAATTATATTTTCGTTACGGTGCAATGAATAGCGGCAAGTCGATTGAAATCTTGAAGGTCGCTCACAATTACGAGGAGCAAAATAAATCGGTACTCATCTTCACCTCGGCGATCGATGACAGGGATGAGGTCGGATACGTCTCCTCACGGATCGGACTTCGGCGCGAGGCGATCCCGATCTATACCGATACGGACGTCTTCACGCGAGTGAAGGAGCATCCGTCCAAAGTATCGTGCATCCTGGTCGATGAGGTACAGTTTCTGGGGAAGGGTCACATCCTGCAGCTGGCACGTATCGTGGACGAGCTCCGCATTCCGGTCATGGGCTTCGGGCTGAAGAACGACTTCCGCAACGAGCTGTTCGAGGGCAGCCAATATATGCTGCTGTATGCCGATAAAATTGAAGAGATGAAGACGATCTGCTGGTTCTGCGAGCGCAAGGCGATTATGAACCTGCGGGTCGATGAGGACGGCAAGCCGATCTATACCGGCGAGCAGATTCAGATCGGCGGCAACGATTCGTACTATCCGGTTTGTCGGAAATGCCATGCCGAGCCGAAGCTGTAGCGTGCGGGAGCACCTCCTAACAGCAGGTTCTAACCGATCGCCGTTACACATACGCTGTTAAGGACTATAATCATGAACGGAGCAAGCGCGTAACGCGTGCTCCGTTCTTTTTTTCTCAAGAGAGGGGGACGAAGGTCGTACAGCTGGGCTCTACAGGATGAAGTCTCCGACTTCCAAGTCTGGCGCTCCTCCTTCATTCCTCGAGTCTTCTGTCTGTACCGCCTCCATCGCTTACTGCGTGCTGTTGCAGCCCGCCTCGGTCTCGGTCCGCACGGCTTCCAGACTCTCGATAAAGAACGCATTCTCCTCCTCGGTGCCTACCGATACGCGAATGTGGCTGGGCAGCCCCCAAGCCCCGCCGTAGCGGACGATGACGCCTCTAGCCATCAACGCCTGATACAGCTCCTCCGCACGCTCACCGAGCTCCACTAGTACAAAGTTCGCCATGCTTCTCGTATACGGAAGACCTTGTCTGTCGAATGCGGCATATAACTGCTCACGACCTAGCGCATTGTGCTCCACCGTCCGCGCGACGTGCATCCAGTCCCGAACGGCCGCCTCCGCTGCGGTCTGGGCGAGCGCGTTCACATTGAACGGCTCCTTCACCTGCATCATGCGACGAATGATGGACTCCGGTGCTGCACCGAAACCGACGCGGATGCCTGCCAGCCCATACGCCTTGGAGAACGTCTGCAGCACGAGAATCGACCGTCCTTGCCGCACATACTCGAGTCCGCTCGTATAGTCATCCGCTGACGCGAAGTGGCAGTAAGCTGAATCGTAGACAAGCAGCACACGCGGAGGCAGCTCAGCAAGCAGCCGCTCCAGCTCCGGCTTCGGGATGTACGTCCCCGTCGGATTGTTCGGGGAGCAGAGCCATACGAGCTTCGTGCGCGGCGTGACGGCAGCCAGCAATTCAGATGCGCTATAGCGGAAGCTCTCAGATAGCGGAACGGTGACAACCGCTGCGTCCATCAGATGAGCCCCGAACTCGTATTCGCTGAACGTCGGCGCTGGGACGATAACCTCATCCCCTGGCTCCAGGAACGTCTCGGACAGCAGCGTCACGAGCTCATCCCCTCCATTGGTCACGATCATCTGCTCGGGCCTGAGCATCCATACGTCGGACAGCGTAGCGCGCAGCCGGTTCGCTCGGGTATCCGGATAGCGGTGCAGCTCACCTAACGCGTCCTGCATAGCAGCAATCGCCATCGGTGAAGGGCCGAGCGGGTTCTCGTTCGAGGCCAGCTTCACGACCCGCTTCAAGCCGAGCTCCTGCTGCACCTCCCAGATCGGCTTGCCAGCAGAGTAAGGCGTGAGACGGTCGAGCACGCGACGCGGGCGAATGCCGGACTGCGGCTCAGCCTCGACCTGCTCATGCAGCTGGCCCTGCAGCGCTGTACCTGCTGCCCCCTCCGCTTCACAACCGTTCGGTTGTGCGCGTCCGGCTATTCGAACCTTCTCCGTTGTCTCCATGATTCTACGCATCGCTTCCGAGCCTCCTAGATGATCAATTCGATTACGATGAACACGCGATATCTAAGCTGTTCTCACTCTCTGTTCAATTAACTAGATAATACATTAATGCGTTACCAAAGTAAAGTAAGTTTTCGTAATATCCCCCCCTCCCCCACAGTACGTGTATGATTGATATGAATTGATAAGCACACGAAAGACTGCCTCACATGAAGCAGCCTTTCGTGTTTCTATACCTGTTCGCTCTTGTCGAGATAGTACTGCAAGGATTCAAATGGGGTCATCTTAACAGCGTTTCTCAATAGTTGCATGACTCCTCTTTCATTAGCAAGGTACTCACTTGGGGAAAGTACCTTCATTAATTCGCTGGAAATCTCCTCAAAAGAAGGCTCTTCGCCATCTTTTAGGCTTCCAAGAAGTAATACGTGCTTTTTTAAGATCGCTTTAATTTGCTTATACTGCTCCCCATTTAAGCCATGTACAATAATCCAGTCCCAGAGTCGGTATTGTTCCGGTTCGAGTGCAATATCACGCAATAAATGTACGTATAGTTCCAGCCGTTCAACCTTTTCTTCTAGTGATTCAGACATTCAGGCCTCACCTGCTTTATTTATAGGAATATGAATACAAATACGTTCGTGCAACTGGGCTAACTGGTGCAGCCATACTCCCTCTCCTATTCAAGTCATCCGATAGTTGTAGCCTCGCACGTCTGTGCATATATACCTAGTAAGACGTCTGCTTGCTCCAAGCCGTTCATCTCAAGCAGCGAACGTACGGAAATAGAAAGGGGATACTCACCATGCCCTCCACCCCTCCATGGCTGAAGCATACGATCACGGTCTATTTAGTCGTCTGGTTCGTCGGCTCGTTCTGGATCGGCGCCTTGGTGAAGAGCGAGGCGATCACGCACCTGCTGGGCGTTCCGCTCGTCAGCTTTAAGCCTTATGTGTACTACGGACTGGCAGGAGCGATTGGCGGCACGCTGTATGCGCTGCGTCTGTTCCACGAGTTCTACGACCGCTTCAGCAAGCGGTGGGTGCTGTACTACTTGCTGCGGCCGATCACGTGTGCTGGAGCGGCGGTGATGACCATTATTCTGTTCCAGAGCGGTATTCTTCTGCTGCAGACCGGCTCCACCGTTCAGGCTAAGATCGGCATCGCCTTCCTCGTCGGCTTCGGCTACGGCAAGGTGATGGAGAAGCTGAAGACGATGACCGAGGTGCTGTTCAGCGAGTCGAAGGAACCGAGGCCGCCTGACCACTCCGCCTAGGCTGAGCGCAGCCGGGCAGTACGGCGCCACCACTACCCGCTTCCCCCTAAGTTAAAGCACCCCCGCATGTATCCATACGGATACATGCGGGGGTGCTTCGTATCATCTGATGAATCGAACCAGCTAAGGCAGAACGATCTGCTGACCCGGGAAGATCAGGTTCGGGTTCGACAGCTTGTTCAGCTTCTGAAGCGTCTGCCACGTCGTCTTATTCAGCTTCGCAATCTTCCACAGCGAATCGCCGGACTTGACGATGTATGCCTTAGCAACGGCTGGCGCAGCTTCTGTCATGCTTCCAGCAGGTGCTGCAGTCGAACCAGCAGCTGGCTGAGCAGCTGCTGCAGGAGCAGCCTTCACCTTGATGCGACCTTCAACTGCTGCGTTGATCATGCCTAGCTTGCGGATATGCGTGATGAGCGACTCCTCGAGGGAGGAATAGTCGTTCAGAAGCGGCTGCGATTTGAACATCGTATAATTATCGCCGCCTGCCGCCATGAAGTCGTTCGTTGCCAGCACGTACGTCTTATTCAGATCAAGCGGCTGACCCTTCACGAGCACCGCTGTAACACGCGACCCCTTCGGCTGAGCCGCATCGAACTCGAACGTCATGCCGCTCACGTGCGGGAAGGCGCCCAGCGACTCTGGATAAGCAGATACGCCGTGCTCGAGCGCTGCCTTCAGGTCGGCGCCGGTTACCTTCTTCGTCTGAATGTAGTTGCCGAAAGGAAGCACGGTAATGACTTGTCCCTTCGTAATCGAGCCTGCCTCGATGGAAGCACGGATACCTCCGCCATTCGTCAGCGCCACGTCAGCGCCGGTCTCGCTCAGCATCGCGTCCGTAATCAGGTTGCCGAGGTTGGACTCGCCGACACGCACGACCTCACGATCGCCGACCAGCTTCACGCTTGTCGTACCGACGACCTCCTTCAGCACGGCGTCCTGCTCCTTCTTCACCGCGTTCACGATATCCAGTACCGCTTGGTCCGGCGCGATCTTCTTGTCGGTGAACTCCTTCTTCATCACAAGCGCTGCCGTCTTGGACTTGACCTTGCCATTCTCAATCGTCAGATCGACACGCCCGATATTCTTCAAATACTCTCCGGCCTGCGCGATCAGCACCCCATTCTCCACCATGCCTGTCGGCAGCTCCGTGTGGCTATGTCCGTCGATGATGACATCAATCTCAGGAACCGCCTTCGCAATATCGAGACTCTTATCTACGCTCGACTCGTCCATGCCGACGTGTGCGATCGCGATGATGACGTCTGCCTTATCCTTCAGCTCCGCGACAATCGCCTTCGCCTCTGCCTCAGGGTCTACGAATGTAATGCCCTCAACGTTCTTCGGATGCGTCTTGTAAGCTGTCTCCGGTGTCGTCAAGCCGAAGATGCCGAGCTTCACGCCGTCGACTTCCTTAATCATATACGGCTCCAAGAGACGCTTGCCGTCAGCCGTCTTCACATTCGCGCTAAGCACCGGGAACTTCGTCAGCTTGCTCAGCTCCACGAGACGCTGGGTTCCGTAGTTGAAATCGTGGTTGCCTGCAGCCATCACATCATAGCCCGCTGCGTTCATCACATTCACGACGCTCTCCCCGCGCACGAGGTTCGCAATCGTCTGTCCGTGGAACGTATCGCCCGCATCGATGAGCAGCGTATTCGGCTGAGACTTTCTGTAATCGTTCACCCAAGCAGCCATCTCGGCATAGCCAATATTGTCCTTGGTCGATTCGACACGGCCATGAATGTCATTCGTATGAAACAAAGTAATCGTCTTCATGCTGGTCGATCCCGTAACGCTACCAGACCCCGTTCCAGTATTCGTCGCGCTGCTGGCCGCTTGCTCCGCCGCTGCTACTGGAGTTACGACAGATGCCGCCATCGCAAGCGTCAAGAGACCTCGTGCCCATACGTTCTTAATACTCATATCGTTATGCTCCTCCCAAGATTCAGGCTTGTCCTCAATCAGTATAAGGAGGGAATATTAAGCAGATCTTTACTACAGGTTAAGATTATGTAAAAGAACGATCCTCCCGCATCCACATCCGCTTGTATTCGACCCAGCCCAAGTCATTGATCACCACGCCCTCCATCCCCGGTGGCCAAGACGCCATCTGTCTCCAGCGGTACCATAGAACGAGGCTGCGCTGTGCGATCAGCATTCGCTCCACCTCATGCAGCACAGCAAGACGCTCCTCGCGAGTAGGGGCGGCCAGTCCCTGCTTCAATCGTTGCTGCAGCTCCTCATCCTGCTCTCTAGGCAGGCTGCGCCGTATGGGCGAGCGTTCACTAGCCAGCATGCTCAGCAGCGTCCACTCATCATCCTCAGCCGCCGGCAGCTCGAGCAGCAGCAGGTCACAGGCTGGAAGCGCAACCTCGTCGGACCTATACAGCTGCTCGTAGTCGACATATTCGACATGCACCGCTAGCCCCGCCTCCGTCAACGCTCGACATAACCACTGCGCGTCCTCGACATCGCCCGCCCCGCGATACGTGCATAGCCGAAGCGGACGAGCCAGCGGAAGCAGATGCTCACGATTGCCGTGGAACGCTGTCGAATGACGCTCCGCATGAGCTTCACCGGACAGCGACATAAGCGACTGCTGATGCTCATCGGTGTGGCAAGCCTCGGACAAGGCACGGCCTGCCCGGTCCGCGCCCCCTTCCTCATCCGACATCATCAGCGACGTCGCGAGCGGCCCGCGGTTATCGCCCAGCTGACGAGCCGCCGCATCACTGTGCACAATCTGGTGAATCCTCTCCCGAACGCGAGCTTGCTCCAGCGGTCCGTCGCCATTTCTACACAGCACCACGTACTTACAGCCGCGGTCGATTCGCTCCCCCTCCTGCCAATGCTGGTCCAGACGCTCTGAAGCCCTCTGCCGATAATGGCGAAAGTTAAGCCGTCCCGACGTCACGCTCGCCTCCGTCCCCGTTACCGAAGTCGGTCGCATTGGCTGCCACTGCCACAGCTCGATCCGGTCCAGCAGCGCCGGACGATTGTAGTAATGCGGGTTCGCATCCAGCGCCACGCAGCGCGGGTCCGGCCTGCTAATGCGGAACGGTCCCGTGCCGATCGGCTGCAGTGCGAACGGTGCTGCTGCTGCCCGATGGACGGGCACGATCGACGCAGGCGCAGCTGCCAGCAGGGCGAGCATATAAGGCGCGGGCTCGCGCAGCCGCAGTCGCAGCAGATAAGCGCCCTGCGTCTCGACGGCAGCGATGACGTTATAGAGCGAAGCGTAGGGTGAGGCGACGCTGCTGCCTGACATCAGCCGCCTTAACGAATAAGCCGCATCCTCGGCGGTGAACAGCGTGCCATCGTGAAATCGAACATGCTTCTGCAGGTCGAGCGTCCAGCATAAGCCATCCTCGCTCACGCTCCAGCTATGAGCGAGTCCCGGCATGTAGCCTCCATGCTGACGATCATACACGATCAGCGTATCGAACAGCTGACGCACAAGATGAAGCTCCGTTCGCCGCGTCGTATATGCAGGGTCCAAGCTGCCCGGTGTGCGGTAGAACGGAAAGCGCAGCACGCTCCTGCCTTCACCCTCGCCTGCCTCCAGTCTCCGGTATCCGAACGCCTGCCGCAGCAGCGTATCCAGCTGCGACTGTGCAGCCGAGCTTAAGCTCATCCCCTCCGTCAGCGTCAAGCATTCCTGAAACTTGCCTTCCGCCAGCAGCCGCTCCGCCTCTACGAGCACGACATTCTCCATCGGCAGCATGAGCCGCATACGGGAGCGCCGCCCCCGGCCTTGTCCGGGGTGCCATTCGATCCAGCCCTTCTCCTCCATCCGCTTCACGACAAGCTTCACATTGCGCGGTGTGCAATGCAATTGCACAGATAGCTCCTCGAGACTGACGTGCATCCATTCCCCTTCTGCCAATGAGGTGAACCGCTTATTCATTTCGATCCAGTAATGCTCCAAGCGCATGCGCTCTCCCCCTTGTGCCCCTGTTTGGTGGTAAAAGGTGAAATATTTGAATATGACTCTACACTTTTTATTCCCCTTTTACCACGTACAATAGAGCTTAATTCCAAGATAGGAGCTGATCCCTCTGGTGCATCAAGCAGACACCCCCCGCCCGCATTCCAGTCAAAAAACAGCTACAGCCATCGCCTGGCTCACCGCTGTCTGTCTTCTTGGCGATTCGATGCTGTATATCGTGTTGCCGCTCTATGGCTCACAGCTCGGCCTCGACTCGTTGTGGCAGGTCGGCATCCTGCTCTCCGTCAATCGGCTCATCCGTCTACCGCTTGGGCCATGCATCGGCTGGCTGTACAGCCGCATCCCGCTGCGGCTAGGGATGACGGTCGCCGTCGCGCTTGCAGCAGGAACGACGCTGACGTTCGGCGTCTGCGAAGGGTTCCTACCGCTACTGATCGCGCGGCTGCTGTGGGGCGCCGCCTGGTCGCTGCTGCGCATCGGCGGCTATCTGGCCATCCTCGGCAACGCACCGGAGCAAGGAGAGCGCGGCCAGCTGCTCGGCCGCTACAACGGCACGATGGGGCTTGGCAGCTTAGGCGGCATGCTGGCCGGCGGGCTGCTCGCCGACGTGCTCGGCGTGCGGCCGATCGCCATCGCCTTCGCCGTGCTCATGGCAGCGGCGACTCCGCTCGCGTGGCGCTTCGTACCTAGAGGCTCCGCACCTGCGGAGCCTGCGGCGCAGACGGACTCCGCTGCTGCACCAGCCGAGCCGAGCCCGAGCCGACGCCCGCGGCGGCTGTCTGGCTCGCCGCGCAGCCTGCTGACGCTCGCCTCCGGCTTCATGCTCGGCTTCGTCTTCTTCGGCGTCGTCCTGTCCGGCCTCAGCCCGTTGATTGCGCACCGGCTTACCGTCGGCGACTGGCCTGCCTTACTCGGCGCGTCCCTCGGAGCAGCCGCGCTCACCGGCATCGTGCAAGCCGCACGCTGGGCATGGTCGCCCTTCCTCTCCCCGTGGATCGGCCGAGTGTCCGATCGACACGGCGACCGCCTAGGGCTGTACACACTGCTGCTCGCTGCCGCTGCCGTGTGCTTCGCAGCGCTCAGCACACCGCTGCCGTTCGCAGCGTGGCTTGGGGCACTGCTCGGCCTCATGCTGGCCGGCACCGCGCTCACGACGTTGACCGACGCGCTCGCCGCCGACGAAGCCGCCTCACGCTCGGCAGTTGCCTACATGACGACCTATACGGTCGTCCTCGATACCGGCGCAGCGCTAGGCCCGCTTGCCGCCGCTGCCAGTCTTGCCGCCTACGGCGCTGCGGGGCTCGCCCTTACCGGCACAGCAGCCTTAACGCTGCTCGCTGCGGCATGGCTCGCCTTCGGCCGCATCAAGCGACAGCCTGTCACCCCAGGCACCTCCACTGTGGACACACCTGCTCCGTAATCGCCCGCAGCACGCCATCGCCTAGAACGACAACGGGCATAGCCATCTCAGCTCGAGATGACTATGCCCGTTTCGTATATTCATTGACGACCTGCAACGAGACGCCCATCTCCCTGCATATATCGATGACAGTGGCTCGCGGATGGCTGCTCATGAAATCGCGGATACGACGGCCAAGCTCCATATGACTTCTCAAGCAATCCTGACATAATACTTGCGTTCGTCCCAACTGCAGCTTGCCGCACCCTCCACAATTCATCAGCTGCATCGTTGATTCCTCCCTTTATGTAATAGACAAGCTGTACGTGCTTACTTATATATTCGTCATCCAATGTCAATTTATA
The DNA here is from genome assembly GCF_027923405.1 of Paenibacillus sp. YYML68. Lineage (NCBI taxonomy): Bacteria > Bacillati > Bacillota > Bacilli > Caryophanales > Paenibacillaceae > Paenibacillus > Paenibacillus sp. YYML68. The sequence continues at coordinate 946,622 of NZ_BQYI01000001.1, read as the reverse complement.
GGGGTAGCCGAGCATCCCGTATACGGCAAGCTTCTCCAGCAACCGACAGCCTGCGCAACACCTCACATAAGCGCGAATCGTGCCGTATAACGAACAGCACCATCCGTCACCATTCGCACGATTGTCGAACTCGCGATCGAAGCCGAAGGAGGAAGGAAGGGGAGGACGCTGCCGTAAGTAACTGGCGAAGCTACCGTGTGCTGTTCCCTACCCTACATAGCACAAGGCTGTTGCTACCGCGCATAGGACTGCTGCTACCGCAGCACATCAGGCAGCTCAGCTCCGGTCTCCCGTGCGAATTGCTCCAGATACGTCAGCATGAACTGATGACGCTCCTCCGCCAGCCTGCGGGCCGACTCCGTATGCAGCAGATCCCTCAGCTTCAGCAGCTTCTCATAGAAATGGTTAATCGCCGTGCTCCGCTGCTGCCGATATTCCGCTGCGCTCATCTGCTCACGCGGGCACAGCTCGGGATCATAGATGAGCTGACCCTTCCAACCGGAATAAGCGAACGTTCGCGCAATGCCAACAGCACCGAGCGCATCCAGCCGATCAGCATCCTGCACGACCTTGCCCTCCATCGTATCGAGCGGCTGACTATGACCGCCGTTGTACGACATATTCGCAATAATGCGCAGCACATGCGCACTGTCCTCGACGGCAGCACCCGACACGTCACGAAGCCACCGCTCCACCTTAGCCAGTCCCGCTTCCTTGCTCTCGTTCAGCTTCTCATCAGCTACATCATGCAGCCAGGCCGCAAGCTCGGCGATATACGAATCGGCTTGCTCCAGCTGAGCGAGCTGCACCGCCGTTCGAGCGACGCGAGCCGAGTGGTGCCAGTCATGCCCGCTGCTGTCTTGACCGAGTGCCTCTCTTGCATATCGCTGTGCGAGTGCAATCGTCTCCGCTTGATTCATCGAGCGCCTGCTCCCTTCGTGAAGCGTTGTCCGCGGCAACGCCCCTCATCAACTTCATGTAGGCTGCCCACTCATAATAGTAGTAACCGTATCGTAGCAGGTATGTCCATTTTTAACCAGTGTACGAATACCCAGGCCCCTGTCCCAGCTGCATGACGAATAACAGATCTTCATACCGTCGTCCCGGCTTGTTAGTATACAAGTCCTATCCACTCGGCGAACGCCTAATTCAGCCTAAGAAGGGCTGCCGCCCAAACAAGCAGCCGTCCTCCCCCATACACTGTTAACGTAATCGGGACTGAGGCCCCGATACCTACAACGACAATCGAGGAGGAATTCAATATGTCCCACGCTGCAGGCTTTACTTCCACAGGTGTTATTCTGGTGCTCTTCATCTTGCTCGTTATCATCAGCCGCACGTTCGTATTGTAATCGCGAGCGACTCGTTCCAATAAGCACAGCGCCCTCGTCTTCATGACGGGGGCGCTTGCCTTCCTACATAACGAAGCCGACCCTCAGATCGAAGAGCCGGCTTCACGTCTTACTCGTATTAGTGGTTAAAATGCGTCTGGTACGGCTGCTGCTGACCGGACGGCTGTACCGCCTGGATCATCGTGCGCATCGTGTGGTCAGCCAGCTGAGGCGCCTGGTAGTAGCCGCGGTAGTTCATGTATTGGAACATCTCCCAAGCCATCTCTTGGCAAATGTTCGCGGACGTCGCATGGTATTGACGCACCTGCGGATCAACGCACTCGCAAGCCCACTGCATCGACATCGACGCGCCAGCCTTGTGCAGGTTCAGCGCGATCGTCGAGATCGACACGTCGCTCAGTTGCGTAGCGTTCGGGTTCGGAGCAGGCATCGACGGCTGCTGCAGACCGGTCTGCGGACGCTCGTATACACGCAGCTCTGGCGTGTGCGGGTGCAGCTGTACACCGCGGCCTTGAAGCAGGTTCACACCGAAGTTGTAGCCCTCGATCATCCGCTTCTGCTGGTTGTACAAGATGTCCTTCAAGTGCTGATCACTCACCATGGAGAAAAGAACGCCGTACAGTTCGATATGCGCAGCCTTCGTGCGCACCGCCTCCTGCGTTTCGAGAAACTCAAGAGCGGCAAAGCGTTGCTGGGTATGCATGTGAATAATGAACCTCCTAATGGTAAATTGTTTATTGAACCTTAACCAAATATAGGATGTCCATCCTGCTGACAATTATATACCCGTTGGAGCCTAACGCTTCACGCTCCAGCCTCGACGTACCGCGCTACTCGTATTTTGCCCCGCTGACCGATCCGTCCGGGAATACGTTGTGAGTAAATAATATTCTCTCTCCGTCCTGCAGCGTCCTCGCGTACCATAGGCTGTAGCGATCTACAAGCCCGCCTGCTGTCCAGTGAATGAACAGCTGTGCCTGCAGATCCCCGCTCTCCAGTCCCTTAATATCTGTCGCCGTCAGACTGCTGAACTTATACCCGGACTTCGCTCCAATATCGTACCGCCCGATCTGCTGCTTCGAGCTGTCGATCCACGTCAGCTGCGACGGCTCGCCGAACAGAGCCTTCACCGCCTTGCCGTCATTCCCCCGCTCCAGCCGGTATTGCGCCGCCCAGACCAGCTTGTCCGCCGCGCTTCCGTTCTGAGGCTCGGCCTCGACGCTCACGAGCTTTTTCTCAGGGTCATAGGAGGCTCCCGCTCCCAGCTGCTCGGCCATGAACCGAAGCGGAACGTACGTATGTCCTTCGACATTTAATATTTGATAACCCGGCCCCAGCTCGCGGGCTTCTCCATTGAATTGCAGCTTCACCGGGAACAACAGCGCCCACACGCCATCAGCTGCATAGACGACAGGGGCAGCCATGATGGCCGCTCCGCACAGCATACCTAATATGAACTTCTTCAAGGGCTTCGGCTCCTTTATGCTCAATTGCTCGTACAGCTCTATTATAGCAAATAATATACATGCTCTTCATTGCCGAATTGCCCCATCGGTATACAGGGCAAGGAGCGACTGGACTCCGCCAAGCAGCTTAAGCCAAATACCGCCCGGCGCATAAGCCAGACGGTATGTATGTGCATCTATGTACGTCGTTCATTAATGACCTCTCGAGCCGCGCTGCTGCAGCAGCTCACACGTATCCGTGCAATCACAGAGCGCTTTCTTCACCGAGCACCAGGAGCGCTTCGCATAGTAGATCGGAACCTCCTGATCCTTCGCCTGCTGCTTGATTACTTTAGTCAAGTTATGGTTCACGTAATCGGTCAGCACCAGCACCGCATCCACCTTATCCGGAATGCCCTTGCGAACCATCTGACACTTACGACCCGACATATGCATCACTTCGTTGAACCCGATTTCCGCCAAATGATCAGGCATATTGCCTAAATGATCAGCACCAACAACCAATATGGATGGCATGCTTGCAGCTCCTTTAAATATGGTCAATTTTGAGTATAATAATACCGAACGGGATGATGTTGATAACCATTCTCATACTTGCTATGAGATAATGATAATCGTTCTCATTGTAAAAGTCAACTGTTACCTGCCGTTCATTTATTCGAAGGCTAGGGGACGGGTCCAATGTACGCTCTAACGAATACCCATCCTCTCCACAGCACAAAAAAAGGCGCGTCTTTCGACGGCCTTCGGTTTGTTCATCTTAGCTTTTTAGCCGAACAAAATAAAATAGAAGACAATTGCTAATACAAAGCGGTAATACGCAAACCAGGACAAGCTCAGTCTCTTAATAATGTTCAGGAACGTGACGACTGCGATCATCGCAACGACGAACGAGCTGATCAAGCCAGCTGCGAACAAGCCGATATCGTCCACGGACAAAAATTCGCGGCTCTTGTACAAATCAAGTCCTGTCGCAGCGAACATGATCGGTACGGAGACGATGAACGTGAACTCAGCCGCTGCCTTCTGGCTCGCTCCGAGCAGCATACCGCCCGAGATCGTCGAGCCGGAGCGCGAGAAGCCGGGCCATAGCGCCAAACATTGAAACAGTCCGATACCGAACGCCTGCTTGTACGTCAGGTCGTCCATCGTCTCGGCGGTTACCTTCACCTTCATCCGTTCCGCGACCAGAATGAGAATACCGCCTGCGACCAAGCCGACGATCACCGTCTCCGGACCGAATAAGTACTTCTTGATCACACTATGCAGCGCCAGACCGATCACGACAGCCGGTAGCATCGCCAGCATGATGTGCACGAGATTCACCTTGCCTTCGTTCGTGAAGCTGCGCTTGACATTGAGAAATCCGATGAATCGCCGCCAATACAGCATGAATACCGCCAGCACAGCGCCGAGCTGTACGACGATCTCGAACGTCTTCGCCCTCTCACCCGTAAAGTCAAGCAGATGCGCCGTCAAAATCATATGTCCGGTCGAAGATACCGGCAAAAACTCGGTCAAGCCTTCCACGATGCCCATTATGATACCAATCATGATGTCGCTCAAGCTTTCCACACTCCTCGTCCTGTTTATCTCTATTTTAGATCAACCCCTATTATAGTAGAACAAGCGGTAAAGAAGAAGGGAACTTTTTATAAACTTTTCCAGCAGACGCACTTGAGATGAGTAAGCAGAAGTACGAGCGGCATGAACACTCAAAAGGGACCGTCTGGCTTGTGAGAAGCCATCGGGTCCCTTAAGTTGGCATGTGTGGTGCTAAGGAGCTGCCTGAACGGTACACTTGCCTGCTAGAGGCTCGTGTGAGTGGGGAGAGTGTCTGCATGAATCGACTGCTTGTTGAGAGCTCGCGTGAACGGAGTGAGTACCTGCCGCCGCACACCTCGTGTGAGCCGTTGCGCTGCCTAGCTACTGCCGCACCTTCATACGCTGCAGCCGCAGCGCGTTGAGCACGACGGATACGGAGCTGAGTGCCATCGCCGCGCCCGCTACCCAAGGAGCGAGGAAGCCTGCCGCCGCGATCGGAATACCGATGACGTTGTAGGCGAGCGCCCAGAACAGGTTTTGCCGAATGTTGCGCATCGTGCGTCTGCTCATCTCCATCGCATCGGGGATGCTGTTCAAATCGCCGCGCATCAATGTCACATCCGCTGCCTCCATCGCGACATCGGTGCCTGTGCCGATCGCCATTCCGACATCCGCGGTAGCAAGCGCCGGAGCATCGTTGATGCCGTCGCCGACCATCGCGACCTTACGGCCTGCTGCTTGCAGCTTCCTCACTTCGTCGGCCTTGCCCTCTGGCAGCACCTCTGCCAGCACCTGCTGGATGCCTGCCTCGGCGGCGATGGCTTGTGCCGTACGCGTATTGTCGCCGGTAATCATGATGACCTCGATGCCGAGCTGCCGCAGACGGGCGACGGCTGCCTTGGACGATTCCTTAATCGTATCGGCGACGGCGACAAGTCCTGCGTATTGGCCGTCGATAGCCGTAAGCATGGCGGTCTTGCCTGCCTCCTCGAGTGAGGTCATCGTCTGTAGCGCGTCGTCGGGCAGCCACACATGCTGAGCTGACATCAGCTTGCGGGTACCGACCAGCACCTCGCGTCCCTCGACGACCGCTCGAACGCCGAAGCCTGGGATCGCCTCGAACTGCTCAGCCTCCCTAAGCTGAACGCCCCTAGCCTGCAGACCGCTTACGATTGCCTCGGCCAGCGGATGCTCCGACCCGCGCTCAGCAGCGCCAATCGCCCGAAGGAAGCTGTCCTCCGCCTGACCGTGGGCAGGCATGACGTCCGTGAGCACCGGCTTGCCGTGGGTCACCGTGCCTGTCTTATCGAGCACAACGGCATCGATCAGATGCGCCGTCTCCAGATGCTCGCCGCCCTTGAACAAGATGCCGAGCTCCGCCGCGCGGCCGGAGCCAGCCATGACTGATGTGGGCGTAGCAAGACCAAGAGCACACGGGCAAGCGATGACGAGCACCGCAATCGCCTTCTCGAGCGCGCTCCCGAAGTCGCCCGGCTCGATGAGGAAGTACCAGAGCAGGAAGGCGGCAACCGCGATGCCGACGACGATCGGGACGAATATACCGGAGATGCGGTCAGCAATGCGCTGGATCGGTGCCTTGGAGCCTTGTGCATCCTCGACGATCTTAATAATTTGCGCCAGCGCCGTCTCCTTGCCGACCTTCGTCGCACGCACCTTCAGCAGGCCGTTCTTGTTCAGCGAAGCGCCGATAACGGTATCGTCCGCACGCTTCTCGATCGGTAGGCTCTCGCCAGTGAGCATCGACTCATCGACAGATGACACGCCGTCCAGCACGATGCCGTCCACCGGCACCTTCTCGCCTGGCTTGACGAGGAAGATGTCACCCGTAACGACCTGCTCAACCGGAATGTGCAGCTCTTGTCCGTCCCGCAGGACGAGAGCGCTTTTGGCCTGCAAGCCCATAAGCGTCTTGATCGCCTCGGACGATCTGCCCTTCGCCAGTGCCTCGAACAGCTTCCCGAGTAAAATCAATGTAATAAGTACCGCGCTCGTCTCGTAGTAGAGCTCGACCTGTTGATGCTGTCCGTGTTCTTGACCGTGTGTGGCCGCGCTCCCTGCCGTGAGTGTCACATACAGGCTGTAGAAGTAGGCCGCCGACGTGCCGAGCGCGACCAGTACATCCATGTTGGCGCTGCCGTTACGAAGAGCCTTATACGCCCCTCGGTAGAACGGCCAGCCGATGATGAACTGCACCGGTGTCGCGAGTGCAAGCTGAAACCAAGCGTTCATGAACAGCTCCGGCAGCCAGATGAACGACGTGAAGGCGAAGTGTCCAACCATCGCCCAGAGCAGCGGGAACGACAACACAGCGGCGAACAGCACGTTCCGCTTCAGCCTGCGAATCGTATCCTGACGGTGATCGGTCTGCCGCTCCTCCACGCTCTCCTTCAGCTCAGCCGTATACCCCAGCTTCTCAATCTTGCGAATAAGCTCTGCCGCGGAGACGCTGGACGGATTGTACTCAACATGTGCGACCTCAAGAGCGAGGTTAACAGCTGCCTTAGAGACACCAGCCGTCTTACCGAGCCCCTTCTCGATCCGAGCCGCGCAAGCCGCGCACGTCATACCGCCAATACGAAGCTCAAGCGTCTCTTTCGCCGTGCCGTAGCCAAGCGACTCGATCTTGTTCACTATATCGCTCAGCCGGGTCACTTGCGGGTCGTAGATGACGCTGGCCTGCTCCATCGCGAAATTGACATTCGCTTGCTCGACACCCTCGAGCTTCCCAAGGCTCTTCTCGATCCGATTCGCACAAGCGGCGCACGTCATGCCCGTGATGCCCAGCGTCGCTTGCTGCTGTGCAGCTGTTGATTTCTCCATCCCGCATCTCCCCTTCAAACGACTTGCACTAGATATCAAGCATCCGGACTGCTTGCTTTAGACGGGTCTACGTTATGCTGCCTGCTTCTTGTTGTTACTTCGTGCTGACTGCTTCTTGGTGTTACTTCGTGCTGACTGCTTCTTGGTGTTACTTCGTGCTGACTGCTTCTTGGTGTTACTTCGTGCTGACTGCTTCTTGGTGTTACTTCGTGCTGACTGCTTCTTGGTGTTACTTCGTGCTGACTGCTTCTGGGTGTTACTTCGTGCTGACTGCTTCTTGTCGTCTACTTCACGTCGTAACCCTGTTCCTCGATTGCTGACTTGATCGTCTCTACCTGTAGCTTGCTCTCATCATACTCAACCGTGACCGTTTGAGCTGCCAGATTCACTTGTCCCAAAGCCCCCAGCTCCCGCAGCGTTCCTTCGATCGAATTCACACAGTGATTGCATGACATTCCTTCCACTTGCAGTGTAATAGTAGCCATCGTATAGGTCCTCCTTAGAATGGTAAGCATTTGAATATTGATCTATGTTAGCATCGTACAATACCCCCCCACCCTATGTCAACGGGGGATGTTTACGCTATTCTCGGTGAGCACGGTGAGCCATTACGATGCTTTGCATCGTAATGGCAGGCTTGGCGCGCGCGGCGGGGCGCTGGTGGTTGGCCGTTACGATGTTTTGCATCGTAACAGCCTCTCTGGATCGCGCACCTTGTAGTGGTACCCTTCCACAGCGTACACCAAAAAGGGCTTCCAATTAAATGGAAGCCCTTTTTAGTCCTTACCTTTTTCCTAGTCTAAAACAATTCTTGCAGGGAGCAGCTTCAGTAGCTCAATCATGTCCAAGCGATTAACCGCTCCGTCTTGATTGACATCGGTCAGCTGCAGGCTGCCTTGGCGAATGTAGCCCAGCGATGCGGCTGATACAATCGGACTGTTCTGCACCCCCGACTTCACAGCCGTCACTCGAACGAGATCAGCAGGTCCAACCGTCGGCTTAGCCGCTGAGCTGTACTTCAAGCTATCGCGTCCAGGCTCTGAGCCGTCAAGCGTGTAATAGTAGCTTACACCCTCTGGCGCAACCGGCAATATGAGCTCAGACTGTTCGCTAAGCATCAGCCGCGGCGAAGCAGCTTGATCAGCTTCGAACACACCGTACGTCGAGAAGTGCGTCACATGAACCGTAACCTGTTGGTTGACAGAATCACGCTCCGTCTTCAGCGCTTCCCACTCGCCCGTCGCCTCATTGTAATAGAAGACAGCGACCTTCGCCCAATCACTTACACTCGTTACCGGTAAAGTTAGAGCGACCGGCTTGGCAGGATCAATCGTCACACCGCTTAGTGTAATATCGACGACGGCGCCCGCGCGGTTCATGCCTTGCTCCCGCTGTCCGTTCACTGGAACCAACGCGGCTGTCACAGTAGAAGCCGAGCCTGCGAAGGCTGATGTTAAGTTCAGCACAATGCCCCCGCTGTACACCATAGGCTTGCTCGTATCGGCCGCAATCGGTGTCTGCATCGCAAGAGGCACGATCAGCTGGAGCTCATGCGTCATGAGCTTGCCGCTCTCAGATTGAATGATGACGCGGTAGATGCCATTTTGTGCAGGGAGTCTGTAGCCTTGGCTCAACGTCTCCGCGCCTTCTACCGATACGATCTTCGCCTTGTCCGATACGGCAAGCGCCACATCCAGCGAGACTGCTCCTTGTGCCAGCACTACCGAGAACGATGGTCCAACCTTCAGCACCTTGTGCCCACTCTGTAGCGGAGTGACCTGTAGGAGCTGCGCCTCGTCGCTTTCCTGTGCGTCTAGCTTTAGCACGTTCACTTGGAACGTCTTCGCAGCTGCGTACACACCCTTCGTCACCGTAGCTGTCAAACTCACGGTCACATTCTGATTCGGCTGCCTGACCACCTTACCGGCGATCGGGCTCGTCTCAATGATGTGCGGCATGCTGCTCATCCAGCTTATCGATGTTCCGTTCGGACCGTCCCCCGGCAGCACCAGATTACTCTTCACCTGAGACAAGCTTGCGTTCTGCCCGCGTATACTCTGCTCGCTGATGCTGTCGACCGCTCTGCTCACAATTTCACTATCGGTCAATGTGAGGCGCGCCACGATAATATGATACGGCTTCGTCGTCATGTCCTCCGCCGTTACGAGCAGTGGAATAATGCGCACCTCCTGGTACGTAATATTCGTCACCGTCAGCGTACCCATCGCCCCTGAGAATGCGTACGTCACATCCGTTACGCTACTGCTCAGCTTCATCGTCGCATTCGGATCGGCCAGCTCAATCGTAAGACTTGCTTCTGTCCCGTCGGTAAAATAACTCCAAGACGTCGGCACCGTCTGTCCATCCTCGAAAAGAACATCCGCACCCGCCCTCACGACCGCAATGCTCGCGTCGGAGCTAAGCGGTCTCGGCAGCTTCACCACTGTTAGGGTGAAGCTCTTCGAGGTGCTTAGGCCGCCTAGCGTGAGCGTCGCCGTCAGCGTGACGACGGCGTCTTTGCCTGTGTGCGGCGGCCGCGTAACCGTTCCGTCCGTTCCGATGACGGACGGGGCAGAGCTGCTCCACGCGATGGTAGCGCCGTGGAGAGCTGTGGCAGGCAGCGTCACCTTGCTGCCTGTCACATTCCCCGCATCCGGTGTAATCGCGGATGCGTGTAAGGCTTGCGCGGCCTCCGCTAATCGGTCCGCGTCGGTCATGCTGAGCTTCACCACTGTTAGGGTGAAGCTCTTCGAGGTGCTCAGGCCGCCTAGCGTGAGCGTCGCCGTCAGCGTGACGACGGCGTCTGCGCCTGTGTGCGGCGGCCGCACCACTGTTCCGTCCGTTCCAATGACGGACGGATTCGAGCTACTCCACGCGATCACCGTGCCGTGGAGCCCGGTCTCAGGCAGCGTCACCTTGCTGCCTGTCACATTCCCCGCATCCGGTGTAATCGCGGATGCGTGTAAGGCTTGCGCGGCCTCCGCTAATCGGTCCGCGTCGGTCATGCTGAGCTTCACCACTGTTAGGGTGAAGCTCTTCGAGGTGCTCAGGCCGCCTAGCGTGATCGTCGCCGTCAGTACGACGACGGCGTCTTCGCCATTATGCGGCGGCCGCACCACTGATCCGTCCGTTCCGATGACGGACGGATTCGAGCTGCTCCACGCGATAACCGTGCCGTGGAGACCCGCCTCAGGCAGCGTCACCTTGCTGCCTGTTACATTCCCCGCATCCGCCGTAATCGCGGATGCCACCAACGCTGCCGCGGCCTCCGCTAATCGGTCCGCGTCGGTCATGCTGAGCTTCACTACGTTCAACGTGAAGCTCTTCGACACGCTCAGGCCGCCTAGCGTGAGCGTCGCCGTCAGTATGACGACGGCGTCTGCGCCTGTGTGCGGCGGCCGAACCACTGTTCCGTCCGTTCCGATGACGGACGGGGCAGAGCTACTCCACGCGATGGTAGCGCCGTGGAGAGCTGTGGCAGGCAGCGTCACCTTGCTGCCTGTCACGTTCCCCGCATCCGGTGTAATCGCGGATTCGTGTAAGGCTTGCGCGGCCTCCGCCAGCCGGTCCGCGTCGGTCATGCTGAGCTTCACTACGTTCAACGTGAAGCTCTTCACCACGCTCAGGCCGCCTAGCGTGATCGTCGCCGTCAGTACGACGACGGCGTCTGCGCCATGGTGCGGCGGCCTCACCACCGTTCCGTCCGTTCCAATGACGGACGGATTCGAGCTGCTCCACGCGATTACCGCGCCGTGGAGCCCGGTCTCAGGCAGCGTCACCTTGCTGCCTGTCACATTCCCCGCATCCGCCGTAATCGCGGATGCCACCAACGCTGCCGCGGCCTCCGTCAACCGGTCCGCGTCCGTCATCTCGAGCTTCACCACGTTCAGTGTGAAGCTCTTCACCACGCTCAGGCCGCCTAGCGTGAGCGTCGCCGTCAACACGACGACGGCGTCTTCGCCGTTATGCGGCGGCCTCACCACCGTTCCGTCCGTTCCAATGACGGACGGATTCGAGCTGCTCCACGCGATCACCGCGCCGTGGAGACCCGCCTCAGGCAGCGTCACCTTGCTGCTTGTCACATTCCCCGCATCCGGTGTTATCGCGGATGCGTGTAAGGCATGCGCGGCCGCAGCCAGCCGGTTCGCGTCAGTCATGCTGAGCTTCACCACGTTCAGTGTGAAGCTCTTCACCACGCTCAGGCCGCCTAGCGTGAGCGTCGCCGTCAACACGACGACGGCGTCTTCGCCTGTGTGCGGCGGCCGCACCACCGTTCCGTCCGTTCCAATGACGGACGGATTCGAGCTGCTCCACGCGATCACCGCGCCGTGGAGCCCGGTCTCAGGCAGCGTCACCTTGCTGCCTGTCACATTCCCTGCATCCGCCGTAATCGCGGATGCCACCAACGCTGCCGCGGCCTCCGCCAGTCGGTCCGCGTCGGTCATGCTGAGCTTCACTACGTTCAGTGTGAAGCTCTTCACCACGCTCAGGCCGCCTAGCGTGAGCGTCGCTGTCAACGTGACGACGGCGTCTTCGCCGTTATGCGGCGGCCGAACCACCGTTCCGTCCGTTCCGATGACGGACGGATTCGAGCTGCTCCACGCGATCACCGTGCCGTGGAGACCCGCCTCAGGCAGCGTCACCTTGCTGCCTGTCACATTCCCCGCATCCGCCGTAATCGCGGATGCCACCAACGCTGCCGCGGCCTCCGCTAATCGGTCCGCGTCCGTCATCTCGAGCTTCACCACGTTCAGTGTGAAGCTCTTCTGCTCACTTACAGCTCCGAGCGTAACAGTTGCGGTCAGCACGACAGCTTGATCAGCCTCCGTATAAGCGGGCCGCACCACCGTTCCATCCACAGCTGATACATATTGCGGATGGCTCGACGACCATTCGACCTTCGTGCCAGCCGCGCCCGAGCTCGGCAGCTGCACATCGTTCACGACAGCCTCGATCAACTCATTGCTTCCACGAATCGATTCCCACGTGAGCTGTTGCAGCGCTTCGGCCACAGCAGCCGCTTCATCCTGAATAGCTCGCGTCACGTGAACCGTGTACGACTTGCGGGCTATGCCATCAGCTCTTACGATACCGAGCTTCAAGACAGTTTCACCAACTGGCAAGTCTGCAATGTGGATAACGCCCTCGCCTGTTACTTCAACGGCAATCGGCTCCGTCGTCCCCGGCACATACGCTTCAGCTGTCATCGGCTGCAGCCTCGAATCAGACTGAGCTCCCAGCTTCAGGTTGTTCACCGCATAATCGACGTTTAATTCATATTGCAGAATGCTCGGCTCGAATGCAGGACTCAGCTCGCCTGTGCTAGGCACCAGCGCGCTAAGACTAACCGCTTCATCAGCGAGCTTCATCACGAAGTAGTATCCGGAATGCGTCAGCTCATTCAATACGACATATCCGCCTGAGACGGTCTCAACTACTTTACTCGGACTGACATGACCTTCATACCTTCCGCTGCCTAGCTTCCAATATTCATTGCCATCCTGATCCAGCTTCAGCATGCGGAGCTGTCCGTATTCCGTATCCGGCAGCTCATATTCCGCGCCACTTACGAGGAAGCCCCCGTCATAGGTCGGCGTCAACGTATGAAGCTCCAGACCATAAGGAGATTCATAGATTCGTCTCCACTGCTCCGTCCCGTTCTCATCGACCTTGAGCAGCATTCCCTTGCGCGTCCCAGCCTCGCTCACAATCGAGCCAGCAAGCAGCACACCGTCCTCCGCTGCCGCAATCGCTCGTCCGTTCAGCCGCAGCGATGAAGTGAACGTTTTTTTCACCACCGAGAACGATTCGTCAGACTCACGCCACGTACGATACCAGATCATTTCACCGTTAGACGAAGTACCCAGCAAGTAGACAGCTCCGTCCGGTGCTTCGACCACATCCTCGATGGAGTCGCCCTCACTATCCTCAACCTGCTCCTCCCAGACCATCGTTCCATCCGCGCTCAGCTTCATCAGCTTGATCTTCCGAGAGTGTTCATTCGACTCACCATATTCGTAGAGAACGATCAAGTAGCCTTGATCTGCTGTACGCAGAACCTGATGCAAGCTCAATGATATCTCCAATGGAAGCAGCGCCTGCTTCGTCACTTGCCCAGACCGATCCAGCTCGACATACAGCAGATGCTCCATCCAATCCACCGTCGTCGTCCCGATCGCCGTGTAAGCTCCGTCCGTCTGCACAGTCAGCTGATGAATATAGCTGTACCTGTCCTCGAATGGAGAGATCCACTCCACCTCGCCCGACGACGTCAGCTTCACAATTCGTGCTCTGCCCTCCTCGCTTGTCGCGCCGGTAAGCAGAATGCCGCCATCGGAATCGCTGGTTACACTGTACACTGTACCAAGCCCGTACCTATCGATCAGCTCACTCGGCTCCTGAATGTACTCGATCTCCTTCGGTATGGTCAACAGTGGTGAGGCCTCGCGATGAATACGTACCGTATACGCAAGCACGCTGCCATTCTGAGCCGTCACACGGATAATGAGCTCCGTCGTCTTGTCTGGCTCCAGCAGCAGAGCCCTCGTGTCCGGATCGTACATCCCGCCCTCGACAGTCAATAATGCTCGATTGTGATTCGGGTCAGCCTGCACGATCAGCTTGCCGACCTCGTACGGCACCTTCACTTCGTATAAGGTTTGCGTCGGAACGAAAGTGAGATCCACCCCGCTTAAGCTCAGCTGACTCAAGGTCGCATCAGAGGACAGCTTGATCAGCTTCACGATGTACGTATACCCCAGAGCGGCATGCGAGCCAACGGTTGCGATCGTGACCGTCTTCTCATCGGTCTGAACCGGTATCGTTATCGGTGCAGCACTCGTATGCGGCGTTCCGTCGATCGTCAGCAGTCCGGCAGTCGGATCGACCATCGTCGGCACGAGCACGATCTCCTGGGCTTCGCTTGGAATGGTGACGACCTTCGTGATCGTTCGCCCGTCGCCCGTCGACGGCAGCTTGTACTCCAGCTTATCAATATGGAAGCCGTATCCATCTATACTCGAGTCCGTTTTCAGCTGAATCGAGATTTGGTCCCCCGTCATCCAGCTGCTCCAGATGTCCGTCAGCTCATCACTTGTGCTCCAGCTGTCTCCAGCGCTCGTGGTCAAGTAATCATAGTCTTTCTCCGTCTGGATCTTGGTAAAATGAACCCGAATCTCCGCTGCGCCCGGCTCTGTAACCGTCCACGTCTGCGTCTTCCCGTTCGGATAAGAATGGCGCGATTCGACTGGCTTCGCCAGGGTGCGCACATTGACGCTATCGCTCAAGTCTATCGCTTGACCGCCTACAGTCAGCGCGGACAACGACAAGTCGATGCCAGCGAACTTGATGAAGCGGAAGCCCTTCGAGCCGTCGATTGTACTCGCCAGCAGCCAGCCCTGATCAAGCGTCGGCTCCACCTGAACGGCGGTCTCCTCGTTATAGAGAGGTGATATCGCGCTTGACCATATCCGGTGCCCGGCTTCGTTGGTCATGAATGTATAAGCTTGACCATTGACTGTAGCAGCCACTACATATCCGCCATCTACCGCTGCAATTGATTGACCAGAGGAAGCGACTCCCAGGTCGGTCCATGCTCTCGACCAGAGCTTGGAGCCGTCTGCACCAACCTCAGCTGTATAGATGCGCGTCCCGCCGTCCGTCACGCCCGTGCTCGTTCGTCCGATCAGACGGAATGCTCCACTTCTTGTTTCGATCACATCCCTGGTCCACTCTGCTCCACTGCCTCCAAGCGCTGTGAACCATTGCTCAGAGCCTGCAGATGACAGCTTCAAGGCGAACATATCGCTGTCTGGGTTATCCGGATTGACGGTCCCGGCCACGAAGTAGCCGCCATCTGAAGCTTGGAACGCCTTGGTCACATCCAGTGTGTCGCCTGCCGGAGAAACGAACGCACGCTCCCATTCCTTCCAGCCATCCGCGCTCAGCTTCAGTACGTGCGCCTCCTGCATGCCCGGCTGCCTCTCCATCGTACTCGAGACGATATAGCCGTTCAGCGCTCCTGAGCTGTCCGTTGTGGCCCTTATCGATCTCGGTATAACCTTGACCGTATCCTGTCCATTGTAGGACGAGCCGTAATACCGATCCGTTCCTGCGACGAGCCCAGACGCCTTATTGACCTTGAACATAGTCGCTGACTGTCCATTCCAGCCATCGTCGCTGAGCACTACATACTCATCGCCGACCCGAATCAAGTCCACAAGTCGCTTGTACAGCATCGTATAGGTCTCGACCTCACCGTTGCGATCCAGCCATACGATCTTGGAGTTCGGTACGAATGAAGCTTCATCCACCACGAGCGCTGCGTAACCGCCGTCCGGTCGCTCTACCGCCTTCACGGCTTTCCCTTCGAGTGCATAGCCTTGATACTCGAGCTTTCGGCTCCACTCCTGCGCTTTCGACTCTGACGGCAGACCGCGTATAATCTTCAGCATGTACGGCTGCTTCGTGATCCCATCGCTGCCCGTAATCACAAGCTCCACGACGTTCGTACCACTCTCAAGCGGCAATACGGAGCTGGAACCCGAGACCGGATGCCCATCGATCACAGCCGACGCTCCCGTGTCAAGAGGCAGGAAGGAGAGCTCCACCTCCGTAACGGATGGATCGACGGTCGCTGTATACTCATAATCATTCAGACTGAACGCTGGCTCATAGACTATCGGAGCCCCTGCGGCTTCAAGCTGGAGACTACTCAGCCTCGCGCTTGCCTCACGATGTATCGTAAGCACGTAGCTCTTAACAGTCTGATTAGCTCCAGTCACGGTCACCATAACCGTATTCAGTCCAATCTCGAGAGGGACCTGCTGCGGAACACCTCCCGAGCCGGATTGTCCGCCGATGGACAACCCGAGGATGTCGCCATAGGCTGGTATGGCAGTGATGCTGATGCTGGATACGGTGCTCGGCACCTTCAGCTCATAGCCCAGCTGTCCGAATTGGAAGGCAGGCGTCAGCTCACCTACATCTACAGCAAGCCCCGACAAGTCTGCCGATTGATACAGAAGCGTGATCACCGGTGACGGGCTCGAGATGACCGTTCCATCGCCAAGCTGTCCGTAGTCGTTGTAGCCGCTCGCTCTCATCGCTCCGTCCATGGACATTCCTGCGATCGACATGCCTCCGGCTGTAAAGGCGCGTACAGGCTCCGGCAGCATCGCCTTCACCGGCTCGACTCTGGATACATACGTCCCGTCTCCAAGCTCGCCCACTCCGTTCACGCCAATTCCCCATACCGACCCGTCATCAGCTGCGATATAAGAGTTCATCTCGTTCGCTTCGACACGAACAGCGCCCTTCCCCGACAGCGACGATAGCAATACAGGCTGCGTCTGCTTCTCCGCTTCTTGAGCGGACTCTGGCTTGGCGAAGCCAAGTCGTTCATCGTATAAACCCCAGCCCCACACATTCCCGCTCTGATCTAGTGCAAGGGAGTGAGCCGCTGCTGCTGCGATCGACGTTACCGCGGTGTTATTCGGCAGCTGCACTTGGACAGGCGCGTGCGCAGCCACAGTTGTACCAATGCCCAGCTGGCCGTATTCATTCGCTCCAACGGTCCACAGAGTTCCATCTCTCTTCAGCAGCAAGAGGTGCTCATGGCCTGCTGCGATCGCCTTCACCTCGTCAATGCCCGTCAGCCTGATCGGTGCGCTGGATTGGGAGGCGTTGATCGTCAGCCTGCCCCAGTACCATACCGTACCGTCATTTTGCAGCGCTGCGGAATAATTGTTGCCTGCCGCAAGGGCCGTAATCTCTCTAAATTGCGGCTGACCTACACCAATCTGTGCGGGAGCTGTCTGCGCCTCCGAGCCGCCGCTCCTCCCGTTGCCAAGCTCTCCGTACTCGTTTTTGCCCCATGTCCATACCGTTCCGTCGGCCTTGAGCGCAAGCGAGTGCATACCTCCGGCTGCAACATGCACGATATCGGTTAAGCCGATGGCCGCTGGAACAGTCCGCTTCACATCGTAGCCCATCGTTCCGTTACCAAGCTGACCGTATGCAGAGCTGCCCCACGTCCATACTCGACCGCCTTGCAGCGCGAGCATATGATTGCTTCCAGCTGCAAGCTCCTTGGTGCCCGAGAGCAGCCGAAGCGTATACAGTGTACTTAAGCCTTCCTTGGGCAAATTCGCCTTCACCTGCAGCGACGTAACCGTACCAGCAATCGGCACCGTGATCGGTTCACCGGAAGCAAGAGGTAGATTCGTCCCGCCTTCAAGCTCAACGAGCAGCTCCAGCATCGCATCCGCATCAGGAACCAGACTGATGCTCGTCACCCCGTCCGGCACCTTCACCTCATAATCGAATATATCAGGCCTGAAAGCCGGGTTCATCGTGAAGCTTGTGTTCCCTGAACGGATGTCCAG
The DNA here is from genome assembly GCF_027923405.1 of Paenibacillus sp. YYML68. Taxonomy (NCBI): domain Bacteria; kingdom Bacillati; phylum Bacillota; class Bacilli; order Caryophanales; family Paenibacillaceae; genus Paenibacillus; species Paenibacillus sp. YYML68. The sequence continues at coordinate 929,033 of NZ_BQYI01000001.1, read as the reverse complement.
ACCGGCGACCTCCGCCCCAAGCAGACGGTTCACAGTCAACGTATAAGTAAGCACCTTGCCGCTTGCCGCCGTAATCGCTAGCTCCAGCGTATTCGGCCCGACCTGCAAGGGGACAGAAATCGGTCCGCCGGAGCTTGACCCAACAGCGCCCTTCAGCTCGAGCGTCGCTGACAGCGGATGGGCCATCGTTGGCGTAACGACAAGCTCGTCCTGCACGAATGGAACAGTGATCGAATACGAGTACGTATTGGACGCAAACTGCGGCTCCAGCTCATAGCCTTCCACGCGAAGACCGGACAGCTCGGCGGCTCCATACAGCAGAGCCTGCTTCGGTGTAGATTCCTCATACGTTGTCTCACCTATGCCGAGCACCCCTGACACGTTGTAACCCGCGCCGAGCACATTCCCTGTGTGAGTCATGACGAGCGTATGACTGGACCCGGCTGCGATCCGTGACACGTGAGCAGCCTCCCTCATCGGTACAGCCGTCACATGCTCCGCCGTATCACCGGCTCCTAGCTCGCCTGAGCTATTCCTGCCAATGCCCCATACCGTTCCGTCGGCCTTCAACAGGAAGGAGTTCTGTTGAGTCGCCTCCACCTTGACAGCTCCGATGCCTGAGAGTGCGGGTACAACGACGGGCGAAGTCACATTGCTCGCATCGTTCCAGTCGTCCACAGCAGTGCCCATCCGTTCATCGCCTCTGCCCCAGCCCCATACTTGACCCGAGCTGTCGAGTGCAAGCGAATGGTACAGGCCGGCAGAGATGGAGACGATCGACACATGCTGCGGTAGTGCTACAGCTACCGGCACCTCGGCCGGAGCTGTCGTGCCGTCTCCCAGCATGCCGTAATAGTTCGCACCTATTCCCCACAGCGTACCATCCCGCTTCAGCATTAAGAGATAGTCGCTACCAGCGGCAATCGCCTTGACCTGGTCTATACCTTCAAGTCGCTTCGGCTCATTCGCGTTCGCGTATACGCTCGAGCCCCACACCCATACGGTGCCATCACTCGCCAGCGCTGCAGCTCCCGCGCCCCTTGCGACGACCTGCACGATGCTGTGGAAGCCAGCTACGTCAGCTCCCGTCTGTACAGGAGCTGTCTGCATGTAGCCATAGCCGGCTCCCCCTGTACCTAGCTGTCCGTTATCGTTCAGTCCCCACGACCAGACTGTCCCGTCGGCCTTCAGCGCCGCCGTATGATTCGTACCGGCTACTAGATCGACGATGCCTGTTAATGACAATGGCGCAGGCGTAGCCACAGGCACACTGCCGCTCGTCCCGTTGCCAAGCTGTCCGTAGTCGTTGGCCCCCCACGCCCATACATCGCCGTTGCGCACCGCTGCGGAATGAGCGGCTCCGGCTGCGAGAGCACCGGTAATCTTTTTGAAACGAATCGTGTACGTACCAGATAAGCTGCCATTGCTCAATGTAATCGGGTACACCGTATCGCTGTCTCCAAGCTCAACCGCAATTGGCGTATCAGGTTCAAGAGAGAGCCCGATAGCAGACAGCACCGTTCCCGTATGCTCCGGTACGAGCGTTACCAGCGCTTCCTCCTGCTCATAAGGTACTCTAACCTCGTATTCCGTCACGCTCGGGTCAAAGGCCGGGTTCAGCACAAGCCCCTGCAGCTCCAGTGATAGAAGAGACGTCTCGTTCGGTGCCTGACGCGTAATGGCTATATCGTAGACGGTCGATAGGCCGAACCGATCCTGTATCTCGATCTGAGCCGGATTCACACCGACCGCAAGGTCCACACGCTGTGACTCTCCACTCGATGCCCCCGCTCCGTTCACGGTGAGCGACAGTACGCCGCTATGCGCTGCTGTCGGCTTAAGCTCGATGCTCGTCTGCCGATAAGGTACGGTAACGGTGTAGCTCCTTATCTCGGGCGAGAAGGACGGTGTCAAGCTTCCTGTGCTAAGCTGAAGGTCCGCAAGGTCGCTGTACCCGTATAAATGGAGCTTGACCGGCGTACTTGTAGCCCCGCTGCTTCCGTTGCCGAGCTCGCCATTGAAGTCCAGCCCCCATGCCCATAGGCTGCCATCGCCAGTCCGAGCCAGCGTGTGCCAGTAGGAGGACGCGAGTTGCTTCGTGTCTGACAGATGAAGCACTTGAACCGCACTGCTCGAGCTGTAGCCGTCATGACCGAGGTCACTCGCGCCGATCGCCCAGACCGTGCCATCGCTCTTCGTAATGAACGAGCGCTCGCCGCCAGCCTCCACCGAGACAGCCCCTATGCTGCTGAAGGTCGTCACTAGGATCGGTGTTCTAGTGGCCGGTCCACTCGTATTCATTCCAATATGTTGACCCGACCGACCCCAGCCCCACACTTGACCGTTCGTATCGAGTGCCAGGGAGTAATACGAGCCTGCCGAGAAGCTAGCGATGCTCGTACCTGGTGGAAGCTCGACCTGCACCGCCGTCACGGAATTACCCGATGAATCTCGGCCAAGCTCCCCTTGATAGTTGCTGCCGGTCGACCACAGCGTGCCGTCTTTCTTCCGCATGAGCGCATGTGTTCGTCCACCGTCGATCGCGTTCATCCCGCTGCCGACTAGAATCGGCACTTCATCTGGATAGCCTTGCCCGGGAACATAGCCCCACATCCAGACCGTCCCGTCATTCTTCAGCGCAAGTCCGTAATTGTCTCCCGCACTGACTGCGATCACATTCGTCATATTCGGCACCTGAACAGGCGCGTTATAGGTGGTCACATTGCGGTCCACACCTAGCTGTCCTAAGTCATTATCACCCCAGCCCCACACCGTTCCGTCTGCCTTCAGCGCGATCGTGTGATACTCGGCCGAAGCGATATCGATAATGCCATGAAGATCGGGCAGTCTGCCCGGTATCGTCCGATCGGCATCCGTGCTCAGCGCTGATGAGTCCCCAAGCTGACCGTACTCGTTGCTGCCCCACGTCCACACCGAGCCGTTATGTACAACAGCCGAATGGTCCTGCCCGGCCGACAGCTTGCCGGATACGACCTCGACCTCGACCGAATACTTCTTTAAGATCGAATGATCTCCCGATCTCACATCGATAGGGATCACCTTCTTGTCGCTGTCCAGTACGATCGATTCTGTATAGGTGTACGTATTAGAGAACGTCTCGATCGTAACTCCCGCTATCGATAGCTTGACGCCACTCTCCATAATCGTAGCCCTCACATCGACGCTTGGTGTGCCGTAAGGCACCTTCACCTTATAGCTGGTCACACTGGGATCGAAGGCCGGGTTCAATACGAAGCCGTTAACGGATAAGCTGCTGAGGTTGACCGTAGGAGCAACGACAGCATCGGCTCGCCCCACCCCCATCGCCAGCTGGACCACCATCATCGACCAGATGAGCAGCAGCTTGATCGCCTTGCTTCGACAAGCATGATTAAGAATATGTATCATCAGATTTGTAATCTCCTTTATTAAGTCATTCTAAAGTCACAGGTCATAGTCTTTGCGACCCTATCATGAAGCGAATCTTGTAGAAAAAATATATAGTCTCATCATACCTTTTTTTCCGCTCGACCGAAACCCAGTTTTTTTGTTTATTTTCACACATTCATAGTTGAAGAAATTGTTAAATTGTTGTAATAGACAGCACAAAAAAGCCGCTCCCCCGCTCCTATGAGCTTCGGTGCAGCCTCTCCTTGCTACTTCCTACTATTAAAGAGTCACTGTCTTGCTTACGTCCCTTGTCTAAAAGCAGCAATCTCGTGCCACATCGGAATCGATTCTTGCGCACCACGTCTTGTCACAGCTAGTGCTGCTGCTGCTGACGCTGCATCAAGCGCACTGCGAGCCGACTCACCTCTGGCACGCGCAGCTGCGTAGACACCGATGAACGTGTCCCCGGCCGCTGTCGTATCGACCGGCTCGACCTTGTACGCCGACTGGACCAGCGTTCCTTCCTCACCCGCATACACGGCCCCCTGTTCACCGAGCGTCACGATGACGTTGCGCACTCCCCGAACGCGAAGCCGCTCTGCCACAAGCAGCGCTTCCTCAGGCGTTCGAGCCTCTGCACCACTGATGACCGCCGCCTCCGTCTCATTCACCACGAGCGTATGGACGAGTCTCAGCTGCTCTTCTGGCACATCCGTAGCCGGAGCCGGATTCAGATATACAGGTACGCCTGACTCCGCTGCCAGCTCAAGTATACGCACGTTGACGGCCCACGGAATTTCATTCTGCAGCAGCACAGCCGATACTCCCTGCAGCAAGCCTCGTGCTACAGCTTGTTCAGCATCCTGATCGGTGAGCAGGCCGTTCGCCCCTTCCGAGAGGATGATGCTGTTCTCCCCAGACCGACTCACCGTGATGAAGGCCATCCCCGAGGTGACTGGCTTGCGAAGCAGATGCTCCGTGCTTACTTGCCTTCGAGTGAGCTCCTCCAGCAGACTGCTGCCGAAGCCATCGTCTCCGACCGCCCCGAGCATGCGCACCTGCGCCCCAGCCATCGCAGCTGCGACAGCCTGATTCGCCCCCTTGCCTCCCGGGTAGTAGGCGGTCCCCCAGCCTCTCACTGTTTCGCCCGGCCTCGGATGCTCGTCTACCTGGTTCACCATATCCATATTCAAGCTGCCGACTACTGCAAGCTGTGCCATGAAGTCCGCTCCTCTCTAAGCGTTGTGTTGCTATTCGATTTCGAATTCCTCAGCTCCATCATAGCTTACGTTCACCTTGGATGCACGCCATCAAGCATGAAGAGAGCTGCCCCATTCAGGGCAGCCCTCCTTGTGAAGCTCTGCATTCGCATCGTAGACGCGAGGTTTCGCTTAGTTCGTAACCTTGAACTCGTCGATATTCAGACGTGCACTGCTCGTTCCAGCTACTACGATCTTGAAGCGAACTGAGCCTGACTCGTTCACTGCAATCGTCTTATCCGTTAACGTCGAAGTCGCCGTCACCGCACTCGTCACATCGGTCCATGTCGAGCCGTTGTTCGTAGACTTCTGCAGCTTCCACGTTGCACCGCTGTCGGAACCAAAGTTCGCGACCTTGAGCGTAACTGTCGTCGCACCGTTCACGTTGAAGTTCATCGACATCGAGCCCGCAGCCCGCAGACGCGCGGATTGTGTGCCTGTCTTCTGATCCGTCGTGAGGTTGCCAATCAGAGCGTTGTCGAAGTACCACGAACCGGAAGCAAGCGTCACATTACCCGCCGTGTATGCTCCCTTGCTGCCACTCTCGAACGCTTCATTCAATGTAACGGCTGCTGCCGCTGTTACCGTGACGACGAAGCTATCAGACACGCTGCCGCCCTTGCCATCATTGGCTGTAACCGTAATCGTAGCCGTACCTGCTGCAAGCGGGTTGATATTCAGCAGCTTGCCGCTAACTGATACTGTCGCTACGGAGCTGTTGCTCGTCGAAGCTGTCAGCGTCAGCGTATCGCCGTTCGGATCGCTGAATGTGCTGGTTGCATCAACGGTGAAGGTACCGCTGCCAGCTGTTGCCGAACGATCAGCGATTGGCGCTGCTACGACAGGAGGCTGGTTCGCAGGAGCAGCAGCTGTATGGGAGCCGAGGTATGTCGCTGTGTTCGATGCATATACCGCCCACTCGCCAGAGCTGTAAGACGTGCTGCCTACTGCTACGGAGTTGTTACGCACGAGCGTCTTGTCCGTACCGAACGATACGCCAGCTGTGCCGACGACATCGATCGCCGCACCGTTCAGCTTCAGCGTAACCGCATCGTCACCGTTAAACGCGATCGAGGAGCTCGTAGTATCAGCCACTGCCAAAATGTTGCTCGCCGCGCTCGGATGCGCGACGACATAGACATCGCCTGCTGCGAGTGTACCGTTCAGTGCGATCTCAGTCGACGTGTTGGACTGAGCCAGCGTGTAGCCGCTCAGACTGATGGAAGCACCTGTGCCATTGTATACTTCGATGGCCTTGTTGTAGCTGCTGCCTTCGATATATTCGGAGATGAATACGCCTGTGCCATCACCCGTACCGCCGCCACCGCCAGTTGTGCCGTAGCCGTAGGAGCCTGGCTTGAACGTCGAGCGATCCCACCACTTGTAGCCTGCTGCTGGCGCGGACCACGGCTCTGCCTGCGGCTCTGTCGACGTCTGCGGCGTCTCCATCGCGAGCAACGGAGTCGGTTGGTCAAGCGTCAGCCCTGGTACTTGGCTGAAGTTCGTATAGCTTTCCTTCGTGGCCAGCCAGTTCACCATATTCACAAGCAGAATGGCGTCATTCTGCTCCTTGAAGCCGTCATACGTCTTCTTCGAGGAGCCTGTCTCCTCGCGTGTATACTTCGGTGTAATATCTTCAACTGGGGAAGAATCGCCAATAAAGCCTGCCTTACCTGCACCCAGCTTGGATACTGCTACGTAAGGACCCTCTGGTACGCCGCCGCCTGCATAGACGCCCTGATCGACAGCAGGACCCCACTTCGCGCTCGTCGAAGGCAAGTACACGATCCCCTTCGCCTTCTGCGGATCGATGACCGCCAGTGTCGAGCCGGCATGCATCGCAACCGACGATACACCAGACGTAATGCCGAACGCCTGGGAAGGTGTTACGACCTGAGTCGCATTCACATCACCAAGTGCGTTATAACGGAAGCGAATACCGAAGTTGGTCGCGAGCCAATCCGAGCTAACGACATCCTGCATCGCAGCCGAGTTGCGCTCCTCGGTGCTCATTCCCTTGCCTGGATCGGACCATGCACCGCGACGGTAGCCGTTGAACGCTTCAGACGAATCCCAACGGTTCTTGTTACGGTCCGCATTGTAATGGTCGGAGACGAAGAACAAGCTTCCTCCGCCTTGCACATACTGCACAAGAGCAGCCTGCTCGCTCGTCTTGTAAGGAATATTCGCCTCCGGAAGCACGAACACGTCGTAGCCCGCCAGATCCGCCGTCGTAATCGGCGTCGTCTTACGCAGCTCCTTCACGTAATAGCCGTTATTCGCCAGCGCATTCGCAAAATCAGAGAATGCTCCGTCAATAACCCAGTCGGCAGCTCCTGCCGTTTGGCCGTGCGTGTTGTCGAACAGCACCTTCTTGCCGTTCGGTGTACCTACAGGCTGAATGACAGGCGCTGGATCCTGCGGTCCTTCAGCGTAAGACGGTACAGGCAGCAGGATGGCGGACATTGCAACCGCTACTGCCACAGAAAGCGACGTCAGAGCACGGACATGACGACGATTCAAATTCATAAATTTCCCTCCCAGAATAATATCGGTCAGGTCAGGCTCCTTATTCCGCTGCTTACAGCAGTTGGAACCTACCTTCAACCTTGTCTATTCTAGCATAGGAAACTATTAGAAATTGATAAGATTTGTTTAAGATAATGCCGCCTCCACGCAACGCCTGTAGCCTTCCTCATCATTGAAGCTGTCTACTATACGCGTCGCAAAACCGGCCTCCGTCAGCTCCTGCTCTGTTACATACAACGCATGAATGCCCCCCAGCCAGCGAATGAGTCCGGTTCGCTCCGACTGCAGCGCCTCCGTCATGGAGGACAGGCATTCTTGACGGTACACGCCGTGGAGCGGATGCACCTGTCCATCGATGCGCGGCACAATCGCCAGCACCTCCATAGGCTCAGCCTTCAGCCGTTCGAGCAGCCAGATGGCCGCCTGTCCCGACACGAACGGCATATCGCTGCCTACCGCCCAGTAGTAGGGCGTAGAGCCATGAGCGAGCGCGGCGTGCAGCCCGCTCATCGGCCCTCTGTGCGGCACAACGTCGCGAATGAGCTCCGCACAGGCCGCTGCTGCGTAAGGCCGGAACCGCTCCGGCTCGTTATCAACGAGCAAGCGGCGTCTGCACACCTGACTCAGCTCACGCAGCGTACGGGCGATCAACGGCTCGTCCGCGATCGGCATGAGCCCCTTCACCTGCCCCATTCGCTCATTGCGACCACCAGCGATGATGACGCCTGTCAGCTCCTCGTGCCTGCTGGTCAGCTCCTCACGCATGCGTGTCGCCTCCTGTGCTTGGCTGCGAAGTACGGCTATTGGATGCCGAACTGGGACCGGCAGCCGCATGCTCCTTCGCCTTCTCCATGACGAGCTCAAGCAGTTCCTCCGTCCGGTCGATCGACACGACCGGTACTCCACTTGCATGCGGCTCAACCGTCTCACTAGGCAGCCATGTCGCGATAACGGCAGCCTGCCGCACCTGCGACAGGAGCGGTAAATGCGCCTCCTCGCGGACGATGACGATTTTCGGATAATCCGCATGCTTGAACCCTTCGGCGACGACGACATCGAGATGCGATAGCCGCGCAATCAGCTCAGCAAGCTCAAGCGACCGCTGCTCCATGATGAAGGTGCGACCTCCTTGATCAGACGTAATGGCGACCGCCTCAGCCCCGGCTTGCCGATGCTGCCACGTATCCTTACCCTCTAGATCGAGCTCGAAGTCGTGAGCATCATGCTTGATCGTGCCGACGGTCCGTCCCTGCTCGCGGAGGAGCCGAATGAGCTTACAGACGAGCGTTGTTTTTCCGCTGTTTTTATACCCCGATACCAAGAATATCGCTTCGCTCATCGTTTCTGGGTCCCTTCTGCTTGTTTGACCTTATCATATATGATCACACCACTTGTATGCTATCCTGCAACAGGGCAGGTCAAGCCTCGGTGTTGCGTCCCGTTTGAGTTCAGCATCCACAAGCCGCTATAATAGGAAGAGTATGCCACTACTCATCTCAGGGAGGTACGAGAGGATCATGGAAGCTACGATTACCGATTATGTACAGTATTATGTGGTGAACGACGAGCTAGAGATGTCTGCAGGCAAGATCGCCGCACAGGTCGCCCATGCTGCAACGACCATGACCCTGCATGTGCTTCTGAATGAGAAAGCGAATCACGACGCCTTCCAGGCGTGGCTGCAAAGCGGACAAAAGAAAATTGTGCTCAAAGGAACCGAGCAGGAGCTGCTGCGCCTGTCTGGCGAAGGCTACTTGTCGATCCGGGATGCCGGTCACACCGAGGTGCCCTCCGGCTCACTGACCGTCGTCGTCCTGCCGCCGATGGAGAAGTCCGAGGCGCGCGCACTTACCTCCAGCTTCTCGCTATTATAAGCTTCGATGACAAGCAAGGACCCGCTAGGCGCTCAACCGGCCTTCGCGGGTCCTTCTTCAGCTAGGAGGGCTGCTTCGGCACCCTCACCCACTCCGAGCCGCTGAACGACCGGAAGTGATACCAGACGTCGCCGTTGCCTGCGTCCCACTTCTCGAACGCCTGCACCTGCTGCGGCGCGTAGAAGCCGGGCGTATGAGCCATCTGCTCAGTGCTCGGATACGCGTACGTTGCCATATCTGCCGTCAGCTGAATGGACTCATCGGTCGGCACGATCCCCTCCGGGCGCTCCTTGCGGGCAAGCTCCTCATGTATCCATTTCACGCCATACGGCGTCTCGAGACTAATCCACGGACCTGTCGCTTCCAGCGCCTGATACGTCCCCTTCGGCAGCCACTGCCCGCATGGCTCTCCTATACCGAGCGGCCCAGTCGAGCAGCGCGCCTCTGTCTTCAATTCATAAGGAGCTTGGATGACGCGGTAATGCGTCCACACCTTCCCCTCCTGCGGGGCTACCCATCGATCACCCTGTGCCAGCTTCACCCTGTACCATGTCGTACTCCACGGCCCGAAGCCTGTGACATAGGTGGCGCTTGCTTCGTAGGCGCCCGGCGCAAGCGCCAGTCCTTCGGAGGATTGTGCATGCGGAAGCAAGTAAGCAAGCTCCTGCTGCTGCAGCTTAATCGAGTAGTCGCTCGGCTGCGGTGTAATGTCCTCGTAGATTGGCGGGTTGTGCAGCCACTTCTCCCCCATCCATGACGTCTCCACGCGCACCCATTCCGCCTGTCTCAGCATCATGGAGGTCACCGAGGAGAAAGACTTCGGACGAGTCCACAGCCTTGCCGTCACACGCACCTGCTGCGGAGCAAGCCGCTGACCGGTATCGGTCGTAATTCGCGGCTCATCGTACAGCCTCGCCTCCCCCATTAGCGTCACGTCCTGCTGCACCACGGTGAACGATCCGTACGCGATCGCATCCGTGTCCCTCACCCACTTGTCGCCGAGCCAGGTACGCACCTTGACCCATAATCCTTCCTTCGTCTCCACGATCACTTGATCCTGCGTCTGACCATCCTTCAGCGCAGGCTCGACATTCTGATACGGGGCCACCCTCCCAACCGACCGATGAGGCGGGTAAGGGTTGTCATACAGATGCACCTGCTCGAGCGGCACCATCGTTCCGATCATGCTTCGCGTCGCACCCGCGACCTCGGGCCACAGCATGCCTGTGAAGCCTGTGGCTACCACAGCTATGACCGCAACCAATCCTTGTAGCGTCCACTTTGTCATCGTACGCCACCTCCCTTTATTGATTAGACTCCATATTTGGATAAAAGTTACACCTGCTAGCAGTAAAAAACCCGCCGACGATGCATCGGCGAGTTCTTACCTAGGCTTAGTTATTGTGGCGAAGCTTAATCAACTTAGTACTGTGTGTTGCCGGATTGAGTCGTCTTGCCGGAAGCGAAGCCCTTGAACAGCGTCGGCACCTTGGAGTAACGAGTGTTCTTGATGCTGCCTGTGCTTACGCTAGCGTCTGTGCGCAGGATCGAATCCTTCACGTTCGAGATGTCGCTGTTCTCAACGAACATTTCGGTCTTGAACGTGGAGCCGCCCAGCTGACGAACCAGCTTACCTATGTCATCAGCGCGGAAGTTTTTGATGATGATTTTACCAGCAGCGTTCAACTGGAACACTTTGTCATATGCCTTGTATGCAGAACCGCCGTTGATAGTAACCGTACCGCTCGACTTCAGCGTCAGTGCATCCTCGCCTACATCCAGCCAGTGTACGTTCGTGATGTTGCAGCTGCCGTAGCAATGTACGCCGTCAGCCGCTGGTGCACCGAGCTTCACGTTCTTCAATGTAGCGCCATTCTCAAGACGGAATACTGGCTTCTGGCCTTCATCCTGGCTGCCGTCGCCGAGCGTGCTCGCATTCGCTACATAAGTGTTGTTCGCGCCGTCGTACGTTTGCCCTGCTTTTACAATAATAGTAGAATCAACCTTGACTGTTGCAGCCTGTGCTGGGACGACTGCGATTGCAGAACCTGCGAGCATCAGGGACATCATCACGCTAACGACTTTCTTCTTCATTCTGAATTCCTCCTTAGAATTGGGTAAGATAATGGGTGGTGCATTCCTTGCAAGTCCATCTGGCAGGTCGTTTGCTCACCTCCTTGTCTGTACACTAGCACGTCCGATGAATTGTTAAAATAATCCTTAGCTAATATTAATTGCGTTTCCAATGGAATGATTATTGGAAGCGTTCATGATTAGGAACACGAGCCACAGCTAGCATACTTGATTATTTACGTGTAAAGGGATGATCATGGACAATGGCGTTTGGAGTTAACCGCGAGCAATTGGCCGCATGGAAGGAAAAGGTCAGTCTAGGTGAGATCGCCTATCTGACACATTATTGGATCGATGACCGGTTCCCGGGCGTAACCTCGGTGACGAAGGTCGGCTGCGCCGATCTGGAGCGCCTCACCGACTGGTGCACTCGGCACGGACTGTCACCGCGGTACATTCACCGACGGGCACCCTATCCTCACTTCGATCTGATGGGGGCGAAGCAGAAGGAGGTCCTGCTGCGTGAAGGACTGTACGAGCATATGGAGAGGTTTAGGCTGTGAACGTAAAAAACCACAATGCGACTAAGCGACGCATTGTGGTCCGATGTTCATACCGTCTAAGCCCTACTCCCCTTGCTCCTCGCTCGTCACGACAAGCTCGCGAATCGTCTCGAACCGAATCGGCTTGTACTGCCAATGCTCCACGCATACGTTCACATACTGGGGGCTCTCGTACTTCTGACCATGAATATGACCATGAAGGTTCACGTACGGCATATGCTTATTCATATACATCGGCTCGTGGGAGAGGAAGAAGAAGCCCTCATATACGATGGGATGCTCGCTGACCTCCTGAAAGCCGGTCTCCAGCCACCAGCTGCGCGACCTCCCCCGGTCATGATTGCCCATAATCAGCACCTTGTAGCCGTTCAGCATCTCCAGGATCGCCCTCGTTCTCTCCTTATTCAGAAAGGAGAAGTCTCCCAGATGATACACCTTATCCCTCTCGCCTACCGTTTCGTTCCAGCGCTCGATCAGCTTCGAATTCATCGTCTCCACGTCGGGGAACGGTCTAGACTCGTAATCGATAATACCCTGATGTCCGAAGTGATGGTCGGACGTCACATAGACGTGCGGTTTCTGCATGCGAGGCTCCACTCCTTATTATAAAGGTACCGCCGGCGATCGTACATTGAGCACCAAATTTCGACGAATTCTACAAATTTATTCATAAAAATGTGTCATCCTTCACTGAATGTCTCCACATCCCGTGCGTATAATGATAACAGCTTGAGCCGGTTGAGATGCACCGGCTTGTCATGAACACGTTAGGAGAGTGAATCATTATGTCAATGAACCAAGAAGGTTGGACGGCGTCTGACGATATTCAGAAGAACAAGGGAATAGCGGCCGTTGCGTATATCTTATTCTTCGTTCCGCTATTAGCTGCCAAAGAATCCCGCTTCGCCCGTTTCCATGCGAATCAAGGACTTCTGCTGCTGATCGCTTGCTTCGCCGCCAACCTTGTGCTTGGCCTCATCCCCATCATCGGCTGGCTTATCGCTCCGCTGGCCAACTTGGTCTTCTTCGTCTTCGCGGTGCTCGGCATCATCCGTGCCTGGAATGGAGAGAGCAAGGAGCTGCCTCTCATCGGCTCCATCCAACTGCTCAAGTAGCCTCGCCCGAGGCTGCACAAGAACAGCACAGCCCCCCGGCTATGCAATGTCATTAAGTTAAGGCGCAGAGCCATATATCAAGAAAAAGAGCAGGTTATCGAATAGATAGCCCGCTCTTTTTCTTTGCACAAAACGAAAAAAGACTTGACAAATAAGCGAAGGTGTGTATCGTAACCCCTTGGAAATACGAGGAGGTTTTGCCCATGCATGCTTACGAGAGTTCACTAAAAGAAACGCTGACAACCCTCATTCGAGAGATGTCAGCGGCACCAGCGCCTTATGTCAAAAACCCAGAAAAAGACTTTACCCGGAAGAAAAAACTGCCCTTCGAAACGATGATGCAACTTCTGATCTCTATGGGAGGAAACAGCATATACAAGGAGCTCTTGGAATCACAAGGTTATGACGTAAACACGGCAACGACTTCCGCTTTTGTCCAACAACGCAATAAAATTTTGCCTTCTGCTGTAGAATGCTTATTTCACAAATTCACTCAAACGTACAAGGATATCAAGGATTACCGCGGGTATCGATTACTTGCCATTGACGGTTCGGATTTACATATCGCAACGGATCCGGCTGACAAGAACAGCTTCTTTCAAAGTCAACCGGGCACGAAAGGCTATAACCTCCTGCATTTGAACGCAGCGTACGACCTATGCAACAGACTATACGTGGATGCTCTTGTCCAGCCAAGAAGACTAAGTAACGAGGGAAGGGCATTGGCAACCATGGTTGATCGTTCGCCGATCAAGAGCAAAACCATTGTGATCGCAGACAGAGGCTATGAAAGCTACAACAATTTCGCGCATATTGAACGTAAAGGGTGGAACTACATCATTCGGGTAAAGGATTTGGATTCCAGCGGTATTCTGTCTAGCTTACGTTTGCCCGACAGTGGAGAGTTTGATCGATATATCCATCTGACACTTACCAGAAAACAAGCCAAAGCGTTCAGAGCTTATCCTGGGTACAAATTCCTTCCGTCCAATTCTACATTTGATTTTTTGGATTTGCATGAAAACATGATTTACCCGCTATCTTTTCGGGTTGTTCGTTTCGTCCTGCCTGACGGGGCTTATGAAACCGTCATTACGAATCTTTCTGCCGCAGAATTCCCACCCGATGAACTTAGATCCCTTTATCACATGAGATGGGGCATTGAAACCTCGTTTAGGGCATTAAAATACACGGTGGGTCTGACGAGTTTCCACGCAAAGAAGCAAGCATTCATCGCCCAAGAGATTTATGCAAGAATGATTCTCTACAACTTCGCTGAAATGATGACCTCGCACGTCGTCATTTCGCAAATGGATAAACGGCATTCATATCAAGTCAATTTCACGGTTGCCGTTCACGTTTGTAGACAATTCTTGCGCTCTCGAGGCGATGAACCCCCGCTCGATGTAGAAGCGCTGATACGCAAAAACATTTTGCCGATTCGACCCATTCGCCCGGGACAAATGAACACGCGCAAAATCCGCTATAAATCAGTTGTCAGCTTCGTCTACAGAGTAGCATAATACGATTCATATGAACACTTTTTTAAGCGGATTATCTATCCGTTTGTTTGCTATACCTATTTTTCAGTCTTGCAACAAAAAACAAACGGCACAGGGATTTTCCCTATGCCGTTTTGGCTTCCATTTTCTTTTCCGGTTTAGTCTTTGAGATTAACTTAATGACATTGCCCGGCTATGCTGTTCTTTTTATTATTGAGCTAGGCGATAGATGCAGCCACTAGGTAGAGCGAGCGACCGGCGGCAGCGGCTCGCCCGCTCGCACAAGCCGCACCCCTTCGCGGCAGACGCCGTACGGCTCCCATGGGCACGTGCTGCAGATCGAGCTGATTGCCTCTTGCTCGATGTGCCGCGCGACGGATCTGACAATATTTTTCCACCTATGGCGGGTTCCGATACGTAGACCGAGTCTAGCGAGCACATCCTCGTCCCGCTCGTGCACCGTGCCCTCGCAATGTGAATGCTGATCCTTCGGGTAATAGGCGCACAGGTCGTCGGGTCCTCCGACCAGCTCGACCCATGTGCCGGGCTCCTGCCGCAGCGTCTCGTAGATCGACGTCATGTTCGTGCAGAACTCCGCCGAGTACCCCATGCCCCGGTAGCCTAGCAAGCAGAGCAGATGATGCCCACGCAAGCGCAGCACCCGTCTTGAATTGTCCGGATGCATCGGTCTCCCCCTTCCCTCTGAATGACTGGCCGGGCTTCACCCATGTCACTGTATAGAAGAACAGCTCCCCGTATGCTAGGACTGCTTAACGAACCGCCTCGAATACGTACAGCTTGCCGTTCTTCGGCGTGCCGAGCCTCGGTCCCTTGAAGCCGCGCCTCACCAGCTCCTGACGAAGGTGCATCATGAACGCGGCGTGACTAACGATCAGCACGTTCCCGTCCCCTGACGCCATCACTCGGTCAAGCACCGCGTTCACCCGCTTCTCGACGTCCGAACGGTTCTCCGCATAGCACTTGTGGCTGAATAGCCACGATATTCTCGCGATCATCGCCCACAAGAGGAACGGCAGCCTGAACGGAGACAGCTGCTTGAAGTCGGGCATCTGCACCTCGCGCAGCTCCTTCAGCTGCACGACGGGGCCTGCATATATTTTACTAGCTGTCGTAATCGCTCTCGACATGTCGCTTGCGTAGCAGCGATGCCAGTGAATGCCCTTCAGGTCTGTATCGCCATCCTCTACGGTAGACGTGTCATATTCCTGGAACCACACCTGCAGCTCCTCTGGCGTCAGCCAGCCGGTGCTCGGCAATCCCTTATGTACTCTGAAATGTCTGACCAATCCGATCTTCATTCCGACTAACCCTCTCTGTTCGCTCATGCGCTTAAGAATTCATACACTCGCGGCCCTATGTGCCTGCAGTTCTTATTGTAGCACAGCCCGTCCGGAAAAAGGGACGCTTCCGCTCCATTTTGTCGACAATGCGTCATGAGCTAGGGTCAAGCGCTTCAGCATGCTACAATAGATGAAGAAGGAATTAGGAGGGCTTTTACATGTCACACAACCGCAAGCTGGTTACCGATTCGGAGTTTCAAGAGGCGATGGAGCGTAAGTTCACGATTCGAGTGTTCCACCATGATCACGTCGTCGATTCGGGATGCGTCATCATTCGCTTCGACGACAGCACGATCGTGCTGCAGTCTGGCGTCAGCGAGCTGAGCTACCGAAGCCGGGACGATTGTGAATTTTTCGGAATGAAGCGAGGCTAGAGCGTCACGCAGAAGGCCTGCGGCCGACAGCCTCGCGTATCCCGCTTCCGTAAGTATGAGCGAGAGGCGAGGCTTCGGGCCCGGCGAGAGAGACGTCTAAGGCCGAATCGTCACCCGATCGCCGATGTTCATCAGCTTGGATAAGGCGACGACGTCGGGATTGTACATGCGGACACAGCCATGCGACGACATGTGGCCAATCGAAGAAGGATCATTCGTGCCGTGGATGCCATAGTGCGGCTTGGACAAGCCCATCCAGAACGCCCCATAGGGGCCGCCGGGGTTCGGGGCCTTGTTCACAATTGTAAACTCGCCGACCGGCGTCTCGGTCACCATACGGCCGATGCCAACGGGAAATGACCGGATGACGCGGTTCTGCTCGAGCACATGCAGCATTCGATCCGAGAGGTCGATAATGATTCGATAGGGGGGCATCGCTCTCCCTCACTTTCCTCATCATATTTGACGTACCCTTCATTGTATTCCGCATGGAAGCCGGGCGTCCGTCTGTCAGAAGAGGCAGCTCCACCCACCTCACCCCTTCACGCATACAGCCAAAAAAAAGCTGCTCCGCCTGCACCGATCTCTCGGGCTTGCGAAGCAGCTCTATCTGTTAACGGGCTTGCAGTGGAAGCAGCGCATCCTGCAGCACGACGCCCTTCGGCAGCAGTGCCTCAACCTGGCCGCGCAGCTGTGCCGATTGGTGCAGCTCGCCGCTCAGGATGGCGATGATGCCCCGGTCTGTACTCGATCGGATGAGCCGACCGATGCCCTGTCTCAGC
Source organism: Paenibacillus sp. YYML68 (assembly GCF_027923405.1). NCBI lineage: Bacteria > Bacillati > Bacillota > Bacilli > Caryophanales > Paenibacillaceae > Paenibacillus > Paenibacillus sp. YYML68. The sequence continues at coordinate 912,211 of NZ_BQYI01000001.1, read as the reverse complement.
CTCAGCAGCATATACGGCAGATCGACCTCCTCATACGAGGAGCGCGACGACTGCCGCTTCGCCATGAACACCGGGTCCTTGGGCGGGAATGGCAATGACCAGATGATCACGTTCGACAAGGACGGTCCCGGCACATCGAGTCCTTCCCACAGACTAGCCGCGCACAGCACACTCTCCTCATCCTCTTGGAACAGCTGAATGAGATCGCTCACCTCCCGATCTCCTTCGTACAGCAGACGAAGCGAGGTCAGCTCCGGATAATAAGCCGCCTCCCGCTTGAAGCGGCCGAGCTCGTCCTTGTCCGCGAACAAGATGAGCGCACGACCGCCGGAATGCTGCAGCAGCTGAACAGCTGCCTTCATCTTCTCCGAGAAGGTGGCGCCGTAGGTCCAAGTTGGGGCGAGCACCTCCAATTGCGACGGGTAATCGTAAGGAGAAGCTACAGAGAACGACAAGTACGAGTCGACGCCGAGGTTATTCGCCAGCAGCTCGAACGAGCCGTCGACCGACAGCGTCGCGGACGAGAAGATGATCGGAATGCCCAAGGAGAACACATGCTCCCTCAGCACCTCCTTGACCGTCCTCGGCATCATGACGAGCGTGAGACCATTGACCGCCTCAGTCGCCCAGCAGATGAGCTTATCCGGCTGCTCGAATAGAGCAAGCGCCTTCTGCATCATCTCCAGATGCTCCTCGACGATCCGCAGGTGATAGTCGTTCAGCGAATACAGCTCGCTCTCGAAGACCAGCTCATCCTCAATGACGGTGAGCACCTGCCTTAGCTCCTGTACCGCTGTCAGCAGCGGCTCCTCCAGCATAATCTGCTTCCGCTCCGAGCCGGGAATGGTAACAAGGTGCTGCTCCAGCACGTCGAACATCACTTCGCTGCGCTCGATCGCCTCATCGATCTGTACCGCCAGCGACTCGCGAACCTCACCCTTCAAGAGACGAATAATGAGCTCCTCGAATACGACATGCTTCAGCTTGTAGGTCAGCGCCTTCTGCGCCGCGGCCTCAAGCAGGTGTCCTTCATCGAAGACAACCGCACAGTGGTCGGGCAACAGCGGCAGCTGTCCTTCCCGCTTGCGCCCCTCGCTCGTCCAGACATGCTCCATGTAGAAGTCATGCGAGCAGATGATCAGATCGGGCGAACGCCGATAATGCTCACGCGACAGCGTCTGTCCGCAGCGATGCCGCTTCTCGCAGGCGAAGCAGTCCTGGAAGGCGTCCCAGCTCACCCGATACCATTGCTCATCGCTGAGCTCCGGGTATTGCTTGCGGTCGCCGTAGGCATGGAACGACTGCAGCGTGTCACGCTGATGGACGAAGTCCGGCAGCTGCTCGTGAAGCTCCCGGTACAGCTCCGGCTCTGTGTAGCCGAAGCGCGCATCGTCGAGCTTCACAAGACAGACGTATTGATCCGGTGACTTCGCCAGTCTCGCGTCGATCGCCAGCGCAAGGTGGCGCATCAGCTTCGCGATGTCACCCTGCGGCTTCACCAGCTGCTCGATCAGCGTCTCGTCCGCACAGGCGATAATCGCAGGCTTGCGGTGATAGCGGGCGTAGCAGAGCGCATAGAGCAGGTAGACGAACGTCTTGCCCGTCCCGACACCGGCCTCTGCGAACAGTGTGCGCTTCTCAGCGAACGCCCGCTCCAGCTGGAACGACATATAGATCTGCTCATCGCGAATATCGAAGCCAGCCTCGGGGAGGTGCTCATAAAAAACATCGGCCACCCATTCCGCTACCTGCGGGATGAATGGCTTGGAATGATCGTAGGCAAACGGGTACCGATCCACTTATACTTCAGCCTCCATGGCGTAATGTTTCTACTAAACACGTAATTATGACACGAACGAGGCTTGAAAGCAAAGATAGAGCATCCAGCTGCACCATGCGCCGCGACTGGCGCTCCTGCTTACAGCTTCGCCTTCACGAGCTCCCACAGAGCGTCGCACAGCTCGGCAGCTGAAGCGGCAGTCGTGTCATGAGTATCCGCAGTGCCAAAAGCAGCCGATGCGTCGGAATCGCCTGCTTCATCGGGACGGTCAGAGCCGTCCGTTGTATCTGTATGCGAGGCCGAGACGGCTCGGCTTACGTGCCAGCGGCCAGCTGTCCAGACCATCGTCAGCTTGGTGTCGCCCGATTCCGCCTGCACCATCTCCAGCAGCTGGCCGACGCTGTACAGCGGAAGCGCTTTACTTTTATTCACACCGTTCAAGTAATAAATCATTTCTTCATGTCCGCTAATGGCGATATATTCGCCCTCCTGAGGCGTCCAGCCTTCACGGAGCTTCTCCTTCTGCTTGTCCGTCAGCTCGCTGACGTGCTCTAAGGTCATACGTTGCTTCATATTGCCGTTACACGAAATGAACTGTGACTTCGCCGCGCAACGGGTTGTCACCACCTTTACGTAATGTCGACTGGCTTGCAGCATGACTTCATTATAAACATAATTCGTCAAATTATTGAAATATTCCTGCTGCTGCCTTGTAAATATCGGTGCCCCGCGCCATGCGCACACGATGCGCAAAATGCCCCGCAAGGAGCGGGGCATTACGGAAGAATGATGTGAAATCAAACTTGAATCAAACTACTGTATCATGCAGCAGCACTCTTTACAGCAGCGCTTCGATATGCGGCTCCACATCAAGCAGATCGGTCGTTGATTCGAAGCGATTCACTACGTTGCCTTCCCGATCGATCAAGAACTTCGTAAAGTTCCACTTGATCGAATCGCCTACCATATACTCGGGATGCTTCTCTCGAATAAGCTGGAACAATATTTTCGCGACGGAATGCGTTTCATTAAAGCCCTGGAACGGCTTCACGGATGCGAGATACGTAAAGAGCGGATGCGCGTCAGCGTCACGCACGTTCACCTTCTGGAACATCGGGAACGTCACGCCGTAGCGCAGTGTGCAAAAGGTATGTACATCATCGTTCGTGCCAGGCTCCTGGTCCGCGAACTGATTGCAAGGGAAGCCGAGAATAACAAAGCCCCGATCCTTGTAACGATCGTACAGCTTCTGCAAGTCCTCATATTGATACGTGAAGCCGCACTGGCTTGCAACGTTGACAATGAGGAGCACCTTGCCCTTGTAATCTTCCAGAGAAACCGACTTGCCTGCCATCGTTTTGGCTGAATAGTGATAAACGCTCATGTGAATGTCGCTCCTCCTCTGTGATTGTAAGTCTATCGCTATTGCTAAATTAGTATATCGCAAGAGCCACCTGCAGACCAACAGTCCTATTATTTCCTGCAAGGACCACAGGAGTGACGTACGATCAGCTCGGTCGGAACGACCAGCTCAGGCGGCGAGAAGTCCGGATGATGGATCAGCTCATGAAGCATTCTGACGGCCTGACTTCCGATTGTGCTGCAGTCTTGACGTATAGTCGACAGCGGCGGCTGCAGATGCTGCGCCAGCTCAATATCGTCGAAGCCCATCACCGATAGATCGTCGGGAATGGATAAGCCAGCCTCCTTCGCCGCCTCCATGACCCCGAGCGCGCTCATATCTGAGCTACACACGACGGCCGTCGGCGGCTCGGCTAGCTGCAGGAACGTTTGCATCGCCTGATAGCCGCTTTCCTTCGTAAAGTCACCTGTCGCGATGTAGTCCTGTAGGTCAGGAAGTCCCTCCTCGCGCAGAGCTTGTCGGTATCCCTCCAGACGAAGCTTGCCGACATACGAATCGAGCAGACCAGAGATGAAGGCAATACGCCGATGCTCGAGCCCCGTCAAGTAGCGTACAGCCTTCTTCACGCCGTCGATATTATCTGAGGTGACGAAGCCGGCGCGAGGGCCGGTCATGTCCATATCAATAAAGATCGTCGGAATGCCGGATTGCAGCATCTCTTCGAAATTCAGATCGTCGCGCTGAAAGCCGAATATGATCACGCCCTCCACATTACGGCTCAAGCAATGTCGAACGAGACTGTATTCGGGATTCCAGTCGATCTGGGCCAAATAGATCAGGTCGTAGCCGGTATCCTTCAGTGCGCTCTCCATCCCGACCATCAGATTCACGAAGAACGGGTGCGTCAGTCCTGTTGTCAGGAACATGCCGAGCGTCATCGATCGCCCTTTGACAAGTCCGCGTGCCGTCGAGTTCGGAATAAACTGCTCCTCACGAATAATGTCGAGCACGCGCCGCTTCGTCTCCGGACTCACATTCGGGTAATTATTAATGACCTTCGAGACGGTTGCGACCGAGACACCGGCTGATTTGGCGATATCACGAATATTGCGAGCCATGCTTCACCTGAGCTTTCCTGTAACGTAACGATGGACCACGAAGACGACGGTCTGACCGGCTCACTCCTGCTGCTCGTTCAGCCAGCGCAGCGTCACTTGATTGCGCCCGCTCTGCTTCGAGCTGTACAACGCTTCATCCGCCATGCGGTACAGCAGCTTCTCCGGCATCGAGGATCGATCGACCGGACATCGCGCCGCCGCTACCCCTGCCGAGATCGTCACATACGGGTGGACCTCGCTGGCAGCATGCGGAATATTCATCGACTCGATCGTCGCGCGCAGACTTTCGGCGAAGCGAAGCACCTCTTCATCGCTTACAGCGCGGTAGAGGACGCCGAACTCCTCGCCTCCGAGCCTGAAGCCGATATCGGACGCTCCGGTCAGCAGCCGGCTGATCGTCGAGCCGATCTTGTGCAACACATGGTCTCCTTCCATGTGGCCGTACGTGTCGTTATATTTCTTATAGTAATCGATGTCGAGCAGCATGAAGCATAGAATCTCCTGACTGCTGGCCAATCGTTCAAGCTCCTGCTTGAACACCGACTTGAAGTGTCTGCGGTTATACAGCCCTGTCAGCTCATCGGTAATCGAGAGCTGCTCGATTCTTTTCTTATCCGATATGTTGTGAAAAATATACGTGAACCCGACGCTTGCATCCTGGTCGAGCACCGGCTCCACGACCGTATCGAGCCACAGCTGCTCGTCATCTCCGATCGGAAGCACGAGCTCCCCTCTCCATGGCACAGCGGAGCTGCCCGTCATATCAAGTGCCGATATGCGGAACGGCTCAAGAGGCGAGCCTGGCTTCGCCGCTCGCTGCCATAAGCGGTACTCTTGACCGACCAGCTCATGACTGTCGAAGCCGGTAATGTTGCAGAACTCTTCGCTCACGGATGTGATGACTCCATTGCGGTCGGTCTGAACGATCATCACGTTCTTATCGACGATGTCGATATACTTGTTCAGCTGCTCGTTCTTGTGCCTGAGCTCCTCTGTACGCTCCTCGACAAGCTGACCGAGCGTATCGCGATGCTTGCGAAGCTCCTCCTCCGCTAGCTTCCGCTCCGTAATATCCTTCACGGTGCCGAGTATTGCAGGCTCATTCTGATACTGGATAACAGCCGCCTTGAAGATGACGGTTAAGCTCTGCAGCCCATCATGCTGCTTCAGCCGTACCTCGTATTCCTGTGACTGACCAAGGCTCTGCTGCAGCTGCTTATAGTACACCTGGACGTTATCCAGCTCGGAAGGGTGCAAAAATACATCGAACGATTCATCTAGCAGCTGATCGAGCTCACAGCCGAGCAGCTCGCCCATAGCCTCATTGGCAAATACAATTTTGCCCGCCTGCAAAATGACGATACCGTCCGTCAAATGGTCAACCAGCTGACGGTACTTCTCCTCCGAGCGCCCGAGCTCGGAATACAGGCTTGCATTTTCGAGGGAGTACACCATCTCGCGGGAGAGCAGGTCGATCATTTTGAGCCGGTCTCGAGTGAAAGCGCCTGTCACTAGATTATTTTCTAAATAAATAATAGCCGTTACCTTGCCCTGGTTCATCAGCGGCATGCACAGTACAGACTTGGGGCGATGACTCCATATATAAGGATCGTAGACGAATGGCGTCTCCGCCGTCGCATCGTGATAAATGATTGTACGCTGAGCCTCGAATACGGCATCGACCACAGACTTCGGATAATACTCCTCATGCTTCACGTACCGCTTGTTCACCGTAATGTGATCGTTCTCCGGACAGTACTCTCCTTCCACAAGCAGTCCGCTTCCGGGATTCATCACGATACAGCCTCTCTGTGCACCTGCATTCACGATAACAATCTCCAACAGCGTCTCCAGCAGCTGATCCAGATGAATCTCTCTGGCCATCGCCTGAGAAGCCTGCAAGATTGCCTGCAGATCGATATTCTCAGTCGTCGTGCTGATCGTCTTGTCGACAGACATCGTATTGCGGCTGAGGCCCGACACATAATCCGGGTAAGCCTGCTCCAGCTGATTGACCTTCCCTCTTGCGCCCCATACCGAGTAATAATAGGCCGCCTGACGGAAGTAATACGCGGCGATCTCCTTCAGCGCACGGTTGTAGTAGAACTTCGCTGCCAGCTCATACGCCAGCGCCTTGTATCGGATGAAGCTGCCGGCGACGCTCGTCTTGATTGCCTCCTGGTAGCACGTCTCCGCGTCCCCGTATTCCCCTGCAATCCGGTGCAGCTCCGCCCTCATCATCAGCTCATGCTGCCGGAAATTGTCCGGACAATGGGACGCCAGCTTCTTCATGCGCGTATATTCCTTGCGTAAGCGAAGCCGCGCCTTCGCCTTCTCCTTGAAGCTGAGCTTGCTGTACACAGCTGTCAGGTTCAAGAACGTGTACAGCGAGTACTCCTCCATGAACGCCGAGCCTGCCAGCGTCGAGATATGATTATTGGCCAGCTCGATGTAAGGCAATGCTTTCATATGATGCTCGAACATATACAAGATTTGCACCTTGCTGACATAGAAGATCGCGATTCCCGAGAAATATTTAGCAGCGGTTAGCTGCTCCAAATAAGCCTCTTCCTTAAAGCTGCCATCGTCGAAGGAGAGCGGATTGCTAAGGTCCCCGTACAAGCAGCGGAACTTCTGCCGCGCCAGCTTCGCTGTCGCCAGCGCTTCCTTGTACTTCGTATTCTCGATCATGGCGATCGATCGAACGCTCTCCTGCAAGTAGCGCTCGATCTCCATGGAAGGATTCCACAGGTTCATGTAGTAATGGGCATGTGCCAGATAGAGCAAGTCGCCTGACCGTAGACTGGAGTCCACCGACTTCTTATACCATTCCTCCAGCGTGTTCCACGAATAGCTCCAGCTGTGACAGAACAAGGTATACAGCACGTTCACAAGGCTCTTCCACTGCAGGTCCTGGAACTTCTCATTCAGTCTAACGGCCAGACCGCCGAACTCCTTCGCACCCTTCAGGTCACCTAGACCTGACAGCAAAATCGAATAGCCAATGTAAGCGCCGGCCGATTCCGGACTGTTGCCGTGCTTCGCTGACAAGTAGGCCTTACGAAGGACGACCCAGCCGAACAGGTTCTGCTCCCCGGAGATGAATGCAGGCGGAATGAAGCTGACGAGCAGCCTCATCATGAGCTTAATCTCGGCATCCTTCACCTCTGGACCGCTCAGCAGCTGATCTGCGGTGCGGCCCTTCAACGCCAGCTTCACCCGAATGAGCTCCCGCAGGACGGACGCCATGCTGACCTTGGCGGGAACGGGCAGACCGAGACTCTTCAGCCCCAGCTTCCCAGCCTCCATCGACTCCTGCATCATACCGAGGTACGTGTAATGATTCGCCTGCATCTCATAGATGGAGGCGATGTCCATCCGCGACCGCGACCGCTTCACCAGTACGGCACACGCTTCATCACCAGCCTCCACCTGATGGGTCAAGTAGGCGCATTCGGCGAACAGACGGTATATTTCGAACGTTCTCGACTCATGTGTACTCCAGCAATCAGGCTTGAGCAGCTGCATGGCTGATCTTAAGTAGGCGAGAGCCGTATCGTAGCCGAACGCGGCCTTGACCTTCCGCGCCGCGCTCAGGTTCATGTCGATCATCGCGTCCAGCTCGGCATCGGTATCGACGAACTCGAGTCCCTTATTGAAGTGACTCGCCATATCGGTAATGATGTGCTCCGCTTGCTCTCCGGAGAGCTGCTGACGCAACAGACGACCTATCTTCAGATGAAGCTGCTTGCGCAGGTCCAACTCGATCATCTGATAGAGCGCCTGCTGAATCTTATCGTGCTGGAACGTGAAGGACAGCTCCAGAGAGCCCGCGTACAGCTCCGAATCCTCCGATAAGGAGGACAAGATCTGATAATGCTGCTGCAGTGGGATCACGATGTCTTCCCTGATCGCGAATAACAGAGCTTGCGCAATGACAGCAGGCTCCTCCTCCGCGACGAGCTGCAGCATATTCCAGTCGAACAGCTGACCGATCGAGGCGCTTAGACTTAATATTCGCTGCACCGAGGACGGGAACGTATGAATCTTGTCGATCAGATAAGCTACAAGATCGTCCTGCAACGACAGACTCTGCAGCTTCTCGAGGTCCATCCCCCAGCTGCCTGATCGTTGATCGAAGCTGATCGCGCCGGCCTTATGCAAGTCCTTCAGCAGCTCATTGACGAAGAATGGATTCCCCTTCGTCTTCGTGTAGACGATCGCCCCCAGCTCACCGGTCCAATCCGCCTCAGAGCCTACGGTGTCGCGCAGCAGGGCGCATACGTCCTTCTCCCCGACCGGACCAAGCTCAATATGCGTCACAGACTTTGACTTACGGATAGCGGCAACTGCTGCGGACAGCGGATGTACGTCCGTCACCTCGTTCGAGCGATACGAGCCGATCACGAGCAGCTTCATCAAGCTGCTATTGCCCGCCAAGCTCTCCAGCAACCGAATGCTCGACAGGTCCGCCCACTGCAGGTCGTCAAGAAACAGCACAAGCGGACGCTCGCTGCCTGTAATACCGGATATGAACTGAATGATCGTCATGTAGAAGCGGTTCGTCTCCTCCGTCGGGTTCAACGGCTCAAGCGGAGACTTCACGCCAAGGAGCTCCTTCAGCTCGGGAACGAGGTCGGCGAGCAGCGCAGCATTGTCACCTAGACTGCGGGTCAACGAAGCCTTCACGGCGGTGCGCACCACTTCTTCGCTGTTCATCAGCTGCGCGATGAGCAGGCTGAATGCTTGCGACAAGGCGCTGTAAGCTACGTTCCGATTATATTGATCGAACTTACCTCGGATGAAGTAGCCCCGCTCCTGACTCACCTGGCTGTGCAGCTCACCCACGAGCGCGGTCTTGCCGACGCCTGCCTCGCCTGAGACGAGCACGACCTGCGAGCTGTCCTTAAGGCTCGCCTTGAAGGCCGCCTTCAGCTCCTTCAGCTCGCGCTCGCGTCCGTACAGCTTCTGCGAGACCTGGAACAGCGTCAATCTGTCCTCAGATCCGATGGTGAACGGTTCGTCACTAGCCATGCAGCGCATCAGGTCCGCTTTAATCCCGTAGGCGCTCCGGTAACGATTATCCGGCGACTTCTCCAGCAGCTTCATGATCACGTCTGACAGAGGCCTTGACACGACGCCGCCGGTCAGCTCGAACGGCGAGACCGGTTTTTTGGCAATAATCGAATACACCTGCTCCGTCATGCTGCTTGAGTCGTACGGCTTCACACCGGTCAGCATCTCATAGAGAATGACGCCGAGCGAATAATAGTCGGACCGGTAATCAATGCTACGATTGATCCGTCCGGTCTGCTCAGGCGATATATAGGCCAGTGTGCCTTCGATATAGCCCGTATTGGAATATTCCTGCTTCTCCTTCAGAAGCTTGACGGACATATCGAAGTCAATGATCTGCACCCGTCCTGTCTCGGTATTCCAAATAATATTGGAGGGCTTCAAATCTTTGTGAAGCACCTGCTGCTCGTGAATGCCGCCCAATATATCGACCAAGCTGACAGCAAGCTGCAGCAGCGTACCTTGGTCGAATGTTTCCTCTGCCAGCAGCTTCTTCAGCGATCTGCCCTGTATATCCTCCAGCACGATGACATAGAGACCGCCAAGCTCCTCCAGCTTGAACGGCTTGATGACGCCATCCACATGGCCGCTAAGCTCCGTAAGTAAGGCATACTCCCGCTTAAATCTCAGCACTTCGTCATAGGTGGAGTACTCGGCTCTGAGCATCTTGACGATAACCTTCTCACGCGTCACCATATCTCTGCAACGAAACACAACCTTGCGGCCATAATCCGAGATGACCTCAAGCACCTCATAATTCGAACCCTTAAGCATGATCAGGTCCCCTTTTAATTATTTCGATTGTACTGGTTCAAGATCCGGCTCCACACTTCGCACCGGCCTTAATTCAAAGCTAGCATCAAACTTGAATGTATACGCAGCCGCCAGCCAAATCATCCAGCAGTTCACACCAAAAAATAAATAGCCATAATATCCTAAAATTGGCATTTCTGAAAACAGGTGAAATTTATCTAAATAGGGAACCGAATACTTCCAGTAGTTCGGGTTCGTTGGTACATCATCATGAAACCATTCACTGCCAAAGTTCCAAAACTCCCAAAAAAATCCATTACATAACGTAGCCAAGCCTATTAACAGGATGGGCGACCAATTGCCTCTCTGAATCGGTGTCATCGGCGTCCAGTAACCGTTCAAGGACATCGCAGCAGCAAGCAGCGGTACGAGCGCAACCCATAGCACCCAGAATAGCAAAAATGGAAAATAGCCCATACCGAAAGCAAGCGCGATACCGAGTCCGTAGAACCACATGACGGTACGTCGCGATACGGAAACCTTCGGCCCATAGCTGTATCTATTTCTCATCAAAGGGATTGTCTGGAGCAGATGGTACCATTCTATAATAGCAGGTAATACGGTTGTGTAGGATAGGGAAAACCAAAAAATATTGCCGAAATCGGTTAAAATGTTGGAATTTGGATAGTACCAGTTCTCGAGAACGAAAAAATTCAAGTATTCAAAGGCAAACCAGCTGAAGCACGACACAATTCCGAGCAGCTGCATGACCGATGGCCTGCTGGATATGAGGGAGACTCCGCCGTTACGCTTATACACAATTCCATCAAGGATGAGGATAAAGGACCACCATAGAGGCACGAACGTGTAGGGCTCAAGAAGGGCCGTCAGCTCCAGTCGGCCCCACATGATGAACCAGCTAACGCCAAGGACAGGGAGGCTCCACCAGAACCAGGCTGGATACGATACGGAGCTTGTGCTCTCGTCACGAGAAGAGGATGCAGGACGATCAGCTGCCGGAGGGCGCTTGAAGCCGAATAACTTCGGGCAGACGTAGACGAGCGTTATGGCAGAGACTAGCAGCACACCCAGACAGAAATAGATTAGGCTGAAGCCAGGGTCCTCAACCGTCTTCTGGGCAGGAAAATCACCGTACCCGGGCGGTAAGTCCCCCCATCTGGTCAGGCTTCCTAATAAGGGCATCACAAAAATAAGGCAAAGCGTCAGCAATAAAAATATCGTCTTGTTCATCTTCAGCAGGCTCCTCGTCTTTATCTCAAATAACAGGTTTCCTAAATAGGACTATGTTCGCTAAAAAAGACAATTCGATAAAAGCTGACAAAATTCCTTCTCAATTTACATAATCTTCAGTTAACGTGCTCCAACGCTTCCTTGCAGCTACGCCAAAAAGCAGCCCGTCAAAAAACGGACTGCTTCGCTGGTCATGGTTCTTCCTGCTCCCCATTCGCTCACTAGGCCCAGCTACCCCTCGGACAAGAGCTGCGTCATTAACAGATAGCTGCGAAGTCTGGCACTCTGCTCCCGCGAGGAGAGCTCGATACGCGCACCATACCGATACCCTTCCGGACTCTGCGCAGCATGCAGCATTCGTATTCGAAGCACAATTGAAAAAAAATCAGTATGAAAAACTAACGGTATCGCATCCTTATCCGCCGAAATCGGCGACTCGGCGATAAAGCCGACTCCTGCTTCAGATATATCGCTGATCAAGACCGCATGCATGTCTTCGCCGATCATGATGAAGCCTCTGAGCTGTGTGCCAATTCGCCGCAGCTTGCGGCGGTATTCATGCAGACCAGCATTCGCATGCGGCACGAACAGATGCACCCGATGCGGATGGGCACAGATAACTCGACCGGGCACGCTTCGACCTTGCAGACTGCATTCCGCATATTCCCCCGCCCTGACACTTACGCCATCGGGGAATTCAATCACCATCAGCTCCTCCTCATAGATGACCAATTGACCTGTTACGAGCTTCTCTTGAGCTCCAAACGTAACCTCTACCTTCAACGGTCCTGACCTCCTTCGAACCTCGCTCCTACTTCTGCATCGTGTCCCTCTCGACGAATAGCTCCAAGCCATTCGTATGGAGGACCAGATGCTCGTCAGGCTCGATAAAATCTCTCCAGAAGCGCCCGACGCCAATGCGTCCGAACGTAATTTTTTTCAGCGTTACTTTCTTGCCGGCCTTCAACAGCGTCTGGCCTCCGCTCTCTCCGCCGACGTACATCGCGCATATCGTGTCGCCCGCTTCGAGCTGCGAGCCCCGACATACCGCTTCAGCGCCGTAGAATATAATGTTGCCCTTCGAGTACAGCTGACTCTGCACAACACCGTCGCGGCGAATCAAGATGTCGCCATTGGACTTAATCGTCGTGAGATGACACTGGCTGACCTCGATCTGGACCAGCGACTCCTGCATGCGCTCGATCGACTGGAACGTATCTTGAATCAAATGCTGAATGCTGTACAGCTGGCTGAACGCCTGCAGCTCCACAATGCGGAGCGGATGCAGCAGCAGCTCGAGCCGCTCCTTCAAACTGTCCAGCTCCTTGGCGTTAATGTTCTGAATATTCATGATGCACCCGATAATTTCGCGGACAATCGTCGGAATCTCCTTGAACTTGTTCTCGATGACCATGTTAATCACTTGTCCGACCCGGATCGATTTCCCCTTGGCCTCAATGATGCCGATCAGCAGCTTGGCAGCCTCGAGCATATCCTTCAGCATACCGGCCAGCTTCTTGGAGCCGCTGTACAGTCGGTTGAAGATGACGCCGAAGTAACCGGAATACAGCTGCCCCCCGAGACAATTGCCCTTGACGACAATGCTTCCGGTTGCGGTAATTGTCGAACGGTATACGTTGCCAGATACGTAGACGTTGCCAAGTGATTCGATAATCATGCTGTCCTGCACATCGCCATAGACGACCACGTCGCCGGAGAATACGATATGTCCGGTCCGAATGTCAACATCTCCCGAAATGACGTAGGAGGTCGAAATATCAAAAAACTTGATCTGCTGTCCGGAAATGCGCGGACGTCCTTCCTTCAAGGCGTACACTTCACCCTTGGAGTTGATTTCAACGTGATCCTTCGCCATAATCATAACGTCCTTGGGCGGATCAGGCTTCACAATTTCGCCGAATACGTCGTAGCCGACCGTTCCTTCGACGAGCGGTATTTTCTTAGCGATGATGTCTCCCTTCTTGACGGAAGGTATGCGCAGATGGTTGCGGTAATCGACCATGCCTCCCGCTTCGAAGTAGGCGGTCTCCACCTGTTCGTTGAAATACAGCTCAATGGAAGCGTCTTGACTTGGCGCCGGTTGAACGCCCTGCGCGATCAGGACGGGCTGGTAGGTCGGAGCTTGTAGCTCCTGAAAGATGGCCGAGGGCTTCAAGTTTTTGCATATGCCCATCTTCTGAACCTGCTGCATCACATGTGTGAGCTGTACAGCCTCCAGAACTGAATCTAGATCCTCGAATGCCTCCAGCTTCAGGCTCGCTGTCGGCTCCTGCGACTTCAGCTGCCAGTCGTACCGCTTAAGTGAATTCAGCTTGAAGGAGGCTTGCATCTTATCCTTGGATACATCTATGATGAACATGGGTGTGCTATCGATTTCCCAGGCGATATGGTCCGTGGCTCTGACTGTCACGCTGTCCGTCACATGCTGCCCATTCACATAGAGCTTGATCGGTGGAAGCGCTTGTATTCGCGCATAAGATTTTTGATCCGAAGGGTCCGTCACCAATACTTTATTGCTCTCGACCTGTACCGTTCCTTGCCCCTGATGCTCTACCTGATCAACGACGGCATGCTCGTTGGAAGATTTGCTCTCGCTGCTTAGCGCTTTAATTAGCCCTAACAGCTCGTCCTCTGACATATAAGCGCTCATCTTCGTTCACCTCGCTTATCGCTTTGCATCGCATTGATAATGGCCTGCATGACACGGTCCTTCTGCAACGGCTTGACGATGAAGTCCTTGGCTCCTGCTGTCAGCGAATCGAGGACCATCCGGTGCTGTCCCATAGCGGAGCACATGATGATTCTCGCCTTCGGGTCTAGTCGCATAATTTCTTGAACGGACTGAACACCTTCCATCTCGGGCATCGTGATGTCCATAGTGACAAGATCAGGTCGATGCTGCTGATAAAGACGTATAGCCTCTAGGCCGTTACTTGCCTCTGCGACAACAACACATCCGCCCATCTCCTCAACGATATTGCGAATAAATCTACGCATAAAGGCCGTATCATCGACAATCATGATTCTCCACATGGACTCACCTACCCTCACAACTTGTCGAAAAATTCAGAATCATGTTTGTATATGTTCATCATACTAAATTGTAACCGTTTACACAATAAGGAATCACGGAAGCTTATTGATGCAATGTAGCAAATGAATTAACACTCTATCCATAAACAATTTAATAGGATCGCGGATGGTGGAACAGGTAGCGAAGCACCATGACATGCAAGACATAAAAAACAGCCCCATGTCGCTGTGGACAAGGGACTAGTTTCAGTTGAAAATAATGTAATAAAATGGGTGTTCAAACTATCCAAAGTGAAGGGTTCGCCCTGTCTCCGCGAGCGTCTTGATGTTGCTCAGTATCATCCACCAATGTGATCGTGTGCTCTCGAAGGATGGGTGGTTCGGCGTCCAGTTGTCATTGACGAGCGTCAGCTTCGTGCAATCCCCTACCGGATCGAGCGTGAAGGTCATTCGTGATTGTAGCTCCGCATGCTTCGACTGATACGACGGGCCTGGATGCTCCAATAGACTTAAGCGTCGGTTCGGCTCATAGGCCAGTATCGTACCGTATACATGCACCGTCTCGTCACCATCTTGCCCTGGACCGACGTATTCGAAGGGAGCTCCGATCTCGAAGGTGGAATTCAATACGCTGCCAAAGAAGATTGCCTTCGTCCCCTCAGGAGTGATTAAAATATCCCATACTTTCTCCGGCTGCGCGCCAATGTAAAATTCATAGTTCAGCTCCATGTCGTAACTCTCCTTATAAGGATATATGTGATACTATGAATATAGCATATGGGCAGGGCCTCGCCTTGTAAAAACGCGACACGTTCAAATTGTACTATACTTGTATCCATGAGGGGGAAGACTCACGATGAGTACAGCGGCAGAGCGTCCAAGTCTGGGCGTGCTGAAGCTCGGGGAGGGAGAGCAGCGATTTCGGCTCACACGGCTCGCACCCTCTGCTGAAGTCGGATGCTTCGTCATGCACTATTGGTTCGTTCAGTGGGACCTCACCGACCAGGAGCCCTACATGCAGGAGGTGCTGCCGAATCCATGCGTGAACGCAGCGATCGAGCACGGCCGCTCCGGCATATTCGCTCCTGCCAAGGAGCGGTTCGAGTATGAGGTGACAGGTAAGGGCTCTGTATTCGGCGTCAAATTCAAGCCCGGCGGCTTCTACCCGTTCATTAAGCAGCCGATCACCACGCTAGCCGCGAAGCCGCTCGAGCCATCCGTCTTGTTCGGAATGGAGGCGCGGGCGCTCGAGCAGACGTTGCTGTCCTTACCGAGCGAAGCGGAGATGGCTGCCTGGGCCGATGCCCGGCTGCAGGCTGTGCTACCTGAACCGGACGAAACGGCCTTGCTCGTCCATGAGGTAGTCGAAGCAATCAAGAGCACGCCAGACCTCTCCCGCGTCGATCAGCTGAGCGAACGGTTCGGACTCGGCGTCCGCAGGCTGCAGCGGCTGTTCGAGCAATATGTCGGCGTATCTCCCAAGTGGGTCATCATGCTGTACCGTCTGCAGAACGCGGCCGAGTCGATTGAGACAAGACGTGTTAACAGCATGCTGGAGCTGTCGGCACAGCTCGGGTATCATGATCAATCTCACTTCATACGCGACTTCAAGGCAGTCGTCGGACGAACGCCAGAGGCGTATGCGAGGTCGAGCACGTGAGATGTGTGAAGGCTACGCTGGACGCAGCCTCCATCAGCTCGATACGAGTAGCCCGAGAGACAACCGCGTGTTATGTAGCGGATGACGAAAACGAATGAAGCGCCCCGCCGCTCGACTAGGAGCTGGCGAGGCGCTTCGTTGCCGTTGTCGTTCGTTGCAGCTACGTTGCTTGATTGCGGCTACGTCGAGCGTTATCGCTTCGTTGCTGATTGGCAGCTGCGTCGAGCGTTATCGCTACGTCGTTGGCTACAGCTTCGTATGAGGCACCTTCAGCGACGCTGCTGCGACATCGATCAGCACCGGACGCGACTCGCTCCCTGCCTTCCTCAAGCAGTCGCGCAGCTCCTCCACGGTCTGGGCTCTACAGCCGACCGCCCCACACGCTTCGGCCAGCTTCACGAAGTCTGGATTATCCAGCTCGCTGCCTACAAGCTCCAGCCCCTCAAGCTCCATGCGGTTCTTCTCAATGGCGTACGAGCCATTGTTCAGCACAAGGAGCGTCAATCCTAGCCCAAGCTTCACCGCTGTCTTCAGCTCGACGATCGTCTGCACGACGCCGCCGTCGCCTGCGATGGCCACGACCGGACGCGCAGGCTCCGCCAGCTTCGCCGCAATCGCCGCAGGAAGCGCGAACCCGAGCGTGCGCCAACGACCGGAGAGGAGCACACGCTGACCTCGGTTCGTGAAGCAGCGGTTGAACCATAGCGAATGGTCGCCCGTATCGAGCGCGATGACAGCGTCCTTCGGCAATTGCTCAGACAGCACCTGCATCAACCGCTGCGGAGCAATCGGACTGCCCTCCGCGGAAGCCTCCTGCTGAAGCCTCGCGGTCCACTGACCGCGAGCCTCCGCGATGCGACGCTTCCACTCCTCATTCCCACCGCGCTGCGACAGCTTCCCGCTCATCTGAACGAACTGTGGAAGAATCTCCTTCAGATCACCGACAAGCCCGCGCTGCAGCGAATGGTTGATCCCGATATTGTGCCGGACCGCATCAATCTGGACGACTCGTGCAGCGGGCGGCGTATATTCGTCCGGCCACCACGTCGAGCCGCAGATGATGACGAGGTCGCTCTCAGCCATCAAGACACTCGCTGCCTCGCTGCCAGCTAAGCCGAGTCCGCCTACGAACAGCTCATGCTCGTTCGGGAACACATGCTTCGCAGGCATCGACGTCGTGACCGCAGCCCCGATCGCCTCTGCGAACGAGAGCGCAGCCTGCTCCGCTCCAGACACCCCGCGACCGTATAGCAGCATCGGCCTCTTCGCCTCGGCAATGAGCTGGAACGTCTCTTCCACATCGCGCTGCGGGGCAAGCAATGACTGGTGAAAATGCGGCGAATACGGCTGCACCACGCCTTGTACGCGATCTTGGAACATCAGCTTCGGAATCGACAGGTGGCTCACGCCGCCCTGCACGCCGCTCATGACCAGACAGCGAAGCAGCAGATCCGGTAATGCATCGGCATGTGCCAGCTGCTCTGAGAAGGTTGCGAGCGGCGCCACCATCACCTGCTGCTGAATGTACTGCTTCGTATGCGTGCCGACCTTGGGCGCATCCACTTGACCCGTAATTGCGATCACACCTGCCGCATCGGCATACGCATCGCCTAACCCGTTCAGCATGTTGGTCAGTCCCGGTCCACTCGTACCGAGCACAACCCCGACTCGACCTGTTAGCTTCGCTTCAGCCGAAGCCGCTAGCGCAGCCGCGTTCTCATCGAGGAAAGGAACGAACCGTATCTTGTTCTGCTTGCCAATCGCATCAAGGAGCAGCAGGTTCGCATCCCCGATCACTCCATAGATGCGCTCCACGCCCCAGGCGGCGAGCTGCTCTAGGATGAACGGAGCAACGGACAAGCCTTGATCCGGCTTGTGCGCATCAGCGTTGACGGGCTCGGCTTGCTGCCGTTCGTTTTTTTGATCCATTACAGTGGGAGTCATTCGGACACATCCTTTGCGCGTTTTACCTAGTTTGCCCGAATGTGTCGATGTCACCCAGATCATCAAGATGGGAATAGACGGAAAAGCCCCTGATGCTGTTCGTACAGCGCAGTGGGCTTTTCATAATCTTTTCTACCTATTTTTGATCAGTTTGTGATATATTATTCACAATATCAATATAAGTATATCGAACTAGAACATGTAAGGGGCTGATGCCATTGAACACCGTTTATATCATACTCGGGATTGTCGTTTTCGCGATCGTATTCGACTTAAGCAAGGAGCTTATTAAGATGAAGTGGGGAAAAAAGCACCTATAAGGATGGAGACCTCTTACGCCTCCTTCTGCTCCAGCTCAGCCTCGAGTCTCTTGACCTCTGCCTTAAGCTTGGCGATTTTGAAATAAGCAATGAAGAACAACGTTACAGCAGTAATCCCTACGAATGCGCCGTAAGAATCGATACGCACATCCAGCCACGTCGGGCTGCGACCATCAATGAATTTCTGTCTGAATTCATCCAGATACGCCAGTATAACGGATAAGAGCGCAGCGCCTACAAAAGAAACCGCCACCCTACGAGTTACGATGTTCAGGAACGCACACAAAAACATGCCTACGAACATGTATTCGATGAAATGCGCGGCTTTACGCACGAGCATGTTCGCTGTTTGTCTCCAGAACAGGTCCTTGGGGTTGACCGGGAAATGCTCACCGACTGCATGCTGCAGGTAAGCTGCAATTCCTTGACTCTCCATCGTGGATTCCGTTCCACTTTGCTCGGTAAACATTCGTGTGAACAGCACTGAAATAACAAGAAGTATGAAGATCAGCACCATTGCGATCCGTTTTGGAGTTATCCACGCTTTGTTCTTGTTCATTCGCATCTCCTTCAGCGTAAAATAGGAATCATCTAACCAACCGACTGCCATTCAGCCCATACTGACGAATCACCGCAATTTTCTTATTCGCGGCTCTTACATTCCTTCGCCCGTTCTGCCACATACAAGGGAGCTTCAGTCCATGTGTCTTGTACTGAACCTTGGCAATGAGAAGCCACATCTGTAGCTGGTTGGTTGCATACGTCGGCTTGACGGCATTCATGACACGGAGCCAGCTGTCGGTGTCACCTTCTTCAATCTCGCACGAATAGTGCTCTAGCAAGTCCTCCATGAAGCCAACTGCCACTTCCTCGCTCACATGCTCGATGAAAGAATGCGGTACCTTCGTATGGAAGTAGTGCCCACACACCCTCCATAACAAACACGCGAACGGGTAGAAGCCTAGACGCTTCAGCATGAGTGCCATGTACGCCCAGTCCAATTCATCTTCATACCGACTGGCAATCAAGGCCATCTCGAACAGGTGCCGCAGCTTCGTCCCATAGTACACAAAATGCGCCGCGAAGTGTGTAATCTGGTGAATGAGCTCATCCTCTATGGACATCCCCTCAAACTGTAGCTGCTCTAAGCCGTACCTCTGCTTTCGTCTCCAAACCTCTGCATACCAGCCTTCCTTATCCCGGTCTCCAAGATGGTCCGTATGAATCAGATTCCGATGCAGCTCAACCGTAATCGCATTCGTCTTCTGGAACTCAATATGAAGAACGTTATAATCATCTGGCTCTGTCTGTGTGTAACCGTGAGCCTTCAGTAGCTCCATGGACTTGTGCCAATGCTCAGGCTGTACATAGAGATCCACATCACTCATCATTCGATATTCCGGCTTCGGGTATAGCCGACCAATGGCGATACCCTTAAGCACCATGACCGGTATTCCCGCCTCCTGAAAACGATAAAGCAGCTCCTGAATCTGCTTCATGTACAGCTTGTTGCGAAGTGCCGCATTCAAGAAGCGCTCCTTCATCGTACTCCATCCTTGCTGGTCCGCAAGCTGATCACGATGCTGCTGATGCAGAATCGGAAATATAACCGCCCCGATCCCTTGAACAATGGCACAGTTTAGTATGGATTGTGCTTGCGAAGCGTGTGACGCTTCAGATTGCTCGGTTGTTGGGCCCAGCAGATGAAGCAGGTGGTTCAATACGATGCGCTGGTCGTGATTCATGAGACAGCCTCCATTAGAGCTGAGCTTTGAGGGTATAGGTGACTTGATGTCAACTGCTTAATTTAACAATGTGAAGGTACGGCGAGCTTAGACGTTCGATTTCAATGACAATTGTTTGATTCAACCTATCCATCTTAACGGGCAGTGTCAGCTCGCGAGTCCCTGCCGTATTAAGCTGACGAACCTCTACCTGGTCCGTATCTGCCAGCTTAAGACTTATCGTTACCTTGCCTGTTAATTGCTGCATGCGGGTAGGACCTTGTCCCCAATGGAACAGACCTGTTGACGCTTCCTGCTCTTGCTCAGAATTCGACTGTCTAGATATCAAGGTTAACAGCATGCTTCTTGAATCTTGAATACGACGGTCATCCAAAGGCTGAAGTGCTACAGAACCGAACGGATATTGTGCAGGTGACAATCGAACCTCCATATTAGAGGTACGCAATGTTCTTCCCGTCATAAAGCCGGTTATAGACTGACTCTTAGGCGTATTAATGAGGAACGTTTCATTGCCCTCTACGGAAGCATCCCATATTAACTCGTCCGTATCGCTCCGATGAACACTCTCCTGCGACAAGGCCTCGTCTGTCTCCTCATCTATGAGATCTGATGACATCGACGTGCGCTCAGCGCCAAAAGCTTTTGAAATCATATGCTTGTAAAGCAACGCAGTAGGCAGCTCGTCTTTAATGTTGTACGTTGGAGTATCACTGTTTACGCCAGTGCTCGCAAACACTTCATTATTGTTATACTGCACCGTAACGCTATGCTCAGCCGGCCTCACGTATCCCTTGAGAAAGGACAGAGCATAGGTTGGCATTTGTGCAAGCTTAGAAGGATTGCCGATAATATCAAACCAATATCCGATCCGTTCTGCATTGTTCTCATAAGTGTTCGTCTCGGAATAATTAAAGATAAACAAACCATCCCAATCTTGAAGCTGGGCATAAGCGGAGATCAAAGGTGCGGCCTCAAACTCATACTCATTCGGAAAAGGAAGCTGCCATTCTCCTACGACAAAAGGCATTCCTTCCACCCGGTTCAAGGCTAAATATTCGACCCAGCGACTAAACCATCTCCGGTCCTTCATATTCCCAGCCTTAGCTATGATCGAATCGTTCGTAATCGAGAACTGCTCCGTTGACCATTTATGTTCTGCGCTAAACTTGGGGTGGTCCCAGTAAACATGCGCATCCATAAAGTCACCTACGGTTCGAGCCATGATCTCTGCGTTCATCGTATAATTATTGCTTGTCGATATAGGTACTTGTAATCCGACCTCTTCACGTAGGTATTCCTTCATCTCAGTGAAATACGAATGAACGATCGAATAATAGAACTCCGTCGTATCGGCAAAGCGTTGAGGGGAATAATGAAAGCGACCCTCCCAGGCGATTCGCTTCAAGTTGGCTTTAGCTAGCGACTCACCAGCTAATAGACCCGGCAGTTGAATCTCCTTCAACTGGATATGATCAAACTCGAAGTCTCCCCAGCACCAGCCGCAATAGAAGCTTAACGAGGCATTGGGATCAGCAGTTGAATCCTCCAACGCTACGAACGTAGTGGAATACGCCGTCCAAGCTTGAGATTCTGTAAATTTAAAGTTTTTATCCAAGCCGTAGTGCTTATCCAAATGGTGACTTCCGTCAAAACGAACCTTCAATGTACCCTTCCCAGGCTCTGATGTCTTCACATAAAAGTCCAATTGGTAGGTGTGGCCCTTCTTCAGCTTAACACCGTGCTGTTTTAAGCTGAGCGCCGAATAAGCCCCTCCCGCTGTTGGCTGTGGCTGAATTTTGGCAAACTTCAAATGGGTACTACCGTGTGGGGAAGATCCACTATCCAACTTGGCGGTTGTCGTTAACGTCTCATCAGTCGTTATCGTCCAGCCTTGAGAGATGTCATTCGCAAAGCTACCGTTCTTAATTAGGTTCTGAGTATTGGCGGAACCCGACCATGCCGCTTGAAGCTTCGCTTGTGTACCGTATTTATTGAGGATAAACGAATTGAACTTAGCATCAAGCTGTTCCAAATAATAGCTGGGCACCATATACTCTGCGTTCGAGCTCGCATCCAAGGCCCCATCCTTCCAAGGCTTGAAGAAGTAATCCTCGTTCAGCATACCCACCAGCGCAAGCGCTGGATCATCCTTATAGGCTAGCTTAGTATACGGATTCACATGTCCGAACAACGCATCCGCAAAGCCTTTCTCCAGCTCCATAATCCGATCATCGAAATATCCAACGGTCTTGGCCATCCCTCTAGGCAGTTGATCATAGTCTACGACCTGGTCCCCGGCTTTGTATCTTCGAGAAGTCTGGACGTCCATTACGACGTAGATCCCTTTAGCCTTTAATACATAGATTAAATAATCGAGCTTATCAAGTGCCGCGGCATCGAGGCTCTGAGAGTGATTTTGTGCTCGATCTATAATCGTGGCGCCTTTACTGTCATTATCAATGTTGTGAATACGTATCGCATTAAACCCAAGAGTCGCCAGCTTATCAGCTAATATGTCCGCATCGCGATGTGACGGAAAGTTCGCACCTCGCCCCAGATTCGCCCCCCAGAACTTCACACGGGTCCCATTCTGAAAGTAAAAATGTCCATCCTTCACTTGAACGAAGCCATGCTTACCAGCAGGTGCATCCAGCACAAGCTTACCGACATCTAATGGCGTTCCTTTCGTTGTAGAGTGCCACGGTGTATGGGCTGCATAATCGTTCCCTTGAGCTGTCACCTGCTCTGCTACCGGCCATGTCGAACATGCGAAGAGGAAAACGAAGACGGATATCCATTTTCGAAGCATTCGTTTGCCTCCTTTAAATTACCAGTTAAATTTTTAGCACTGGAAGTTATCACCTCTTCATTCTATATCTCTTTAATAAAATCATCAATGATCTGAATAATTGTCTCATTACCACTTACAAACGTGTTAAACTCCATTGAATGGATCTTTTGCAAAGCTTGTTCTAACTCCGCAACTTCGTTTAATCCAATAATAAGATTTTGCTTCGAAAACAGCTCAATGATTTCAGTTTGGTGATCATCCACATGCTCATTATGCTTTTTGAGACGAGGCACTGCAATTATTTTCTTCCCCTTCTTCAGAGCGCTAACGATTGTACCCGTTCCGCCATGAGTAATGAGAATGCTGCATTGATCGAGTAATTCATCAAACTGATTAAAGTCGGTAAATTTCTGTGTCCGATAATGCTTAGCCTCATACTGGGAGTAGCCAACTTGAGCAAAGACATCCTCCTGAATAAATCCCCTATCAATTAATCGATCAATCTCTTCTAATAATCTATTAAAGGGGAAGTCTTGTGTCCCTAAACTAACCAGTATCAATAGATGCTCCCCCCATAAATAGCTTTAGGATAAAACTTCTTCATGCCTTCCCATTGCACAATAAATAAATCCGCAATTTTGTATACGAATCTACCCGTCAAGGTCGGACTATGCATCTTCGCAAAGCTTTCAATATAAATCAATTTAATCCCCATGATCTTGCTTAAAAAGCATGTAGGCACAGAGCTTAATGCTCCTGTACAAATAACAACATCCGGCTTTTCTTTCGTCAATATGTTTAAGGTTTTAATAAAATTAATGATAAAAAGAAGAACAAAGTTCCATTTTTTTCGGTTTATCAAATGTAATAAGTAGCCTTGCTCCTTCTTCAACAATTCTCTAGTCATTAAAGTATCTTCTGTAATAAAGAAATACTCGTAGTTTTTATAAAGCTTCTCCATTTGTCTGATTTGTGTGAGATGACCACCAACCGAGCAAGCCAGTGCTATTTTCATTACTCCATACACCCTTCCATAAATGTTATCTCGCATCAACCATTGAAATGTACAGCTGATTAAGTTGCTTAACAACCGCCTTTAACTCGTGTTTATCTACGATTTCTCTACTTTGTTTACCGAACTCATCTCGAAGCTCAGAATCCGTTATAAGTTGCAATATAGCTGATGTTATGTCGGAAATTGCCCCTGGTTCAACAAGAATACCATTTTGTTCAGGACGAACAATTTCGGGGATGCCACCAACATTAGTGCTAATGATAGGCAAAGAATAGGCCATAGCTTCAAGAATAGAAATGGGAAGCCCTTCAGCATAGGAAGGCAATATATAAATATCAGCTACACGTAAAAAATACTTTTTCTTCTCACCATCAATCCACCCGCGCACCGTGCAGCAATCTTCTAGCCCTAACTCCTGCACTCTTGATTTCAGCTTCTCAATCTCGTTGTTCCCACACACATGAAGTTGCAATTGATTGCGATATGGTTGTGGTACACTAGCAAGCGCCTGCACCAAATCATATATTCCTTTTCGTGGCCCGATCTCACCCAGAAACAACAAGTTTACTTTATCGGAATAATCCTTGGGCTTTAGCAAGTCTTGCTCATCAGGGATTTCAATTGGATTAGGAAGCACATGTACAGATGGATTGTTACTAAATCGATGAACTAGCATTTTCATTTGCTCAGAAAGGACAACGACTGCATCCGCACGATCAAGCGTTTTTCTTACGATCCACTTCGTAAAGGAATTTTTTCTCTGGAATGCCTCAAAGCTTGACCCATGAATATGAAAAATAACTTTCTTTCCCCACCACTTACTGAAATACGTATACAATGTTTTGCGATAAAAGCTTCCGTTTGCAGCAGAGTGCATATGTACAATTTGATATGGAATTACCTTAATTAAGAACACCAGAAGCTTCATAATCGAATAAAAAGGCCTAATAACTGGGGGCACTTGGTCTGTATATGAAGCAAATCGAGTTACTTTCACATTGGACTTACAAAGTGGAAGACCCTGTAGCAGGGAATTCATGACAGAATTTATTCCGCCCTTTACACGTTTTGAATTACCGACCATCAATACCTTCATACGTCACCTGCCTATCACATGGTTAGCCTTTTGATTCACCTTTACTTCTACTTCGTTTGAATTTTTTGTATTTTTGTAGGACCTTTTGATATAATGCCGCTAGTAATTCCTTATTTATGATGAAACTAATGAGAAGTGCTGATGAAAGTAAAAGAACATCTATCCAGATCCGGTTCTGATAATGCCCCCACATAAAAAAGATTATCATTATACCTAAAAAGAACATCAACTTATAATCCAAACGAATTGTAAAATATGTTCTGGTATGAAATACACGGAAGATCCACAGAAAAATTAGAGCCACACAATTTGAGATACCTGCAGCATGTAATCCAATACTTGGTATGAGCAGTAATACTAATGAAACATTAACAATAGATGCTGCCATTACCGTAATAAAGGCCCCCATCGTTTTTTTGGAGCCTAAGTAGCCTGTGCTATAGAAATTTGAAAATGAGCCGAACACAGTACCTAATAACAGTGGAGGAATGTACACCCATGCATCATGATAGGACTGTTCAACCGTAACGATCATTAAATATTTTAGAGTTGGAAGAGCCAACAGAAAGATAGATATCTGAAGTCGCATAAACAGGTTAAACATTTTAGTATAATATTCATTTTTGTCCTCTGCATTGTATTCCTGTATCGAGCTTTCGGTCCAAGCCAGATTGAACACTCCATTAATCATGGTAAGGAGATTAGGGAATCTCGAAGCAACGAAAAACACACCATTTGCTGCTGCGCCAATGAACAATGCAATGATAATCCGATTGACCCCTGACATCAGCCACCAGCTGATTTCTCCTGGTAATAAAGGTAAGGAATATGTAAGCAGCTTTTTCAAGACACTTCTCTCTATATAATGAAGCATCAACCTCTTGAAGACTCTTACTCTCCATTCGATATAAATAAAAACAGTAAGATATGCAAAAATATAAGAGAAAATCAAGGCTTCCAAGCCTAACTGAAAA
This sequence comes from Paenibacillus sp. YYML68, assembly GCF_027923405.1. Lineage (NCBI taxonomy): Bacteria > Bacillati > Bacillota > Bacilli > Caryophanales > Paenibacillaceae > Paenibacillus > Paenibacillus sp. YYML68. The sequence goes on along the minus strand of NZ_BQYI01000001.1, from coordinate 886,271 downwards.
AAAAGGATCAATATCATACAGCTAAAAAATATGGCGATCGTTAGAATGACACCTGAAACCGCAAACACCATATTTTTGTGTAGTGCTCTTGCTATCTGCTGCCAAATTGTACCTAACGCCATAATTATGATCAAACCTAATATGTACACACCACTATCATCACGGTAAAAGAAAAGGCTGATCATATAGGGAACAATGGATAATCCTATTCCTGTAAAAACGATAAATACACCATTCGATATCACCTTATTGATCGCATTCTGCTCCGACTCATCAACCGCAAAACGAAAAATGGATGCATGACTGCATAACGTTAAAATCGGAACCGCTATTAAAGCAACATTATAAATAATATCAAACAACCCAAGGTCAGATTGGCTAATATAAAACGTATAGACCGGCAACATAAAGAAGGCTAAAATTTTCGAGGTAATATTGCCGATTATGTATATTAACGTATTCTTAACAAGTTTACTTTCTCTGCTCATTGCATTCACCCTTCACTGCAGGCCTAGCCTTAACCCAGCTTTCCCATAATGAATGTCCACTTGTCATTGCTAATGACGCTACGGATTTCACTTGGCTTCAGCTTCTTGATCCAAGAGATAGACTTACTTAACATCTGATAAGGCTTACTTCTATAAAATCTGATACGCACCATGAAGATCAGCAGCTTTTCCTTGCGTACAAGACGCCGATACGGCTCCATCGCTGTTACGACCTCATCAATATGTGCACTTACTCTTGACACGATGGCCGACTCTAGCATCACGCTGTAATGATTGCGATAAAATTGCTTCTTCTCGCTCTCGCTGAGTTGATGAATAACCGTCTCGAACGTTGCGATGAACTTATCCTTTACCGCCTTCAGCTTCAGATAGTCCGGTACGTTGACGTTTCCATTGGTCGCCTTGACAATCAGCAGTTCGTCCAGATGGATCATCTGGAACTTCCCAAGCACCCGAATCATGAACTCCAGATCTTGGTTCCGAATAAAGCTCTCATCGAAGCCCCCAATTTCATCCAGAACTCGCTTTGTAAGAAAAATATTGCTGCCTGTTCCGATGGCCATCTCATTCAACAGAATGTCCTTCTGAGTGATCGGCTTGCGTGCATGTATAATACTTCGTATACGTTCACTATTCGTCTTAATGACCCCACAATAAACTGCATCGTAAGCTGAATTAGCTAGAAGTCGATCGACACTCTTCTCGATCCGATCAGGAAACAGGAAATCGTCGTCATCAAGAAAGCTGATATACTCTCCTTTTGCCTGAGCAATACCCGTATTTCTAGCGGCAGATCCATTTTTATTGTGCTCATGCTTTAAGTAATGAATATTGGGAAGACGATAGTTCTCCATCACCTTCATCGTTTCCATTCTCGGTTGGGAAGACGGGTCATTGTCATCTACCACGATAATTTCAATGCTCATATAGGTTTGATCCAATACACTATCAATCGCTCTAGCCAGCTTACCGGCACCTTTGTAGGTAGGGATGATGACACTGACAAGCTTATTCATCGTCGGTACCCCTTCCTATTTTCCGATACTTTCATATGTAATGCTTTCATTCGACTTACGTGCATAACAGTTGCGACCATCTAGCACAATCGGCGTTCTCATTAACGAACCGAACCGTTCAAATTCAAAGCTCTTAATCTCATCCCATTCCGTAAAAATGAAGCAAATGTCCGCATCCTGCAGCGTCTGCTCAACCGACTCACAATATTCAATTCGATTCGCGTATTCGGCCGCGCTATGCTCCATCACCCTCTTGAAGTTCGGGACTCCTACAGGATCGAACGCCTTCACCTTAGCTCCATCTTCGAGCAAAATCGGTATATTCACAAGCGACGGCGCCTCTCTCAGATCATCGGTACCTGGCTTAAAGGTTAATCCTAGAACCGCAACTGTCAATCCCTCGAAGCTGTCGTAATATTTTCTCGACTTTTTGATCAGCTTCAGCTTTTGCTGTTCATTCACTTCAATAGCTGCTTTTATCGTTTTCAGCTCGTAATCGTTCATACTAGCTAGCCAGTGCAGTGCTTTCGTATCCTTCGGGAAACAGCTCCCGCCATAACCGATACCCGCATTAAGAAATTTGTTGCCAATTCGTGAATCAAGTCCCATTCCTTGAGCTACATCATCCACATTCGCCCCTACAATTTCGCACAGGTTCGCAATTTCGTTAATATATGAAATTTTGAGAGCCAGGAAATCGTTCGACGCATACTTGATCATCTCAGCGCTTCTGCGGTCAGTAACCAGAATCGGAGCATCGTAGCCGCTGTATATTTCCCGCATCATACTTTCGGCGGCTGTATGCTCCACTCCAATAATAATTCGACTAGGATGAAGTGTATCGCGAACAGCTGTACCTTGCGCAAGAAATTCAGGGTTCGATACGACATGAATCGCAATGTCAGCTACTTTACAATCATTCATGATTTTCTCAACCTTATCATTCGTTCCAACGGGTACAGTTGACTTCAGTACGACGACACAATCATTCACGAGTGACTCAGCGATTTGTCTGGCTACCTTATAGACATAAGTAAGGTTCGCGGACCCATCTGATTTCTCAGGCGTTCCTACACCGATGAAGATTGCTTGCGCATTTACATAGGCATTCCGGTAATCTGTCGTATACGTTAGACGGTCCTTGTTTTTGGCCATCATTTCTTCTAAATCTTTTTCATATATAGGTGAAATACCTGAGCTCAGCAAGCTCACCTTGTTCTCATCCACATCCACACATACCACTTCATGTCCCTTATCCGCCATGCATACAGCAGTAACGAGACCGACATATCCTGTTCCAGCAACAGCAATTCTCATCATAAGCTTCCTCTCTTACGCTTTAATATTCTCGAAGGCTGCGAAGGCTATATCCATACGTTCGAACGTCCCCACATCTTTTATTTTTCTGCAAAATAGTGCATTTGACTGCGCTATGGCGCTGTAATTCGATTCGTTCAGGTAGCTCGGATTGCGATTGTTATTTTCAAAATAAATATATCTTAAATTATGATTAGATACTGATTCCCGCAAAGGTGAATTCATCAATATCGTTTGAAAGATGAGTTCATCCGGGATCGAGCTATATTGAAAATAACGATAGTACGTATCCCAGTTGTTCAAGCAGTACTGTGCTGCCTCGCGATTCATGTTCATCCATTGACTACCGCCGTAAGGTGCAAAGGACTGGTGTAGATTGCGAGATAAACCTATCATCTTCTGAAGCTTAACGCTCGCTCTGGATAAAAAAGACGATGGAGAATTCAACCAATAATAGTATCGCAAACGCTTCATGCCCCCCATATGCCAATCCATCCGAGGTAGCATGGCATATTCTACGTAATTCCTTGAAGGGTCAATATATAAGTCGTAATGATCGGGACGTACCAACGGATAATCTTCTCCGCTTATAAAGAGCAGGTAATTACAAGTGGTCGAGTTCACTACATATTGCATTAAGCGATGCATGGCTACTATCATCGAGCGCCCGCCCCAGTACACCTTCACCCGATTCGGTATGAACAAGGCATTGGAGATATGGGAATACTCATCTATACGACACTTAGCATCCAGATGAATAAAGACTTCAACATTGGGTTGTGCAATCTTGTTAACAATTCGTTCAACCAACTCAGGTTTGGTGTGCGCTAGCATGCATACGGCATATTTCATACATCTCCCCGTCCCTAACTACCTTATACACGTTTTCGAAAAATCGAAACGAGGAACAAGATCAAGCTTAAGCGATACTTCATTCCGTACGTCATTAACTGCAGCTTGATGTTAAGCTTGGCAATGGGGTATTGGTTCAAAGTATCGACTAATAACGGCTCTCCCGTTATTCGTCTAATATTCTTTAACCTCTGGAACACGCTTGCGCCTACATGATCCCTAGCTTCCTTCACAATGCATACACGAGCTCTTCCGATATAGGTGCGCCGCAATCGCTGAATCGCAAGGTCATACAGACCGAGTTCCTTCAGCTTGTGTGTCAGATGCTCGAACAACATACATTCCTTCTCAAAACGATCTGGCTTGAACGATTGTGTTAGGGACTGCACATTCAGCCAATAGTAGTACATGGGAACCGGAACCGCACTGGCTCGTTTAACTTTCGTAAATACATCCAAGTTAAAAACAATGTCCTCGGATATGTATTGTCTCTCAGAGACGAACCTAACTCCATACTCCTGCAGCAGCTTCCTCTTGTATATGTTCAGCGTAACTCCCATCTGCATACTTATATCATTGTTCGCATCAGCGGTTGCTCCAACCATTGGAATGAGCACTTCATCGATCAACTGCTCAGCATCATAACTAGCTCTTCCTAAAGGCGATAATCGCTTACTGATTTGTCCATCTTCTGTAATCTTAAGAAAGCCTCCGGATAAGGAAGCCTCTGCATCATGCTCAATGGCAGCTTGATAGAGATGCTCATACATATTCAGTTCTACCCAGTCGTCTGAATCCACAAAGCCAACATACTCTCCTGTAGCAGCTTCCAACCCGGCATTACGGGCACTAGACAGACCACCGTTCAACTTATGAACTACCTTAATACGCGAATCCATCTCCGCATACTGATCCGCAAGCTGACCGCTCTGATCCGTGGAACCATCGTTCACCATAATAATTTCAATATTCCGCAGAGTTTGATTCATGAGAGACTCCGCACAGCGGGACAAATACTTCTCGACGTTATATACGGGTACAATTACCGATACCGCTGGGACCATCTTGTCAGCTCCTATTACATAGATTCCCGATAGGAATGAGAACCGGTTCGAATTAGGGTGGCATTAGAGCCTGAACGTTCATGCTCCTTAGTCCTCAAGCATAGAACCGTAAACATGATCAACATGAACATTAGCTGGTAGGAATAAAAGATTTGCTGATATAAAAATGTAATCAAAATAATAAAAGAAGTGTGCACGGCAATGATCTTCTCTAGAGACATCTTACGAACGGCAACGACCTTCATGAAAACAACAAGAAGCAGCAGCACAGCAAAGCTTGCACCTATGATGCCTGTGTCAATAAGACTGAGTACGACCTGTTGTCTCGTCCCACCTAGCTTCACACCGCTATTATTAGTAGCGAATATGTAGCCGGCTAAGCCAGAGGTTGCCCCTCCATACGAAGCGCCTAGACCGTATCCGAAATACGGACTATCTTCAATAAGATCGAAGGCCATCAGTAGCTTAGTCAATCGCCCTGCATCCTTCCCCCATCCTTCGCCGTCCTCGAGCATATATTCCTTAAGCCCCTCGTAAGAGAACATTTCGTCGAAGCCCTTCTTATAACCGGTAGCATCAAACATCATCGAGTAACCGGTGAAAAACAAGGCCAAGAAAATCCCTACGACAAGCATATACTTCAACTTAAATTTTTTACTCATGATCAGCGATAGGACAATCAATACAGGAAGCAAAAACAGCGTAATCTTAGATTCATTAAGAGCAGTCGGAACCAAATACAAAAAGTACAGTCCGAGTACCCGTTGACCTCCAACCAATCTTCTCGTAAATTCCGAGAAAAAGACGATCATGAGGAACAGTGACATGGTCCCGCTCTGACGCTCTCCCATAATACCCGTAATGAAATCACCAGAGGATTGAAATATAAACCACTGTACAATGGAAACAGGAATACACACGATAGCGACTACGTTAAGAATGGGCCATACGTACTTAAAGTCTTCACGCTTCGTAAACGGGATTAAAATTACGAGTAGTAATAAATATTTGAACTCTCTAAACTGCAAGATCACGACACCAATACCGCTGTAATAATATCCTAGAACGGCATAGCCAAGCAGGAAAAACAGCAGGAGCATAACCGTCTTCGGAATATGAATGATATCATTGTTTCTTTTCAGCGTATAAGCGGAGTAAAGAAACATTAAAAAATACGCGCCATCCTCAATCAATTTCAATAAGGAAACCCCTGTGACTTGAGTGGACATAGGGGTTAAAAAAACGATGAGCGTCAAAATACTTATAGGAATCCCGATGCTCCTGTTATTAAAAGCGTTGTGCATAGCCAAGTCCTCATTCCTGACAAAATCAACCTGCTGCGCATTATTCCATTTCTATTTACTTGCACCCGAAAGGGAACGACTCTTCCTCACAAACTTCCCACTATCCCTAAAATAATCATATGCCCCGAAATGCTTCCGATACTCGTTCTTCTTCACCTTATTCAGTACCACACCGAGAATGTTGGCATTGACCTTCTCCAGCTGCTCCTTTGCCGGCTTGATCGAATCGATCGAGGTTCGGCCAATTTCCACAACAAGTAACGTAGCGTCGACCTTGGATGCGACCAGGGAGGCATCGACGACTGTCGACAATGCTGGTGTATCGAATATAACGAAGTCGTACTGCTCTCGTGTGATATGCATCATCTCTTCGAAGTGCGCCGTGCATAGAAGACCGATCGGATTGTGTCCGCTGACTCCACTATATATATAGGTAAGGTTAGGAATATTCGTCTTGCACAGCACTTCCTCCAGCTGCGACTGCCCTGTCAAATAATCGGATAACCCTAGCAGGGAGTCGTCGCCCAGACGCTTACCCGCACTTGGCTTACGCATGTCTCCGTCTACGAGCAGCACCTTCCAGCCGGAGCCTGCCATCGTAATAGCGAGACTGATCGCGATGGACGTCTTGCCTGCCTTCGGCTTGCAGCTCGTCATAGCTAGCGTCTTGTACCGTCGCTCATTGCCACTGAGGTGAATGTTAGCCGTCAGCATCGCATAAGCGTCTTGTACGGCCTGGCTTTCCTGGTTATATACGTTGAACGTCTTACTCTGCATACGCACGATTCTCCTCAACTAATATTGTGTTCCGGTATAATTCCCATCACCTTCAGATCAGTGCCTCGTTCAATATCAGCAGCCGAGTAGATCGTATTGTCGAACAAGGCGCGTACGTAGATCAGACCAACTGCGATGATCGCTCCAGCCATCACCCCGACGACCAGCAACACAGAGCGCTTCGAAGGCAACGGACGCTCGGGCACGAGGGCTTGATCAAGCGTTCCGATCGAATTCTGTCCCATCAGCTTCGAGATTTCACTCGTAAACGAACGGCTCACCGCATTCGCAATGCGCGCAGCCTGCTCTGGCTCCGGCCACGTGACGATAATGGAGACGACGTTCGATTCCTTCATGAGATGAACCGACGTTGCGCTTGCGATCGCACCAACTGTAAGCTCCGGATCGTTCAGCTCGGCCAGTGCTGGCTCCAGCACCTTGCGAGTCTGAATAATGTTACCGAAGTCGCTGATCAGCTGACGGCTAAGCGCAATATCGGACAGATTGATCGAGTTGCCAGACAGCACGGAGCTGCTTCTGTTCAAGATATATAATGTCGTACTCGTCTGATACATCGGCTTGGTCATGAACAGACTGACATATGTAGCGAGGCTTCCTCCGACGATGGCACACAGCACGATCAGCCAGCTTTTCTTCATAATCGCGTTCAATAGACGCTGCAAGTCCATTCTATATTCTCTCCTTGAGCTTTATCTTCGAATCACCTTGTCACCTTGGCTTAAGCCAGCGACAACCTCGACATGTGTATCAGTCTCAATGCCCCGTTCAACCTCAACGGTTACCGTCTCTTCATTCTTCAGCACGTCGACCAGAATCTTACCATTCTCTACGCGCACATCCGTCTTCGATACGAGCAGCACATCGTCCTTCGTCACGCTAAGCTGCACCTGAATAATCTCTCCGAACTTCAGCTCCGGCGAGTCCTTCTTGAACTTAACCGTGATCGTCCCGAGGCCGTTCGCGCCTGTATCATTGCTGCCTGCATCCAGTGAATCTCCCGGCTGTGGTGTGTACAGTTCGACTTCATACTTCACCGTGCCAACCGTTACGGTACCTGTCCTGAAATCCTTCATATACTTCGCGTCCTTCGCCGTCATCTGGAACACCAGACTGTTCGGGTCGGCCACACGCGCAAGCAGCTGACCGCTCGATACGATATCGGTTACCGACTTGTTATCGAGATACGACACAATACCGTCAGCAGGCGAGTACAGCTTACTGTTGGACAAGTTCTGCTGCAGCTGTCCTAGCGTCAGCTCAGCTGTCTGTTGATCCAGCTCGGCTTGTCGCTTGGTGCCTGCCAGCGTGCGCTTAGTCGTCTCCAGCTGTAGCTTCAACTGCTCGAGCCTTGCTTGCTTCAGCTGAATATCTTGCTGCAGGCTGCCCACCCGCTCGACATTCGTACGCCCAATATCGACTAGAGACAACTGCGCTGAATCGATCGACTTCTGGATGCTCTCGACTTGAGCGAAGCTTTCATTCGACTGCTTCTGAGCGTTCAACGCCAGCTCCAGATCCAGCTCAGCTGTCAGTCTGTTCTTCTCCAGATTGCTGATGCTCAGCTTATGCTGCTGCAGCTTCAGCTTCGAATCCTTAATTAATCTTGCGTTGCTTTCCGGAATGTAGAACCTAGAGCCCTCGTACACCTGCAGCACCAGCTGATGATTCTCGATCTCGACAATCCGCTTGTCGCATTCCTGATTGCACCAGACGCCGACGAGCTTATCATGATTCAGCTGCTCTGCTTCCATATTCGCCTTCGCTGCCTTGATATCGTTGTCGATCTGAGTGAGTCGGATGTTCAGCTTATCGATCGTCGCCTGTTGCTGCTCCTTCGACTGCTCCTTCGACCGCTTCGTCTCATTCATCTGAATCTGGAATTGCTCGATGGCTAACTGCGCCTTCTGGATAGCAGCTTCATTCTTCTCAGGCTGCAGCGTCTGCTGCTCCTTCAGGAAGACAAGCTCCAGCTCTGCCAGCTCAATACTCTTCTTCAGCTCCTCCAGCTGAGAAGGATCGTCCAGTTGCTCCAGTCGCAGCTTCCCCTTCTCCACGACGAGCTGTTGCAGCGCAATACGGCTCTCGATCTCCGTCGGCAATATCTCAGCGAAGAAGTCACCCTTCTTCACCTGATCATTCACATTATAGTTAAGCTGGGACAACGGCCCTGACACGTTCGTAAAGTACATGCTTACCGTTCTCGATGGCACGATCTGTCCGTTAGCAAGCAATGTCGCCGATACGCTGCCCTTCTCCACGACCTTGAACTCCTTCACGACCTTCGGAGCTGTCTTCTTCGCATCGGCTTGCTTCTCTGTTGCAGCAGGCGCCGCTTCGAGATCGAATACGGAGCAAGAGCTGAGCAGCATGGAGCTCCCGATCACGCTAATCACCAGACACGATATTCTCATCGGCTCTATCAATGAGCTACTAGGCTTGCGCCTACTTTTGCGTGCATCTTCGTTTCTTTTTAAGAACATGACTAGCTTCCTTCCTTTCCGCAATTACATCGCACCGCTGCGAGGTGTGAGCACGCTTTTGACAGTCTTCAATATAATCTTAACATCCAGCCATAACGACCACTGATCAATGTAGCTCGTATCTAAGCGAACTACCTCTTCGAAGTCGGTAATGTCGCTTCGGCCGTTCACCTGCCACATCCCGGTTAGTCCCGGCTTAAAGCTGAGTCGTCTGCGGTGGTACGTCTCGTACCTGCTTACTTCATCCAGCGTAGGTGGACGTGTACCGACAAGACTCATCTCCCCGCGCAGCACATTCAAGAACTGTGGGAATTCATCAAGACTGGTCTTCCGTAAAAACTTACCTACTCTCGTAATACGTGGGTCATCCTTCATCTTGAACATGAAGCCGCCATTCACCTGGTTCTGAGCCATGAGCTTCTGCTTCCGTTCCTCGGCGTCGATATACATCGAACGGAACTTGTAGATCTTGAACGTTCGTCCGTTCAGGCCAACCCGATTCTGCGTAAATACGGCCGGCCCCTTCGATTCAAGCATAATCGCTGGAACGATCACCATACACAGAAGTGCGGTAAGGAACAAGCCGACAATCGCACCGATTACGTCTATGATGCGCTTGAGCATTAAGTTAAACCTGTTGATTGTCACGGAGTGAAAGGTCAGCATCGGGAATGTGCCAATGCTCGACTGGTGTATCTTGGAGAAGCGCAGATTATATAGATCGAGGATCATACGCACCGTAATTCCCATTTCTTCACATTGCAGGATGTACGGCTCAATCCGATTGACATACGTTCGCGGAAGCGCGAATATCACTTCGTCAACTACGTTGTTCTTAAGCAAGTCTTCGAGCTCGGACAAGTAACCAAGGTGATAGTTTTTCTTAAGCTTCTTATCGGGATAGATCTGAATGTGACCGAGTATATGAATCTTCACGTTCGTCTTCGCAATATAGGCGCGGAAGCGCTTGGCCAGCTGTGGAGTACCTACGATAACGACCTTGGTGCCACTCTTCGCATTGAGCTTCATCACGAGGAAGATATACACAAAGCGTGCGGTCAAGAGCAAGAAGGAGGCAAGTCCTACGTATGTACCGATGAGCATCCGGCTCACATACGTTTCCTTGATGAAGAAGATAAGTGATGTAAGGATCAGACAAGAGATTAGCGATGCGAACAACGTGCTGCGTACAAGACGATCCGGATACGTGAAGGTGGTGCTGTTATACATGCGCTGCACATTCATCGTGAACACCCAGGTCGGCACGAACACAATCAGAATCCACACATAACGGTCGAAGTCGTATAAGAATGTGAAGCTCTGCGTCACTCCGTAAGCAGCGACAAACGAAGCTACCAGCACCCCTACATCGATGAACAGCTGCCACAGGTTAGCAAACGCTAGTAAATTTGATCTATGCATGCTTGTTTCCCCTCTTCCATATTTCAACAATCACACTAAGTATGCTACTACAACTTTAGCGATAATAATAATAAAATATGCTTAATAATTGGGCCCGTCAACCGTGCATAAAGTCATGCATGAGGTCACGAAAGCCTTGTAGAATCAAGCTTTCCGGCGTTGTAAGCGCATTCTACTGTTCCTACCACTTTACTAAAACTTTAGACTTTTCCTAACAAATACGTGATACTGTTAAGATAGTTCAAAGTACCTAGAAAATTTTCCCTTTTGTTTTGTAAAAACCACGTAAAACAATTATCCTTAAATTTTTTTATTTTTAGTCTTTTAGCCTCATGCCATCTTGCGTTTCAATTCTTTTTGCGATAGCATTACTCTCGTTACGAGACAGTATGAGCCATTAGAACCGTTAATTGGCTCTCTAAGCCGTACCAGGAGGTGTACAGTATGAGCAAAAAAGCATGGGTTACTCCAGAGCTCAACGAGCTGAGCGTTCTTGACACAGCACACGGTCACCCAATCAGCAAGCATGTTGACGCAACTCGTTCCGATGGCAAAGGGCATGTCTTCTTCTCCTTCTCCTAATTCCTCCAAACTGCTTGACACCCTACACGTTGGAGAACGAGTCTCTATTTTTACAACCAAGGAGGTGAATACAATGACTAAAAAAGTATGGGAAGCTCCGGAAATTAAAGACCTCGAGCTGGCTAAAACGGAATACGGTTCATCCATCACGCCTAACATCGATGCTTCGTACGTAGATGGGGATTCGACGTATTACTCGTTCTCGTAAGATTCAATAAAAAAAGGAATCCCAAATTTCATAGTAAATTTGAGATTTCTTTTTTTATTGACAAAATGAAAATCTAGATGGGATGGGAACGAGTATGGAAAAAACGATTGAGCTACACAGCCTAATTGCCCGCAACGGTGAAGTCCTCACCTCCGACCTCGACGGTGAAATCGGTATGTTCCACGTTGAAACCGGTAAATATTATACGCTCGGCCGTGTTAGCGCTGACATCTGGCAGCTGCTGGAGCAGCCGTTGACGCTGGAGCAGCTCGTCGAGAAGCTTATGGAGCAGTACGAGGTCGATCAGGCTACCTGCGCGGAGCAGACGATCGCCTTCTTATTGCAGCTGAACAAAATTAACCTTGTCTCTATCCAATAAGAACACGAATCTATATCATAAGGAGACTGGAGCCAAATGAAAAAAGTTAAAAAAGCAATTATTCCAGCCGCCGGCCTCGGAACACGCTTCCTGCCTGCTACGAAGGCGATGCCGAAGGAAATGCTGCCGATCATAAACAAACCGACCATTCAATATATTGTGGAAGAGGCCATCGAAGCTGGCATTGAAGATATTATTATCGTGACAGGCAAGGGCAAGCGCGCGATCGAGGATCACTTCGATAACTCCTTCGAGCTCGAAGAACGACTGCTCGAATCCGGCAAGCTGAAGCTGTTGGAGGAGGTTCTGCGCTCCGCCAACGTTGATATCCACTACATTCGCCAGAAGGAGCCGAAGGGTCTCGGTCACGCGGTATGGTGCGCAAGACGCTTCATCGGCAATGAGCCGTTCGGCGTACTGCTTGGCGACGATATCGTGACCGGTCCGGTGCCTTGCTTGCGCCAGTTGATTAATGAGTACGAGACGACAGAGCGCTCTGTCATTGGTGTTCAGCAGGTTGCCGATGAGGAGACGAACCGATACGGCATCATCGATCCATCCGAGCAGAATGGCAGACTGTACAAGGTGAAGCAGTTCGTGGAGAAGCCTGCTCTCGGTACAGCGCCATCGAATCTTGCAATTATGGGTCGTTACGTATTTACGCCGCAAATCTTCGATTATCTAGAGAGGCAAGAGATCGGTGCAGGCGGTGAGATTCAGCTGACCGATGCGATCCAGAAGCTGAATGAAGCGGAGTCCGTCTTCGCTTATAACTTCGAGGGCACTCGCTATGATGTCGGCGAGCGTCTAGGCTACATTCTGACTACACTTGACTTTGCACTGAAGACGAATGATTTGCGCGCCCCTCTCCTTCAGGCTATGGCTGCCTACCTGGAGAAGGAAGCGTCCATCTCGTTGAAGTAGTGCGGCTGTTGGAGGTATGACCCTTGCAGCACTTGCAACGATTGTCTAATTGGCACGTCTATCGCTGGCTGCTGCGACGCATCGGTCACAACTGGAAGGCGCTGCTGCTACTAACTACGATACAAGTCATATTGGCTGTGAGCCATGTCGCAACCGCAGCCGTCACGAAGCAGATGATCGACTTATCTGTCGCTCAAAGCTTCAAGGCCGCCATGCTCTATGTGCTCATTTTCGCCATCCTTCTCATTATGCAGCTTAGTCTGGGGGCGTATTTATCGTATAAGGGCGGTATGCTGAAGGAAACGATGACCCACGAGCTGCAGAAGTCGTTCATGGAACGGCTATATCGCATCGAATGGTTCACGCTGAACAAGTATCACAACGGGGACATCCAGACTCGGCTAACGAGCGATGTAACGAATGTCGTGGACGGATGGGTCAGCACGCTCCCGATGATCATTTCGCTTGCTGTACAGCTGGTGACCGCATTCCTAACCCTGTGGTATTACGATCCTTCGCTCGCTCTCTATGCCTTCTTCCTTGGACCCGTATCCATTGCGCTCAGCTGGTTCATCGGTCGTAGACTGAAGAAGATGCAGCACCAGATCCAGAAGGCGGAGAGCGGCTATCGCTCGGTACTGCTGGAGAATGTGCGTCACTTGATGACGGTGAAGACGTTCGAGTATGAGCGTTATAGCATGCAGCAGGTGAAGGAAGCGCAGAGGCTTAAGCTATTCTGGGTCGCCAAGCGCAACCTGTTCAACATGACAACGAATCTTATCATCGGGATCGGCTACCGAATCGGCTTCTTCCTCGCCTTCGTCTTCGGCGCCTTCAAGCTGTCGACAGGCACAACCACATTCGGTACGTTCACCGCATTCCTGCAGCTCGTCGGGCAAATTCAAGGTCCGATGGAAGGTCTCGCACGCTCGCTTCCGCATGTCATCACGACGATCACATCGGCTGAACGTCTCATCGAGTTCGAGCAGCTGGAGCTTGAGGCCGAGAAGAGCGGCAATTCGTTCAGCGGCATCGATCAACTCCCTGCACTCACATTCGAGCGTGTAAGCTACGCCTATGATGAACAGAAGCCGATACTGACAGACATCGACCTGACCGTGAAGCCTGGGGAGACGATCGCCATCATTGGCAGCTCCGGTGAAGGCAAGACGACCTTGCTCCGCTTAATGCTCGCACTGCTGGCTCCGAAGTCGGGACAGATGGCCATTGTGGAGGCCAATGGGAACAAGACGCCGATCACCTCGGACACACGAAGCTGCTTCTCCTATGTCCCCCAAGGCAACACGCTATTCTCCGGCACCATTGCGGACAATATTCGTATTGGCCATCCTAGTGCTACGGAGGAGCAGATCGTTGTAGCTGCACGCAGCGCCTGCGCTTGGGACTTCATCGAGAAGCTGCCAGACGGTCTTCAGACCGTCGTTGGTGAGAGTGGTGCCGGCTTATCCGAGGGACAAGCGCAGCGAATCGCCATCGCACGCGCATTAGTGCGTGAGGCCCCCATCTTATTGCTCGACGAAGCGACCTCTGCGCTTGACCTGGATACGGAGTGGGACGTGCTGCACAGCATTAAGCGTATGTCTCCACATAAGACGTGCATTGCCATTACTCACCGCATGTCGGTAATCGATATCTGTGATCGTATATTCCGTATTCAAGACGGCCTCCTTATGGAGCTTGCGAAGGACGATGTACGCATCGGCCGGGAGCATGAATCGAATACATCGACAGCGATATGATAGGCATCCCTACACATAAGCAGAGGCTGACTGAAGCAGATGAACATCTGCGTCGGTCAGCCTCATTGCCGTTTAACTATGACTCGAACTGCTCCATGACACGGTTGATCGCTGCCATCTGCTGGTCCACCGTAAACCCTGTGCGCGGACGCTTCAGCCTGAACACACGTATGCCAGTCGAGATGCTCGCACACTTCTTGAAGTGCTCGGCCTGAATACCGAGCGCCTCGACCATCTCGAAGCGGAACGTATGATGCATAATGAGAGCCAGCTTAGGCGCCCCTGCAACCTCCTCGAGCTCCACCTCATCCTTATCATGGACAGACAGCTCGAACAGCGCACGCAGTCTCCTGCTCTCCGTGATGAACGGCCCGGTCATCGGCACATGGTACTTATCCCGTATGCCGGGGATGCGCTCCAGCGTCTCAATACCGCCGAATATTCGGATAGCTGTGTCCCGCCACAGCTTCTGCTTCGGGAACGCCGGTTGAATCCAAGCACTTGTACCTGTAACCTCCAGTGCTGCGATGTCATCTGCAAGGAAGGAGCAGCCCCGCTTATTGAAGGAGGCGGTCAGCGTCGATTTCCCTGCGCCAGAATGACCCGTGATGATGAATTCCCGGCCTTCAAGTGACAGGGCGCTACCGTGAATCGGGATGAGCCCTCTCTGCAGCAGAAGAGCTCCCGCACATGTGCCGAGAACGTACAGCGCCAGCACAGCCGGGTCTATGTCTCCATGCGGCTCCACGAGAATCTCCGACCCCGATCGGATGAGAAAGCTGCCAATCCCCTTCACACGGAAGGCGAATACACCTGTACCGTCAGCATAGTACGCATTCTCCAGCTCCGGTCCAGGGAATGACACAGGCACTGTGCCAAGCTGAATGACAGCGTCAGCGTTCTGTACCCCTTCGACTTGAATTAATCCATCCAGCTGGAGATCGGATTGCAGCTGCAATCCGAATGCCTTGTATTGATACTTCATAGGCTCTATCGTCATGTTGCTACACCTCTCGCTCTGCATTCCGGGCGAAGCCTCGGAGAAATCGATGGACGATGATCGTGATCAGCGACATGCGCAGTACATCTTCGTCAAGCTCGCTAATGGTGCCCTCGAGCTGCTTGCGTACGCCCCTCATTTTATCAACATCAACATACTGAGCAAGATCCTGATTAGCAAGCGCCTCGTCCATCTCCTGTCTCAGGCGTTCTTGATGTAACTCGAGCCTATACTTCCAATCGGCGCTCTGCACGCCCCTTGTTGAGATGTTAGCTCGGATTGGCTCAGGCAGAATCCCCTTCATCGCCCGGCGAAGCAAATACCTCTCGTTACCCATGCTAACGAATTGCTCGGAAGGAATATTTAAGCAGAACTCGACCACGCGCCGGTCGCGGGATGGGTCACGAAGCGTAATGTTATTAGCGATGGACAGCTTCGTCTCTACTGCTCCGATGTGCGCAAGCGGCATCATGCCTGCCCGCATCACACGATCCTCCTCATAATCAAGGAACTTACCCGTCAGCACATTAGCCTCGATCGCATCGAGCCTGCGTCCGATGTCCCATCGTTCTATAAGCTTAGGGTGGACAATGACATGGCGATATCGATCGAATACCGGATTGCGCCTCCGGTCTCGCCAACGTCGTAGACGATAGGGCGTGACCACTCTGGCCGCCAGCTTCAGCACTTTGCGAACAGGCACCTTCAAGAGACGGCTGAGCGCGATACATTCCTGCATGCAGCTGATGTACCTTCCTTGACGGAACAATGTCAGCAGGTGCACTCTGAAGTCTCCGTAAGAGATCGTACTGTTGCCTACCTGACCGGTCAGCATGATGCTGCAATTGCGCTTGGATGCCATGTCCAGTATCGAGTGATACCACGTCATGTTCTGATACACCTTATACGGCTGCTCGAACACGTCGACCAGCGTCTCGATGTCCGACAGGGCAGATTTCTCCTCGAAGCTGCAATAGCTCACCTCAATGTTCGGATAGGCCGCAACAATCGCCTCCACCTCAGCCCGCTCGTTGAAAATATACCGTCGATCCTCCCCATCCTTGAAGCCGTTGACCGGAACGGAGCAGAATGCCGACAGCTTGCGGCCTGTCCCCTCCAGCTGCGACGCAGCGACACATGCGATCGAGCCCGAATCCATACCTCCGCTCAGCAGAATGCCCGTCTCCTGGACACTTCTCAGTCTGCACGCCACTGCCTCAGCGAATATGCGGTTGAACGCCTCCACATACGCCTCGTCCGACTCATATCGGATCGGCTTGCTGGATTGCAGCGGGTCCCAGTGCTGCTGACGACGAAACGATTGACCATCCCATACGCCGTAGCTGGCAGGAGGGAGCTGGTATATCCCTTCATACACCGTCTCTTCGAAATCTATCTCATGCTGTATGCCATCGATCGCCAAAAAATCAGCTAGCCACTTCTCATGCAACCGGGGCTCATCGCCAAGCACCCCTAGCAGCGGCTTCTCCAGTGTGCAGAATGCGAAGCTATGCGAATTCACGCTGTAATAAAGCGTTCTCGAGCCAAGCGCGTCTCTAGCTACATACAGCTCACGCTTCATTTTATCCCAGATTGCAAAGGCATAATCGCCAAGCACATGCTTCGGACAATCGTAGCCCCAGCGCTCAAAGGCTCGCAGAAGCAGCTCGCTGTCCGTAACAACAGGCCATTCAGCCAACGCAATGTCAAACGCTCGCAGTAGCTCCTCACGGTTATCTACGATGGCATCAGCCGTTATAACATATCTGTCATTGCGGCACGTGCGGGGCAATCGCTCATGCTGCGACTCCGGCGTATGCCGGGATAAACCGCAGCCGAGATAGACCGCAGCTTCCACCACCCCTTGAACGTCGGCGAATGGATAGTGCCGTAGCTGCTCCAGCATGCGTGAGCCCAAGAGCTTAAGCTTCCCGTCATCCTCCGACGCTTGATATATTCCGCATATCGCTCCCAATGTTGCTACCTCCGATCTATGATGACAGCAGTCTCTCTATGCAGCAGGCTGGCAAACTGGGCCACCTTCACGAAGTTGTCCGCCTCGCTTGCACCCGTTAATATGTGCTCCCCGCATCTTAGCCAAGCATGGGCGATGAGCTTCTCGGACTGATCCTTAGCCATACCCAGATACAGTGTGCTCGGTGTACGGACGAGTCTCAACAGAAGCTGTGCGGTAATTGCTCGAACGAGGCACTTGCTTTCCCAAGGGGTGAAGCGACTCGTTGTCTCCACAATCCAACCAATTCGCGCTGCACGCGCGAGCATCGGCTTCGGCACCTCTAGCGAGGTGCTGCCGTTCTTACGCCCCAAGCAGGGGGCCATATATTTGAAGGGAATGACCAGAATGCACAAGCGCACTAGCCCCATGAGCACATACGATATGAGCACCAGCGCCTTGGCCTTCCATGGCAGCCTCGAAGCCCGTTCAATTCGACGACTCCACCGACGAGCGAACGACATTCCCTGATCGAGCATCTTCATCATGACCAGGTCTCTCCTTCACGGACAGTTCTAAATCCCCATAAAATATACCATAGCCGTTTAAGGATGAATATGTGCTTTTGTTAAATAATTTATAAAAAAACAGATGACTCCGAATGTGCGGAGACCATCTGTTCCTTCTAAGCCGACTAGCGCTTTCCGTTACCATTACCGTTGCCATTACCATTACCCTTGCTTCCCTGCTGGCCAGGGTTCGCATTGCCAGGGAATTGACCGTTCGTATTACCGCCGCCAGGGAATTGACCTTGATCTTTAGCGGGATTACCATTCACACCATTGCCAAGACCAGGGAACGTTCCGCCACCACTGACCGCCGTTTCGAACACGATGCGCTTGTGGCTCATAATCATCGGCTTCATCTCTTGAGTAGACATCTTATCACCTCCCCTCCTGGAATAAACAGTTCCATTCATATGGAACTGTTTATGGCAAGCCTCGAATTTGGTGAAGCTACACCAACGATACATGACCAGGCTGGTCAAAATATTGCCGCCGCACTAGGCGGCGGTATACCCCCTCGCATGCAATCAGCTCTTGATGCGTTCCCATCTGCACAATGGCGCCCTCTCGAAGCACGATAATAAGATCGGCATGAAGCACCGTCGACAATCGATGGGCAATGATCAAGGTCGTTCGAGCTGTGCCAAGGCGCTCGAGCGTCTGCTTCACCTGATATTCCGACTCACTGTCGAGCGCTGAGGTCGCCTCGTCCAACAGCAGAACCGAGGCCTGCTTCAGCAGCGCCCGGGCAATCGCAACGCGCTGCTTCTGTCCGCCCGACAGACGCACTCCCCGCTCGCCAACCTCGGTATCATAGCCTGATGGGAGCGTCATGATAAAATCATGGATGTACGCATCCTTCGCAGCCTGCATCATCTCTTCATCTGTAACATCAGCACGCGCAAGCAACAGATTATCGCGGATCGATCCCGCGAACAGGAATGTCTCCTGCGCCACATGTGCGATCGAGCTTCGCAGCTGTGCGGCAGACAGCTGCTCAATCGGGACGCCGTTCATATAGATGCGCCCGGAATGCGGCCGGTAGAACCGCTGCAGCAGCTGGAACAGCGTCGACTTCCCCGCTCCACTCTCCCCGACGATGGCTACTGTCTTCCCAGCCTCGATATGAAGCTGGAATTGCTCGAACAGCTTCGACTGTCCGTCATAAGCGAAGGTCACCTGCTCGAACCGAATCGAAGCGCCGCCAGATGCAGCTGGCATAGGCTCTGGGAGCTCAGACGATTCCGGCACCTCCTGAAGCACACGCTCCAAGCGCTCTATAGCTGGAATCGCCTTCTGGTAGCCGACCCACAAGCCGGCTAGTCCCGTAAGCGGGTAGACCAGATGTGCGGTCAGATTCAGGAACGACACGAGCGCCCCTACCGATATGATCCCCGTCGTTACGAAATACGCCCCTAGCGATAAGCAGGTCAAGAACATAGCCGAGCTACCCGCCTCGCTCACAGCCGCATACACCCCGCGCAGCTTCGCATCCTTCCGCTCCAGCACATACAGCTCCTCGCTCTTCCCGAAGAAGCTTAGATACAGCCGCTTCTCCAGCGTGAACGAGCGGATGAGCGCAAGACCTTGCATGAGCTCATGAAGCAAGCAGTTCATTTCGCCGACCTGATCGTACATACGTCTGCTGTTGTTGCGCATCAGCATGCCGAATATGGCGCCGCCTACCGCCACCACTGGAGCAGCAGCGAGGCTGAGTAGCGCGAGCATCCAGTGAATATGTAGCATATAGATCATCACAGCGATGAAGATTAAGGGCAGCCGGATGAGCTGGATCAAGCTTTTGCCAATCATACCGTCAATGCCGTGCAAATCTTGTGAGAATAGCGTCATCAGCTCTCCCGTGCGGCTTCGATTCGTCCAGGCCGCAGGCAGGCGCAGCAAGTGGCTGACCAGATTCTCCTGGAATTGCTTCTTCAGCCTCGTGCTGGCCAGCAGCTCCAGATGATTGGCCGTATACCCTAGCGAGATGCTCGTCAACACGAGCAATACGGCGAACGGAAGCAGCTTGAACAGCTTCTCGAGCTGCTGATGGAGCGCCGCATCCGTCACCGCGCCCATGTACCAGGAGGTAGTCAGCGTAAGGGCAATTTCCACCAATACGATGAGGAACAGTCCCGCATGCGGCTTCCAATGTCCCCGCAAATACGGGACTAGCAGCTTGAACGGCTTATGCAGGTCGCGAAGCGTCAGGTGCTCGCGGATTTGTCCCGCAACAAGCTTGATTGCCTCTCTCATGGAGTCTCGCCTCCGGCCTGCAGCAGCCTGCGCCGATGCACATAACGATGCAGCCAGCGCGTCACGGGTGGAGCATGCATCACCAGCTTGCACCATAGACTCCCGCCGAACAATGGCGACAACCATCGTCCCAGTCCGTGCTCCTCTGCTGCCATTCGCTGCAGCTTGCCGATGATCTGATGCGCATGCACCGCCTCATCGGGGTACAGGTTCGAATCGCCCTTCAGCACATACAGCGTCGTATGATCGATACGTCTAGTTCCGTAATATCGATGAGCGACGAGCTGATGAGAGTCATTAGCGTACAGCATCACATCACCAGGGCTGCACTCGCTTTCTTCGAACGGAACGAACCGACACACGCGTCCTTGCCGAATAGCCGGGAACATGCTGTAGCCTTGCGCAGGCAAGTCCACGAAGCCTTGCTTACGAAGCGTGTGCCTTAGCAGCTTGGTGACGTCCTTAGACATGCACTAGCTCCACGAGCTCACACTCGACCAGCCCTTCCAAGAAACCAGCAATGTCGGCGGACAAGTCTTCCGAGTCCATCGCATAGTGCAGGCGCACCGCATCCGTCAGCTCCTGAACAGTCCGAGCTACAGTCAGCAGACCCCAGCAATAGCCGCCCATGCTGTTGAGCTCCGTAACCGTATAATTGTCCAGATTCATCACCATATGCACATCGTCCAGCTCGATCGTTTCGCAGTGCTCCTTGCGCACATATTGCATCATCTATCCATCAACTCCCAGAAGGTAGGATCTTTGCGGAAGTACAAGTCATAGGTCGGAACCGACTCTACCAGCTGCTTCAACAAGCGCATGATCGTGCCCGCCGCCTCCGGTGTCGGCGACCAGTAGAACACTTTATCCATCAAGGCCAGCAGCGCGACCGACTTCTTCATCTGCGTCCGTTCATTCGTTAATGACTGGTGAAGGAGCTGAATGCTCTGTAATGGAGCAGGGGCAAGCTGTTCTGCCAACGGCGTATGAAGCTCGCTGCGAAACGGTGAATGGTACACCGTCACACGCCCACTCTCGATCTTCACGATCGAGGCTTCATCGGCATAGAGACCGCGAGGCTGTGACAGTGCAGCGGCTGTCGATTTGCCAGCTCCGGAAGGTCCGGCGAACAAGTGTCCGCCTCCATACTCATCGACACAAGAGGCGTGAAGCAGCAGTCCCCAGCCTCGCTGAACAATCAGCATGCTGTATACATGCATAAGGGCGTGCTTCAGGGCGAGTTGGTCATAATAGTGGATCGTAGCGGCACGGTAGTCAGCATCCAGCCTAGTCGCATAATCAGCACGTACTAGATACGTGGCCCCATCTTCAGTCCTACTTCGTTCGATCTCATATCCTGCAAAAGCGCTGCCATAGCCGCTCTCCAGACGAATGTGCAGCTGACCACATGTCTCGTCTCCACCGCTCAGCTCGACATGGGGAAACAGACTGATCCATTCATCATGGGCACCTGACGAACCGAACGACAAGACCACTTCGTGCTCTCCAAGCTTCATCCTTACCATCACGTGTAACCCCTCAACGATGTGCTCGATCTTATCTTGCTGTCGGATATTCTGACTTCCAGCATAGTCTCTTCATTATAGATAGTAAAATAGACCCTAGCAAGTTAATTGTAGGTTAAATATACCTTAAGTTTCGTTTATGAAATGTGCCATTAGTCCCATATAGCATCAGCCTCCTAGACGTCCATGCCTCCTCACGGCAAACAAGGCAAGAAGCGTCGCTTCTTGCCCTAACCTTACGGCGTATTCGAGAACGTCTCGATGAATTGGATGACCGCCGGACCTAGCAGCACGATGAATAAGCTAGGAAATATAAACAGAACAAGAGGGAACAGCATCTTAATCGGCGCCTTCATCGCCTCCTCCTCCGCCCGCTGCTTCCGCCTCTCCCGTACCTCCTGAGACTGCACCCGCAATACTTGTACCATGCCAATGCCGAGCTTCTCTGCCTGCAGAATACTGCCGATCAGCACGCGCAGCTCATCGAGCACGAGACGCTCCTTAACGCCGGTCAGCGCCTCCCGCCTCGTCTTGCCGAGCCGAATCTCCTCCAGACAGCGCCTGAACTCGCCTGCGAGGACGCCCTCCTTCTTCGAGATGAGCTTGCTGAGCGCCGCATCGAAGCCAAGTCCGGCCTCAAGACTGACCGTCAGCAGGTCCAGCACATCCGGTAGCTCGCGCAATGCTTGCTTGGATCTTACCCTCGTCTTCAGCGTCAAATAATAGCCGGGCAGCAGGAGCGCCAGCAGGAGCCCGACGACTCCCATGAGCAATATCCCGCCAATACCCATACCGAGCACGAGGCCATACAAGCCGACGAGAACCGGCAGCCCTGCCAGCAAGGTAAGCTGAAGCAGACGATAATCGACCGGCGTCATCTGGAACGGCCGCCCGGCCTGAAGCAGCCTCAGCTCGATTCGGGCCTCCTGACGCTCCTGCAGCCGCCTGCTGAAGCTGCGCCGAAGCTTCCTCCAGGACGAGCGCATAAATCGAGCCGCCAGTGTCCCCCGCTCTTCACCTTCGCCGTCCTCGAGCGTATTCCCTCCGCTCTGCCTTGCTCCGTGAGCCTCGCCGCTTCCTCGTGGGCCCCCTTCGACGGCTCCCCCGGATGCACCGCCGCCTGCAGTGGCAGCTCTCCCTTCGAGACCCGACTCCGCCCCGGCTCCCGCTGAGCCTGCGCTACCTTTCACATGGGAGAGACGCCGCTTCAGACGTGACCGCCTCTCCTCGCCAAGCGCATACAGCGCGTAGATCGTCAGCGTCACCGTCATACAGAACGCAGCATACAGCATCGGCTACACCTCGATTGTTGTCATTTTACGAATAAATACGAAGCCGAGAACACCGGAGCACAGCCCCGCGATCGTCATGCCGATGCCGACCGGATGGCTGAACAGCGTACCGATATACGTCGGCTCGATCAAGTAGATGACAAGTCCGAGCACGAAGGGCAGCAGTCCGATGACGATGCCGGATAACCGTCCCTGGGCCGTCAAGGTCGATACTTGGCGCTGGATGCGGCCTCGATCTCGTATCGTCTGCACGATCGTCTCGAGAATGACCGCAAGATTACCGCCAATCTGACGCTGGATCAAGATCGCTTGAATCATGAGATCCAAGTCCTCGCTCGGCATCCGCTCCTTCCAATCGTGCAGCGCATCCTCCATGCTGCTGCCGTACTGGAGCTCCTTCAGCACGATCTCCGCCTCCTCCTTCATCGGGCCGTCAGACTCATCAATGACGGTACGCAGCGCCTGAACGAAGCTGAAGCCTGCCCGCAGCGAGCCGATGACCGTCGTCAGCATATCGAGCAGACTATCGTTGAACTGTGTGACCCGCTTCCTCCGCAACCGCGCGACCCACCACCTGGGCGCCATATAACCAAGCACGACTCCGATCGGAACGGCAAGAGGCTCCGGCACGAGCAGATAGAGCATGCCGCCTCCCAGCACCGTGCTCATCCAGCGGAAGATGATGAACTCCTCCGGCTTGAGCGACACACCTGCGCGGGTGAGCATCGTCTCCAGACGCTCGCTGTTCTTCTTCGTCAGCACCCGCTCCCGCACCGCCTGCTTGGACAGCTGCAGCTGAACGAGCAGCTGGAAGCCGCTCCTGCCCAGCTTCTTCTTATCATTAAGCTCCAAATATCGGTTCAATCGTCTCTGCATCCGCTTGTCCGTTAAGAAGAACAGCTGCAGCAAGCCTGCGAACAGCAGGAAGCTGCTGAGCGCGAACATCCCCGTGAGCAGACCGAGCATCGTCCTCAATCCTCCTCAATGAACACAGATGCAGGAACATGGATGCCAGACGTCTCCAGTCGCTCGAAGAACTTCGGACGAACACCAGTCGGGCGAAGCCTGCCGATCGCCTTGCCTTCCTCATCCACCCCTGTTTGCGTGTATACAAAAATATCCTGGAGCACGATCACATCGCCCTCCATCCCCTGCACCTCGGTAATATGCGTAATTTTGCGGGAGCCGTCCTTCAAGCGGGACTGCTGGATGATCAGGTCGAGCGCCCCTGCGATCTGCTCGCGGATCGCCTTGATCGGCAGCTCAATACCGGCCATCAGCACCATCGTCTCGAGGCGGGAGATCATATCGCGCGGACTGTTCGAGTGACCGGTGGCAAGTGAGCCGTCATGCCCCGTATTCATTGCCTGCAGCATATCGAGCGCCTCGCCGCCCCGCACCTCACCGATCACGATCCGCTCTGGACGCATCCGCAAGGAGTTGCGCACGAGATCGCGAATCGAGATGGCTCCCTTCCCTTCAATATTCGGTGGCCGCGACTCGAGCGAGACGACGTGCTCCTGAGACAGCTGCAGCTCTGCCGCGTCCTCGATCGTCACGATGCGCTCATCACTAGGAATGAACGACGACAAGACGTTCAGTGACGTCGTCTTTCCTGAGCCGGTTCCCCCGCTGACGAAGATGTTCAGCCGCGCCTTGACGCACGCCTCGAGGAAGATCGCCATATCGCGGGAGATGGTGCCGAATTGGATCAAGCTCTCGATCGTATACGGCTTTTTCGAAAATTTACGGATCGTAATAGTCGGTCCCCTGAGCGCTAGGGGCGGAATGATCACATTGACACGCGATCCGTCTGGCAGTCGCGCATCGACCATCGGGCTGCTCTCGTCGACACGGCGTCCGATGGGGGCGACGATCTTCTCAATAATATGAAGCACATGCTCATCGTCACGGAATTGCACGTAGGATAGCTCGAGCTTGCCGCTGCGCTCCACATACACCTGATTCGGCCCGTTCACCATCACCTCGCTCACCTCGGGGTCGAGCAGCAGCGGATTGATCGGCCCGAAGCCGGTCAGGTCATGCATCAGCTCCTCCACAACCTTCTTCCGATCGACCTTGCCGCGGAACGATTCATCCTCCATGATCAGCTGCACCGCCATCGCGTCCAGCTTCGGAATGATCGATTCGACCTCGTCATCCTTCAGATCGTTCAAGATCTGCTTGTGCAGCTTATTCTTCAGCTCTTGATGCTTCGTAATCGCAGCGGTCTGCTCCTTCGGACGCGGCTCCGAGCCGCGAATGTGGCGGAAGGTCGTCAGCAGATCCTTCTTCATCGGCCCTTGCGGCTCGACAGCCGGACTACTCCCGCGCTCCTCCTGCACAGCAGAGCTTGTATCCGCAGCGGAGGCACCGGCCTTCGCTTGAATTTTGTCCAATAGGCTCATAAGGATGTACCCTCCCCTGATGAAGACTCGAATGAGTGGAAGGCCGATTGAGGCCCTCCTCATTAGAACATCGACGTAACACCCTTCGACGTCTTGTGCAGCAGCTGCTGCAGGAAGCCTGCCTGCTTCGGCTTAAATAGCGAAATCTCACGTCTTGAGATCAGTTGCTCCGCCAGCTTGAACATCGTCTTCGCCATGTCCGTCTTCGCCTGATTGATAACGAACGGAATGCCGATATTGAGCGACTGACCGACAATCTGGTAATCGTTCGGGATGTAGATCGTCGACTCGACGCCGAGAATGTCCGGCACATCCGTCGCCTTGATCACGCTCTCCATCGTCGAGCGATTGACGACGAGCTGCACCTTATCGAGCAGTCCGAGCACGCCGAGCGTCTCCAGCATCAGCTTCGTATTCTTAATCGCGCTCATCTCAAGCGTCGTCAGGATGAAGATTTGATCTGCCTTCTCTATGAATTGCAGCGTCCGCTCCCCGAGTCCCGCAGCCGTATCGACCAGCACGTAATCGTGCTGCTGCAGCATGAGGTCGCACACCTGATCCAGCACCTGCGGCGTAATGAGGTCGGCATATTCCGGACGCTCCGGCGCCGCCAGCACCTTGACCCCGCTCCCGTGATGGATAAGGAAGCTGCTGAGCGTGTAGCGATCCATCGTGCCCAGATTGTCCACCACGTCCTTGATCGTGAAGGTAGGATGCAGATCGAGCGCGAGCGCAACGTCCCCGAATTGAAAGCTGCCGTCCAGCACGCCGACTTGGATGTTCTTCTTCGTTAAGGCGACCGCCAGATTGACCGTCGTCACGGTTCGTCCGATCCCGCCCTTGGCGCTGCAGACCACGATCATCTCGCCCCGCTTGCCGGTCGGCTGCCCCTCGCTTCCATGTGCCCCGCCTCTCATCGCTCCTTCGCCCCCTCCTGGAATAACGATTTCCCGGGTATTATCGGGAATTGTTATGGCAAGCCTCGAATTTGGTGAAGCCAAATTGAGGGCCTCCCTTGAACTGCTTTTCACACATAACGTTCCC
The DNA here is from genome assembly GCF_027923405.1 of Paenibacillus sp. YYML68. Lineage (NCBI taxonomy): Bacteria > Bacillati > Bacillota > Bacilli > Caryophanales > Paenibacillaceae > Paenibacillus > Paenibacillus sp. YYML68. The sequence continues at coordinate 859,610 of NZ_BQYI01000001.1, read as the reverse complement.
TAAAGACCACCACCCACCTGCCTACGGCTTCTTCTCCGGCGCAGCAGCCGCTTGCTCGATTACCCGGCTATGCAGCATCAGACTGAGGACGCCCTCCTCACCAGCCTGAATGACGCGAATACCGTCCTCCGGCTTCACCTCCAGCGTGACCGAGGCATACTCCACATAGGGCGTATCCGTCCTCGCCTCAAGCATGCGGCGACCGATCGCCAGAACACGCACCTGACCCTGCACGAGCGTCGACTGCAGCTTATCTGTCGCAGGGTCCTTAATGGTCGACACGACATCGACGTAATCGCCCGGCTCGATGAGATTCGATACGGACTGAACAAGGTTGACGCCGACTGACATCGCGCGGTAGCCCTCCCGCACCTTCCTCGAGACGAAGAGCGTCTCCTCCTTCTGATCGGTCACATGATGGGCGAGCAGCACCTCGCCCGGCACAAGCTTCACGGCCGCGATCTTGCCCTCCGCCTGCTTCAGCCCGGTCAGCGCCGTCGCCTCTACACCTAGCGCAGGAACACGGATGACCTGCAGCATCGCTGCCGACAGCCTCGTGTTCTCCGGAATATCCTGCTTGGCCGCCAGCACCTCGACTTGCTGCTCACTGCTCTTCGCGGCCTCATTGAACGATTTCATATAGTTGAAAAAAAGCACCGTCGTAATCAGCCCCATGATGAGCGCTGCCGCCAAGACGAGCTTCGATCTCATGCCATCACCTGTCCTTCTTCATCTGGGGATATGCTGTACGCCTGTCCTATCTTGCTTGCAATCCATTACTCGACCAGCTTGATCGCGTAGGCACCTTTATTCACCGTACCGGACTTCGTGAAGCCTGTTCCCGTTCGTTCGAGGAACATGCCCGTAATGGACGTATCCTTGCTCGACATCGGCTCTGTAATGTAGAAGTAAGCGAACCCGGTTACTTCAATATGCTTCAGCTGGTTGGAGTTATGGTTGTACGGTCGGTACACCGGTATGAGGATGACTCTCGGTGAATCGCGATGACTGTAGTCGCCCGGTGGATACGGATCCGAGTCGATCCGGTACTTCACCGCTGCACGCGTCTTCCCGGCAATATTGCCCGTCTGCGTGTCGATAATATCGCCGACCTTAATCTCACTCGGGTAGCCATGCATGAGATTGCTCTCATACGTGCTCGCGCCCGGCCCGCCCAGCGCCAATATGCCGAAATATCCGGCCTCAACACCGCTGCTGTCCACCTTCAGCTTATACGGCTTCAAGTACTCCAGCGGAATCGACTCATCAATGCCGAGCGGGGCAGCACCTGCCGCTGCTCCCATCGGTAGCACCTCGGCGGCGGCCTCAGCCGACACGGTCGCGCTGTCCTTGCCGAGCAGCCTGGCGAAGCCGAGCGGCACAGCCTTGCGAAGCTGCACGCGCACGCCCGTCTTCGGCGTAACCGTCGTCCGCACGAGACTTGTCCGCTCGTGATGCTGCTCCAGGATGTCATCGACCACCGCCGTTACCTTGGCTTGATCAGCTGTGAGCTCTTGAGCGCCGGATAGCGCGGCTGCGTTCGCGACCTTCTGCAAGTGACTTCGCTGAGCGTACAGGATACCGCCATCCACGACGAGCCCGCTGACCGTCAGCAGCAGCAGCAAGGACATGCCCCCCAGCACGATGGTGCTGCCCCGCTCCTCCCGTGCAAATCGGCTAATCGCAGCACGCATGAGCTTCCTCCTCCATTCCGCTCTATTCTTCATTCCACACGTATCGTAGATTGGGCTGCAAGCACCGGGGCCGGAATGATCTGCGTCATAATTGGCGTAATGAGCGGCAGCGAGTAAGATAGCGTGACCGTCACGTTCTGACCGGACCTGCGGCTCGCCTCGCTAGGCGTAATCTGCACGCTTAGGCTGGAACCGTCTCCCACCCGCACCTGACTTCTCGCATACTCCCTCATATCCGCATCGCTGCGACCGAGTCCTCCGAGTCGCACCGTCTCCTGCGCCGTCAAGTTCAGACTGGAGTAGGCGAACAGCAGCCTGCCCAGATCGACAATACCGCACAGCAGCAATAGCATGATCGGTAGTAGCAGAGCGAACTCGACCAATGACTGACCCTTCTCCTCCCTGATCATCCCGCTCCCCATCCCTTCAGCCATAAGGAGGCAACGCAGCCGCAAGCAATCGCCACGCCATACGGATACGTCCCCGAGGAGAAGCTACCCTTCAGCTGTGGCTTCATCCGATGCCGCAAGCAGACGACGATATACCCGATGAATCGCAGCCTCGTCATGAACCCGTCCTTGAACAGTACGATCACAAGCGCCATAACCGCACCGACGAGCGCCATGTAGACCGAGGCAGTCAGCACGAACATCGCGCCCTTCAGTGCACCGACGAGCGCCAGCAGCTTCACATCACCGGCCCCCATCCCACCGAGCATATACGGCAAGAGGAGCACTCCAAGACCGACCGCGAAGCCTGTTAGCGAATGACCTAGACCATGCCAGCCACCATGGACCGCATGCAGCGATACGGCAAGCACCAGCGTCGGGAAGATGACCTTGTTGTAAATTTTACGACTTCTTATGTCTGTGACCACACAGATGATCAGCACAACGATCAGCACGGTATCCTGCCACATGCGAGCTCCTCCTTGTCCTATGCTTGGGAATTCAGGGAACTATGGGACGAAGAAGGCCGTACGTTGCTCCAACGCACGGCCCTCCACACCTATGAGAGAAGTCATTACGGCGTCGTCGACATCTCCGTCACACCTGTATTGACCGTTGCCTCCGCATTATCGAATAGGCTCACGATATGTCCGCGCAGCGCGATGAGTGCAGCTACGACCGCTACCGCGATCAGTCCGAGCACCAGACCATACTCTGTCATCCCTTGACCTTGCTCATCATTCCACAGACCTCTCAGCTTGTTCATCATAGCAATCGCCTCCGATTCGTGTAGTGGTGTAACCATTGCACAGTCTGTCCGACTTCAATCCCGCCGCTTCGCCTCAACGTGCCAGCCGGAAGCTCGACAACCGAGCGAGTCCCGGCGAATACAGCCCCGATGCGTCCCGGCCTCAATTCATGCTCCAGCCCTACGATGCGTTCCTCTTCATCCAGATGTACAACATCGATCGCGTACTTCATTAAGAACGTATGCACCGACCTGCACGGCCGAAGGAGCAGTCCGCACCCTTCGGGCAAGGAAGCTGTCAGCATGAGCCCGCGCAGCCGCCGACCGAATGTTAACGCTTCCATAATTGTCTCTGCTAGCTGTATTCCGCTCTCCCGAACGACCAGCCTCACCTATGCATTCCCTCCTTCTCATGACAAAATACCCACCTGTGGATGGATCCCGAAAGGAGGGTTTTCTGCATAAGAAAACTCCCCTGCATCTTTCGGCAGCTGGCTGGCAAGAACGCTATGCACGTTCGTAGCCCCTGTAGCTTTGCGTCGCCGGCTTTCACCGGGTTTGCCTTTATCGAGATTCAGCGGAGTGTTGTGCTCGCCGATCCGATATCTTGATTACATCTTACCGCACGACAATATATTACGTAATCCGACACAAAGACTAATTGTCAGAATATTTTACCCAGGAACATAGAGGCACTTACTCTGCGTGAATATATCTGTTTATCCCTTTTCGCACGTCATAACAGTGACTTTAGACCCATACTATAATGACGACCTCCCTGTCCATCGTTCAGATGCAAGCTTCAGCCGCATAACATGTACGACTACAGATTCACTTCGCCTCTTAGTGTTGTCGAATAAGCTGCTGTCGATTCGGCGACTGCGGCGGCTCCTCGAACCAGCCTTGATCCAAGAGAAGCTTCATGCCATCCTGGGCAAGGGTACTGACCTTAGCCAGCTGCTTCATATATAAGACAGACAGGTCGTGCCGACTCGTCTCCGAGAACGATCTACCTAATAGTCGGATCAAGACGGACATCACCTGATTGCTCATAAACAGCATCAGCTTGTCCGAGAATGGGGCACGGGTTGAAGCTGTGACGTTCGCCTCCGTCGGTAGTCCGGCTCCGATACTCTCGTCCTCGAGCAATGTACGCAGCTCCATCGTAAGCTCGGAGAGCAACGAGCTGCATCGAGTCACATAACGCCGAATCTCTTCGTTCTTGGCCACCTGACTGAACCCGAGCAAGTACGCATGCATCACATATGAGAATTGGATATCGTTAAATATCGAGGTAATGCCGAGCGCATGCAGACTTCTTTTTTCCTTAAGAAAGCCGGATAAATAATTAGCGCTCTTCGCATACGTCACACGCTCCGGGATAGGGATGTAGGGCGGCTTCACATACAGCCCCTTCGACATCTTCAGATCGACCAGCTCATTCAAGAGTGCAATCGTGTCGGTCATGAACCCATTGAACAGCTTCCGAATGGAAGGCTGCGTCATGAGCGGCATAGTGCTGACATAGAACTCAAGACCGGCGGATGCCATTTTCGTGTAATAATATAGATAGAACGGATCGGTATATAGCGGCGGAGCGCTCAAGTCTATATCTTGCTGGCTGAAGCCTTCCGGTATAGGGAACTGATGCTCCTGCATCATCTGCTTGACGGCTTGCTGGTTGCTCTCGCCTAGCTGCCTTGCGCGCTGCAGCAGCTGCTTGATCTGCTCATCGGCTGCATGATGCTCAAATACGGTCAGAACGTAGCCAGAATAGTTATTGAACAGGTACGTAGCCCAGAGCTTGCCCATCTCTGCGCTAGTCATTGCTTCTACAGAAACGTTCGCCATGAACTCACTCCCATTGCCTCATTGGTTTACGCCTATGATGTCCAGTCTCTGTAAATGTATGCATACTTCTACAACCTCACAGATAGCCTCGCTCCATGTGCACCGTCTGCCAATCGTCGGTCTCCTCGCACACAATGGTGAAGCCATGTCGCTCCCAGAAGCCGACGGCCCCCGGCAAGAACCGCTGCGTATGTAAGTACAGCTGCTCATACCCGTGCTGCTCGCTGAAGCGAAGCGCCTCGCGAACAAGCATCGAGCCTATCCCGGTCCGCCGCGCCGCAGCATGCACATAACAGCGAACAATCTCAGCGGTGCGCTCCAGCCTATAGCGCCCCTTCACCTGCTGGATCCGATCGTCATACGTGACGACACCGACGGTTCCGAGGATCGAGCCGTCCTCCGCAGCAGCCACGAGGAATATAGCAGCTTCGGAATCTATATATGTCTGCTCCAGCTTCTGCATGTCAACGGGTACTTGCCCAACTGGTAGCATTGGGAACACCTCTTCGCGCACTGCCGTTACAAATTGCAGTACGTTCTCGATCTGCTCGAGCTTGATCGGCTCGATCGTTACTGATGCTATCTTCCAGTTCATCGCTTGTGACCTTCCTTCGCAACAGCTCAAAGTCGACCTTCTATATGGAAGGCACTGTATCCCATTATACAGAATCGTGCCGATTGTTGCCTTACGTCAACATCCAGCATATTCGCTTGAATGTGCCAGCTCATCTCATTGAAGAAGACCCGAACGCCTCAAGGGGCATTCGGGTCTTCAACACTTGGTGGTAAGAGCAGCTATACGCGATGATGATCCGCCCGCCACTGTGCAATAGATCTCTTAATCTCATCAGGCTTCATGCCAGCCTCAGCCGCCTTCGCACACAGCGCTGGATACTCCTCGTCACTTGCGAATCGCAGCGCAATGATCTGCCCGCTCGTCAGTCTCCCATCCAGCAGCAATCCTGTCAACCGATAGTGCCGGAAGCTCTCTTCGTGACGAATAATCCGATCCTGCAGCTTCGTTGCGTACAGACGCACGAGCGCCGCTATAAGCGAGACGGCAAGCGCAAGACCTAACACAATCAGCGTGTGAAGACTCATTCCATTCATAAACACATTCATAATGGAAGCAATAAGTACGATGAGGGATACAGGTGCCAGTACATAGTGATACGGCGGATCTAGCTTGCGGTGATTGCTGTAGTTCTGAGCAGTGGACGTGCTCATGCGTGATCTCACTCCTTGGGTTTGGGGTTTGGTTCTTTTTAATTAGTGTAGCAATTTCCAACTACGGCCGCAAACGTTGGCACCGCTACCTGTCAGCGTTTTATTTACAAGTACTGAGCCTTTATATTCAAAACTCAACCTCCCTCCACATCGTACGCCCATTCTCATCGTACCCTGTCATATCGGACGCATTCAGCATTTCACCCGTCTTCCCATCGAAGAATACGATCATTCGTAAGCTCTCCCCCATGCGGCCCGGAGAATTCGGTGAAATCCCAATAACTCGCAGCATCAGACGAGTGGATGAAGAATGAGGGGCGGTGTGGAACCCCGCGATTTCAAAGTGGTACCCCTTCATCCAGTCATCGGCAACCTCTGGATCTCCTGGACGCATCCCCATTGCTTCGATCGATCGCTGTACAGCCCGTGAAGAATCGATATGAATATCAGAGATCACGTACATCCCTTTCTGAAGAGAATTAGTATCATCCTTGGCTACCCGATCGACGCTCAGTTCACCATTCCGAATGGCAATCCGAATATGGATATTCCCCTTCGCGCTGCCAAAGGACAAACTCCACGCGCTTCTCTTCCCATCCTGTCCATCGCTTCTTACTTGCTGAAGCGCAGTGTCGTCTATGCTAGTCATATGTATTAACAATGGCTCTTCGTCTGTATGCCTCTTGGCTTCCTCATATCCAAGGCGCAGCGCTTCCATTGCAGTCAAGCTACGCTTCATGCTCGACTTGCTATCCGTCTTGTCGCCCGATCGCTCGATCGCTTGACGGCTCCCGGTTGCCTCCCAATGCCGCTGGTGCTCAAGACGCCACTGCCGCAAGGACGCCTCCGTAGGAAGGGACAGCTCGCCGTTCGTGCCGATCCGGATCAGCCGCGACTCGGCCTCCCATTCCACCTTCGCTCCAAGCGCCTCGGCAACAGCTCGTATCGGAATGTAGGTGCTCGAATCAACGAGCTGAGCAGGCACCTCCAGCTGATGCAGCTCGCCGTTCATGACAGCCGCCGCATCGTCCAGCTTCAGCTCAATCCGGGTTGAGCCCTTCGCAATGATAATCTGCCGCGTATCCGCATCCCAACGCACCTCCGCTCCCATCCGCTCCAGCAGCTCGCGAACCGGCACGAGTGTGCTTCCATCGCGGATGACCGGCTCATGCACGAGATAGAGCGGCACGTCGTCCATCACCACTCCTGCCGTATACTGAATATACTCTGGAGAGGACAGGAGCTCCTCGACCCAGTTTCCGCTCTCTGGTGGAGGAAGCGGCCCCACTATCGGTTCTCCGATATAATTCCTCCACTCCCCGCTAAGACTATCGAGAGAAGGCGCCGCTCCCGTGTAGAAGCGAGGGACGGTCGGCTTCAGCATCAGCTCATAGTACAGCTTCGCCTCGAACACTCTCTCACTGGCATACGTAACACGCACATCATACAGCGAGAGCAGCAGCCTTCTGGCCTTCTCCTTAGACATAACCGGTGCTTGGTCTGGCGGGTAGGCAGCGGCATGCAGATGGGCGTTCATTCTCATGAGCTCACCGGTGTACGCATGAACGACGACCTCCACTAGTTGATTTCGGAAAGGAATACCATTAGCGACACGAATATATTCCATTCGGTACTCCGGCTGAGTCGTTGTATTGTCCTTAGAGATGGTCAGCTCCGTCTTGTAATGGGCAAGCTGGTTCATATAAGCAGGCACCGCCTGACGCAGGAACGACTCGGCCTTCGCCTTCGCCTCTTGCTCCGATACCTTCGGCTCCGTCACCCAGCTGTAGTTCGCCCAGTCGTAATACTGAAAGTCATCAAGCTGTCCTGTCAAATTATCCACGATCAGAGACGCCTCCCGCAAGCTGCCGTCAGTCTTAGATGGATAAGCAACCATATATATCCCACTCGAGATATCCTGCTTGCGAAGCTCCAACGCATCATCGTCCGCAAGCCCCAGCACTTGACGAATACGCGCAAGCTGCGTCACCTCTGAGGCGATTCCGTTACTTGTCAGCGGCTCCAAGATCTCTGCGCTGAGCGGCTTCATCTGACCGCTGCTTGGATACGGATTCGGCACATTACGATTATCCGGGTATGAGCCGTCTACAGCGTCCATAATAGACGTAGCCAAGGTATATACAGGACGTGGTTGACCGTCAGCTATATACCCATAGGAGAGAACCAGGTCCGCCTCCTCCAGCAGCTTCACTTGAGCCTCCTGCAGGGAGAGAATGTTCGCCGGTTCAGCGAACGTCGAGGCCGACCAGTACACATCATACGACACGACGCTGCCCACAGCATTGACCCACACCGTGAATCGGTTCTGATCGAACGGAATGCCGTTCACTATTCGCTGAAAGCGCAGCTTATGTAACGACTTGTCTTGCCCACGAGTGCTGTATTCAGACTCCGGGTACGGATCAAGCGCCCATTCGGTGTCGAGTCCCAAGTCCAGTCCATCTATATACGAACGTGCAATTTCCGACGCCTCTTCGAAGCTTACCGCTATACGATCCGCATCCGGTGCAGTAGCTTCGAGCTTCTTGGTACTAGAGAGCATCAGTAGCGACCCGTCAGCGCCTGAGAGTGAGATCTCAAGCCTGAATGGTGAGTTTCCTCCTTCCGCCGCTCCAGCTTGAGTGAAGCTGATTCTCCAAGCAGGACCTGCTTGAGAGTCCCAATATTGCGGCTCACTCATGACCGCATCCGAAGGGATCCAGGTGAGTCGTCTTGCCCGCTCAACCGCCTCCTCCTTGCTCGTAATCGGCCCTGACTGCGTCGCCATAGAGGACGCCTGAGCTTCAACGTTACTTGCGAGCTGCGCCTCTGCTGCGGCAGCGGGCAGCAATGTCATTGTGCTCCCGATCGTCAACATAGCCACGCTGAGCGAGAGCAGGATACACCGCTTACTATTCCTAATTTTTTCACAAAGTGTGAATGGGGGCATCTCCTTGCACGTCCTCTCTACAGACTTATCCGTACAAGTAGACTGTTAAATCCGCCTTAAGGTTTCATAAAAAGGGAAATATTACTTTACCGTTAAAAACGTTACAATATGGTTAATCGTTCATAGAAAGTAGGTCATGCTACATGTACTCCAAAACTAACATCGTCATGTTTATCAGCCTAGCGCTCCTCTTAACTATTCTCTCCTTCTATGCTGCAGCTCCCAAGGAGGACGACGCCATGGAGACTATTCCATCCGAGGTCTTGAATATTGAGGCTACACTGAGCGAGAGCGGGCGAAGCAAAGGGGAAGGCCATTATTTCTTTAACCTGCAGCCTGACAAGCGTGCAACTGTAACGTACAGCTTCTCGGACGATAACCGACGCGGAATGCAGCTTAAGCTCTACGATCCGAGCAAGCAAGCGGTCAGCGAGGCTCACACCAACCCACATAACGATTTCAAAATCACCAACAGCTTCATGGCTGCTCACGGTGGAGAATATCGCATAGTGGTGGTTGCTGACGATGGAGATGGCGGTGAACAATCCCCTGTCAAGCTTGTGGTCGTAGCAGACTATGAATAGCTGAATGCTTATTAGGTGATGACGATTAAGAAAAACGCCCCGTTAGGGGCGTTCTCCAGTAACCTAATTCCGAATCAAATAATCGAATGCGCCGAGCGCCGCGTTCGCGCCGGAGCCCATCGAGATAATGATCTGCTTGTATGGATTGTTCGTGCAATCGCCCGCGGCGAAGACGCCGGGCAGTGTCGTTGCACCGTGGCTGTCGACGACGATCTCGCCAATGCGGTTGCGCTCAAGCGAGTCGCCGAGCCAATCCGTGTTCGGCACAAGACCGATCTGAACGAATACACCCTCGAGCTCCACATGGTGCTCCTCTTGCGTAGCGCGGTCGATGTACGTAATACCATTCACCTTGTCGGTGCCCGTAATTTCCTTCGTCTGCACATTCGTTAGCACCGTTGCGTTCGGTAGGCTGTTCAGACGATCCTGCAGCACCGCATCGGCCTTCAGCTCCGAATTGAACTCCAGCACCGTTACGTGGCTGACGATACCTGCCAAGTCAATAGCGGCCTCGACGCCGGAGTTGCCTCCGCCGATAACCGCGACACGCTTGCCTGCGAACAGCGGACCGTCGCAATGCGGGCAATACGCCACGCCCTTGTTCTTGAACTCCTGCTCGCCCGGCACCCCAACGTTGCGCCAGCGCGCGCCTGTGCTCAGGATGACCGTCTTGCTCTTCAGCACAGCGCCGTTCTCAAGCTCGACCTCGATGAGGTCCTTCTTCTCCAGACGCTTCGCACGCTGCAGTTTCATCACATCGACGTTGTACTCCTTCACGTGCTCCTCAAGGCTCGCCGCGAGCTTAGGACCTTCCGTATACTTCACGCTAATGAAGTTTTCAATCCCAACCGTATCCATCACCTGACCGCCGAAGCGCTCCGCTACGATGCCTGTGCGAATGCCCTTACGCGCCGCATAGATCGCTGCGCTCGCACCAGCAGGACCGCCGCCGACAACGAGCACATCGAACGGCTCCTTGCTCGAGAACACGGAAGCATCCGGCGCATCGACGAGCTTCGCTACGATCTCCTCGATCGTCATCCGGCCGCTGCCGAACACCTCGCCGTTCAAGTAGACCGTCGGTACGGCCATCACCTGCTTGCTCTCGACCTCATCCTTATAAGCAGCGCCATCGATCATCGTATGCGTAATGCCTGGGTTCAGAATACTCATCAGGTTGAGCGCCTGCACGACATCCGGGCAGTTATGGCAGCTCAGGCTGATGTACGACTCGAACTTGTACTCGCCGCGGATGCTCTTGATCTGATCGATTACATCCTGCTCGACCTTCGGCGCTCTTCCGCTCACCTGCAGCAGCGCCAGCACGAGCGATGTGAACTCATGACCGAGCGGAATGCCTGCGAACACGACTCCTGTATCTGCCGCCTCACCCGCACGGTTCACGCTGAAGCTCGGCGTACGCTCGAGCTCTACCCGCTCCACCTTAATACGGCTCGACATGCTCGCGAGCTCCTCCACGAGCGCCAGCATCTCGGTCGATACGGCATCAGATGCCGCGCTGACCTTCAGCAGCACGTCGCCTTCCATCAGCTGGAGGTATTGATTTAATTGTGCTTTAATATCTGCTTCGAGTACCATAGGCTAACCGCTCCTTATATTTTACCTACGAGGTCAAGACTAGGCTTCAGCGTTGCAGAGCCTTCCTGCCACTTCGCTGGGCATACCTCGCCTGGATTGTTGCGCACGTATTGAGCCGCCTTGATCTTGCTCACGAGGATGCTCGCGTCGCGGCCGATACCGCCTGCGCTGATCTCCACCGTCTGGATCACACCGTCCGGATCGATGATGAACGTGCCGCGATCTGCAAGACCGTCAGCCTCGATCAGTACGTCGAAGTTACGGGAGATCGTGTGCGCCGGGTCGCCGATCATGATGTACGTAATTTTGCCGATCGCCTCAGAGCTGTCATGCCAAGCCTTGTGCGTGAAGTGTGTATCTGTCGATACCGAGTATACTTCAACGCCGAGCGACTTCAGCTCTTCATATTGATTTTGCAGATCCTCAAGCTCAGTTGGGCATACGAATGTGAAATCCGCCGGATAGAAGCACACAACGCTCCACTTTCCTTTGAAATCCGCTTCCGTGACCTCGATGAACTTGCCATTGTGATACGCCTGCGCCTTGAACGGTAATACTTCAGTTCCAATAAGTGACATCTCCAAATTCCTCCCGATATGATCGTATATAGTAATTCTACTAACCAGTATGCTCATGCATCCGGTCATCATTCACATACGACCATCTTAACATCCATATTCGTTCCGTTCATGAAGTAACGGTGAAGTATGCGTGAAGACGGCATAAAACCTTCATGAACATCTCATGAAGGTTCGATGAACCAACATCTATGCGGACTAACTCAGTGTAACTTCTGGTACGGGAAAATCGTCTACAGATTTGTGAAGAGTGACATTGTTCGAAAGGGTGAGATAGCTGAAAAAAATCACGATTTCCATGATGCTAGCGGCATTACTGTTTACCGCTTGTTCCACTAAGGTTCCACAGGATGAATCCATCGTTATGTCAAACAATCATATCCGTATCAGTGAATCTTCACCCAAAGATGTAGAGCCGTCCGATTGGGTGAAATACATGAAGCCGATAAGAGAATATATGTACTATCGTACGCAGGCTGTTCTGCATCAAGATATGAATCGGCTTTGGGAGCAGTACCCGATGCTACAAACGAATATTGACCGTAATAAGGGAATCAACGTGGAGCAGTTTGAGCTGGAATCCTTGACGGGAACAGAGTACATTGATGCTAATTTCGACGTCGAAAGCTACGACAGAATTAAAGTTCAGATTATTAGCGAACAAGAAGCAATAGTGCTTGTTCACGGGAAAATGACGTATATAACAGCGGATTTCGAGGAAGCAGGCTGGGAGTGCCTTATGAAAGTCTATTTGACTTATCAAGGTACTCAATGGACGGTAGTGAAGACGGATGAATACACAATTCCGGAATACAAGGAATGGGTGAAAGATAGGCAGAAGCATTAATACAGTAGAAGCGTTTCTTTCCCGCCATTGCGCGATCTGGAGACGGCAGTCTAATGAAACAGCGACAATCTAAGCCGAGCAGCATACCTGGTTGCGTCCATTGCTCTTCGCCCTATACAGCGCCTCATCGGCGGTCTTCAGCAGCTCATTGAGCGACTGCTTCTCGTGCGACCATACGGATAAGCCGAGACTGACGGTCACGCGGATGATGACGCCATCGGTGACGACGCTCTGCGCAGCTATTGAGCTGCGAATCTGCTCCGCAAGTGCCGCCGCCTCCGACACCGAGCATTCCGGCAGCACAACCGCGAATTCCTCGCCGCCGTACCTTGCGCATATACCCGCGGCGCCGACCACAGCCTTCACGCCCTGTGCGACATGCTGCAGCACCAGATCCCCGGCCGGATGACCATACGTATCGTTCACCTTCTTGAAGTGATCAATATCGAACAAGAGAAGCGCCAGCTGACGGCTGCCAGCTTCGGCCTGCTGCACCTGCTCCTCGGCGACCTGGATGAAATATCTGCGGTTATACAAGCCGGTAAGCCCATCCTTCACCGCCATCTCGGTCATTGTGGAGTACATGCATGCATTCTCGATGGACACTGCAATTTGCGCGGCATAGATGAGGATCGTATCATACTCCTTCTGACTATACTCATGCCTGGATACGAACTCCAGCATGCCAACGATGCGGCTGCGGGACAACAGTGGCACTGCAAGTCGATACGAGCCTTCCGCACATCGCGGGTCCTTCATCACAACCGGCTCCATACTATGGTAAGCCTCGTATGCAGCGGAGCCCGGTCGAAGCTCTTGCCTTAAACTGGAGAATACGGCGGCTCGACGACCACCGGCCTGCACAGCTTGAGCGGCAATCGCATCGTTCTCGAGCAGACAGACGCTCCCTCGCGTGTACGGTACGAAGTCACTCATCCGCTCGACGGCAATCCGCAGCACCTGTTCAAGATCTAACGTTGAAGCTACTGCGAGCAGAGCACTCTTCAGCTGCTCCGACTGCTCCGACTGCTGCCGCTCCAGCTCATACTTCGTCTGAATGCGCGCATCCTCGATGCGCTGTCCGACGAGATCGCTCATCTGCTCCATCAGCTTGTTGAAGCTGTCGCTTACGTGCCCGATCTCATCGTTCGATTGATAGGCGCTGCGTATGCTCAGGTTACCCGAGGAGCCAATGCGCATGAGCGAGCTCAGCTTGATGAGCGGCTTGCTGATCTTGCGCGTCGAGACGAGACCGACCGTCCCTGCTGCGAGCAGCGCAACGAGAGACAGCATCGCAGCAACCGACCATACCTTATCCGCAGCCTGTGTCAGCTCATCGGTATTCACCTTGGTAATCAAGGTCCATTCATCAAGACCGGGATGGCTGAAATACAGGCTCTCCCGCTTCGTTCTCGTCACAGCGATCTCCTCTGAACCGAAGCTCGTCCGATCGAGCATAGTTAGCGCTTCCATGAATGGAGATATATCTCCCTGCGAGGACAACACGACCTGACCCGTCGCATCCACGACGGCGTAATCGCCCTTCAACGTCTCGGTAAGCGGACTAAGCTCCTGCATCAGCTCCCGTCGATCGACCTCAATAAGAATGACGCCTAGCGTCTGCGCCGTATTAAGATCGCGCAGTGCACGGCCCAGCACCATGACATCAGACGTCGTGTACGACTCGAAGCCTTCCGTTTGTTTGGTGAACCATACAACCTTACCGTAGCCTTGCTCGATAAGATTGTACCAAGCCATCGTACTCCAGTCATTGCGTATCGCGATTTTTATCGTTGCCTTCTTCTGAAACGAGACATTAATGAGAATAAGCCGCTCTTCAATTTTTCGGCGGGCCATGAACTTATCATAAGCACTGCTAGAGCTCGTCGCGGTGATCACTTGCTCGCGGATGTCAGGATCTACAATGATTTGGGTCGACAGCATATTATAATACTCGAATTCCGCTTCCATCCGCTTGCTCACATACGTAACATGCTGCTTCGTGCTGTAGTCCAGCTGCTCAATAATCCACTGCTTGGAGATCGTCGAGAAGACGGAGGCGAAGATGACTATGACCAGCAGAATACACACAATAATCGTCAGGCTGAGCTTAGCTGTCAATGAATTTCCAGTTCGTTTCCATATCCGCATGTTCATCCCACCTTCAAAAAGAGCAGGTATCTGATGAGTGAATTCTGTCGTCTGCGCTCACCCTGTGTTACAACTTATTCGACACAAGACGACAATTTCCTCCTACTCCATTTGAATGATGACCCACCATAAGAATGGGCAAGCGGCTGAACAGCGAATAGCCCTCGCCGCAAGACGAGAGCATTGGACTGATTCCTATTTACCGCTGCGTCGGTCCACGCCAGGACAGCATTCCGCCTCTGAGCTCCGCGACATCCGCGTATCCGCCGCGCACGAGCAGCCTCGCCGCTTGCTTGCTACGCATCCCGCTCTGACAGTATAGATACACCGTTCCACCTCTTGGAACGTCCCCAAAGCGCTGCGGCAGCTGGCTTAACGGGACATTGACCGCTCCCTCGATATGACCGCGCTTATATTCATGAGCCTCGCGAACGTCAATCACGGGACTGCCCTTCGACTCGGTCTGAAACTGCTCAGCCGGCAAGGTACGCAGCCCCTTAACAGGGGCAAATTGCTTGTACATCATCCATAATACGAATAAGAATAATAGCGTATACAGTACAGTCTCCACACCTTCACCTACCTGCTCTTGAGTAACAGCTCTACAGCCTCCTGAACGAGCTTGCTCGTGTCTCCGCCCTTCTCCCGCTCCTCCACAATGCAGTGCTCCAGATTAACGGCTACGATGAGCGCCATCGTCTTGTCCACCGCGCTGCGGACCGCGGAGAGCTGGCTGACGACGTCCTTGCAGTTCTGCTGCTCCTCCATCATCTTCAGTACGCCGCGTACTTGTCCCTCGACTCGGCGCAGTCTTCGCTTCATATCGTCATCATATTGCATACTCGATTCCCCCCGTTACATGTATACGTCTATTATAACCACATCGGGGAGCCGGGTATCAAATGAACAGATTCACCTTCGCGTCAGCCGCATCCCCGAGGTAAGCCGCAACACCTGCGTAATCGATCCCGTCGAGCAGCTCCTCCTTCTGCAGGCCGAGCAGGTCCATCGTCATCGTGCAGGCGACAAGCTTCACACCTTGCTCCTGTGCCAGCTCAATCAGCTGCGGCAAGCTTAGCGCGTTATGCTTCTTCATCACATGCTTGATCATCTGAGGACCCATCCCGGCGAAGTGCATCTTCGACAGCCCGAGCTTATTCGCTCCGCGTGGCATCATCTTACCGAACATCTTCTCCAGGAAGCCCTTCTTCAACGGCACGTGCTCGTCCTTGCGAAGCGTGTTCAGTCCCCAGAATGTGAAGAAGATCGTTACCTCATGATCATAGGCCGCCGCGCCGTTCGCGATGATGAAGGCTGCAATCGCTTTGTCCAGCTCCCCGCTGAATAGAACGATCGTCGTTTTTTCTTGGTCTGCCATGTCGTCCACCCTTTCGTGTTCAGATATTGTACAGATACATGTATACGTATGTCTTAGTCGAAAAACGAGAGGGGCGCAGCAGCAGCTTCGAGCCTGTTCACCCCTCCTATGCTCGCTTAGCCCTTCTTCACAATAAACTTGAACACACCATTCTCCTCATTCGCTTCCACAAGCTCATGCTTCGTCTGCTTCACCCAAGCCTGGAAGTCATTCATCGACCCTTTATCTGTCGTATGAAGCTCCATCGTCTGCCCGCTCTGCAGCGAGTCGATTCCTTTTTTTGCTTTGACAATCGGCATTGGGCATGCCAAGCCCTTCGCATCAATTACGATATCTGCCATGATATAATCCCCCTATTAAATGTATAATTAGAAATTCAGCGTAACCTGTGCGTCAACAATGATTAGTCTTGCTCTACTGGCCCTTCCCATCCGGACATGCCTGGTACGACATTCGTTACCTTCGTATAGCCGCGCTCGGCCAGCAGCTGGCAGGCCAGATCGCTGCGCGTACCTGTCCGGCATATGACCATGTATTCCTCGTCCTTCGGCAGCGAATCGAGCTTATGCTCGAGCTCGCCCATCGGTATGGAGATCGCTCCGGGAATGCGCTGGAAGCTGTACTCCGCCGGCTCGCGAACGTCCAATATTCTCAGCTTGCCGCCGTCTGCCATCCTGCGGGTCAGCTCTTCGTTGCCGATCACGTGCGGATGCTTCGTCTCAGGCTTCGTCTCGCTGTCCGAGGACTTCCGCAGGAAGTGGCGATAGATGCCTCCCTCTTCCTTCAGCCCGATGTATTGGTGCCCTGTCCGATTCGCCCAGCTCTGCAGGTCGGCTACCGACCCCTTATCTGTCGCACGCACCTCAAGCACCTCGCCTGCCTTCATCTCGTCCATCGCCTTCTTCGTCTTCACGACAGGCAGCGGACAAGCCATCCCTTCACAATCTAACGTTCGATTCGTCTGGATTGCTGCTGACATATGGTGCACTCTCCTCTCTTGTCCTTTAGCCGCGGGCCACTTCGCCGCCCCATTGGGACATGCCCCCGGTCATATTCGTCACATCATAGCCTAATTGCTCCAGCAGCTCGCAGGCGAGTCCGCTTCGATTCCCGCTGCGGCATACGACGATGTAAGGCTGCTTACGGTCCAGCTCCCCATGACGGAGGCTGAGTGCGCCAAGCGGCATCGGCTTCGCGCTCGGAATATGTCCCGACTCCCATTCCTCTGGCTCACGCACATCTATAATGTGCAGCACCTCGCCCTTCTCTAACCGTTCCTTCACTTCCTCGTGCATCATATCCTTCGTATAGCTTCCTGCCATCTCGTTACACGCTCCTTTGTTCGATGTTAAGCTAATAGATCGAACCAAATTTTCACCACAGTTGCCGTAATTAAGCCCGCCAGAATCCATTGCAGCAGCTTCACGTTCATCCGCTTGCCCACCTTCACGCCGATCGGCGATGCGACAATGCTCGCGATGACCATGACAGCCGATGGAATCCACAGCATGTGTCCCCCCATGATCTTGCCGACTGTCGTGCCGATGGATGAGATGAACGTAATCGCCAGCGATGAAGCTATCGCGACCCGGGTCGGAATGCGCAGCAGGACGAGCATGATCGGCACCGTAATGAACGCCCCCGCCGCGCCAACAATCCCGGACAAGATGCCGACCACTCCAGCAGAGATCGCCGCCACGCTACGGTTAAACGTCAGCTGCGTATAATCCCCACTCTCATCCCCCTTCTTCGGCATGAACATCATCACCGCGGCTACGAGCGCCATCACCCCATACGTCATATTAATCGCACTGTCAGGCAGAAGCCTCGAGCCGTAACCGCCAATGAAGCTTCCGATGACGATCGGTATGCCCATGTAGAGCACCAGCTTCTTATGAATGAAGCTCCCTTTGCGGTAAGCGAGCATGCCGACAAGCGTAGCGAAGAACACTTGAATCGCGCTCACCGCTGCCACCTCCTGCGAGGTGAATGCCACGAATCCGAGCGCAGGAGGAATATACAGCAGCATCGGATACTTGATGATCGACCCGCCGATACCGACCATCCCGGATATGAAGGACCCGACGAAGCCTATTGCGAACAGTACGACAATCCACAGCACATTCAGGTCCATAAGGCGTTATCCTTCTTTCTATCCTGAAATAACAGGCTCGCAAAAAAGAACTTATTTATCGTGCACCGCGCACCGATTCGGTCCCAGCTCCATCTCCCGCTGCTCGTCCTCGGTCGGCGATATTTGTCCCATGTTCGTCAAGCGAATATCTTGATACGCGTTCGGCTGCGGCGGCAGATTCTCGGTCACGACCGCTCTGAATTCGGCATCGCTATCGATGTTCAGTCCCGGATTGCTCTTGAACAGATCACCGAGCCGCCCCGCTACCTTGCCACCTTCGCCAAGCTCCGTTGCCTTGCCGAAGTGGGCAGGAAGCACGATCAGATCGTCGGATAGATGCTTATACGTCTCATACAGCGTCGTGCGCAGATCCGCCACCCAATCCTCCGCCTTACCCGCAAGGTCCGGTCGACCGATCGACTCCACGAACAGAATGTCGCCGCTTAGCAAATATTGCTCATCGATGACGAAGGACGTGCTTCCAATCGTATGCCCTGGGGAGTAGATCGGCTCGATCCGGATACTCGATTGTCCGACGGCAATGTCTTTGCCTTCCTCGATAGGCTCGTACTTGAAGGTCACCTCTGTCGCATCCTTCGGAGGAAGCCAGTACGTCGCGCCAGCCTTCTCCGCAAGCGTTCTGCCGCCCGAGATATGATCGGCATGCAGATGCGTATCGAGCGTATGCTTGATCACCGCCCCCTTGTCACGGGCGAACTGCTCGTATACGTCGGTCATGCGCAGCGTGTCGATGACAGCGGCTACCCCGCCGGACAGCACCATGTAGGACAAGCAGCCTTTGCCGATGCGGACGAACTGGTACAGCTCTCCGCCGCCCTTCAGATCACCGACCTTGACTGGCTCGATATGTTCACTCCACGCCTTCATGCCGCCCCTCAAGTAGTAGATGTTCGTCCGCCCCGCCTCGACGAGCTGCTCCGCAACGAAGATCGACGAGCCTTCCTTGGCGCACACGACGAGAATGTCCTTGCCACTTGGAATTTTATCGAGCGCTTCATCGACTCCATCGAGCAGATCGAAGTATGGGATATTCAAGATCTCCGCCTTGCCGCCCTCGATCTTCCAGTTATCGAATTCCGACGTATTGCGCACATCCAGTATAAAGAGCTCTTCATGGTTAACAATTTTGCGCGTGAGCTGCTGTGGAGTCATCGCTTGCATCGTTGCAGTGGTCATCGTCATCATCCTCCTGTAGTGGTGAGCTTGTTGAAGTTAGGGTTACCTTTTATGCGAGAACAATATACCCTATAGGGTATTATTTTGGGTAAAATTTAATACCCCGTGGGGTATGTGACTATATTACTCTGTTCGACGCTTGTTGTCAACAGGCTGCTGCTATGACCGATTAGGGAACGACATTCTGACTGAGGAGATGGATGGGATGACGGTAACAAGGTGATTCATTCATTTCTTAACAAATAGCAGGTACATCACGAAGCTATACGTCACGAGCATCAGGATCACAGCTGTGATGACCCAGTGCCGGTGCTGCCAGACCGGATGTATGACCGTCTTGTACTGAAGATGATGAAGTAAGAGGTGCGTCCGTCACGTTATAAAATGAAGGGAGCAGCTGCCGCGGCAGACTGCTCCCTTATCTGTTCTCAGATCAATTAATCGGAACTCGTACGAGCTTCTCCGGAACCGAGTAGCTGTAGAAGCCCGGGCTTAGCTGCAGCGTCCCCTGCTCGGCCAGCAGTCCGGGATAACGGTCTGCTCTTCGATTCGAGCCGTTCCCGCCTGGCGGCATAGGGTTCTCCGCGGGATAGACCGCCTTCCCGTCTCGCTTCACCGCTGTCTGCGAGATCCCTCTGAACTGCGCATTGTCCGAGTGCGACTCGACGATCAAGTCCTGCCCTTGCTGATAGTAAGTCAAGGTCACTGGGAAGCCGTCCAAGCTCGTCTCGATCGTCTGCTTCGACTCCGAGACGTCCTGCAGCGGGAACCACATCTCGTTCGCTCGGTTGCTAACCCAAGCTTCGGACAGCTGCAGCGTCATCGGTACGTGCGACCAGTCCTTGGACCACTCTGGCGATTCGAAGCGATACGACCAGCCGCTCTCCTCCGTATGCCATAGCCCTCCCGAGAGCGTCTGTCCGTTCAGCAGCAGCTCCACGTTGTCATAGTGGAGGTAGGCTCGATTCGGCGAATGCGACTCGTTCTCGAGCAGCACGCGGATATGGAGCGGTGTCACCACAAGCTCCATCGGCTTCATGGTCGTCTCTGGGTCGACCAGCGCCGCGTCGAGCTTCTTTCGGTACGTCGCTTGGCTCGCCCTTCTCCCATCAGCTGTGAAGGACGTCTCCCATGTGCCCGCGATCGTATGAACCTTCTCCAAGTAGCTGAAGTGGAGCTTCGCGCGGCTGAGCTCCTCATCCGTCAGCCGGTACGTATCCTGCCTCAGGCTGACTCCCTCCTGCTCCGACGGCAGTACAGCCGAATAGCTGCTCATCGCCTGCCCCTCCGACTTCAACGACAGCCGCGGGTCGAGCCGCTGATCCTCTTGCGTTACCGGAACCTCATAGCGAATCGTATAGACGTCCTTCTCTCTGAACACGGAGACGATCCTCAGCTCGCCGAACCGGGTCCCGCTATGGAGCTCGTCGTGATCCTGAAGGGAAGCTGGCGCTGCAGGGAGCTGTACCTCACTATAGCGGAGAAAAACAAGATCGCGCAGCGACAGCCCCAGCTGCTCCCGCTTCTTGCCAAGCCCGTACCGAGCCTCCAGCAAGCCGGTCAGCTCATGCCCAGACTCCCCCGACTCCGCCGACTGCGTAGATGGCTTGCGTTGGATGAGGTCATCCAGCGGCAGCGTCGTGCCCGAGGATGTCGTAAGCGTCTTGTGCTCGAACTCCATCACATCGTATGCTGGCAGCGAAGGGAGCTGCATCGTGAACAAGACATCCAGCGTCTGATCGTCGGTCACGACGCCGTGCAGCGACAGCGTCGTCCCGGCCGAGCTGATCTTAATATCGAGCGGACTGCCGAAGCCGCCCTCCACCGCCGTCTTCACACCGATCCGCCCGAACAGCTCCGTCCAGCCCATCGACACGCCCGCGACAACCGGCGCCGCCACTAGCATAGCTGCAGCTACGATCGCTGGCAGCAGCAGACGCCTGCTGACTCGCTTACGCCTGTGCCCACTGGATAAGGTCTCCTGCTGCTGCTCAGCCTGAAGCTTCTCCCACATCGCTTCGAAATCCGGCAGCCTCGGCCGCTCCGCTCGCGCCTTCTTCAGCAGCAGCTCTTCGATTGAATTACTCATGACATTCGGCTCCTCTCTCGCTAGGGTATCGTTCGGCCTCGATGTGCTTCTTGATCCGCACGAGTCCTGCGTTCAGTCTCGACTTCACCGTTCCTAGCGGGATGTCTAGCGACTCTGCGATCTCCTGCAGGGACAGCTCATGGACGTAGCGCAGCGTGAGGACGACCCGACTCTTGATGGGGAGCTGCTGCAGCCACCGCTTCAGATCGTCTTCCCGCTCTATGCGCAGGACGGCTTCATCAGCGGGCTCATGTGCCTGCAGCGTTTGCTGGAGGAACTGCTTCATCTCCTTCCACACTCCTACTTTTCTACGCCCCAGCTGATGATCACATTGGTTAACGGCGATCCGAAGCAGCCACGGCTTCAGCCTCTCAATACCGCTTCGGTCCACTTGGAACGCCTTCAGGAACACTTCCTGACACACATCCTCTGCATCGGCGCTGTTGTGCAGCATGTAGTAGCATATATAGTACACATCCGTCCGGTACGCCTCGAATAGCTCTCGATCGGTCAAGCGTCATGCGCCTCCTTCTGTCCGTTGATATATATAAGACCATGAACAGGCGCTTTGGGTTCGGTTATTCAAGAAAACAGGCGAGTTTCGACATTGTTTTTAACCATCGTATGATAACTTATCTCTGAGGCCAGGCCAACCTAGAAACACGATGGATTTATGCGAAACGTTTCCTATGCATGTATCCGGACTTGGCTCAACTGGAAATCAGACGCATGATCAGGTTGAATGAACCCACGCGAACAGAACAATGCTTGAATATAGAGGAGCGGAAGAATTGAAAAAAATATTGTCATGCTTACTATTCTTTATTTTCTTAGTCTCTTTTCTACTGTCTTACAACCAAACGAATCGGAACGAAATGGACAAGTTAGAATCAATAGGGGAGGCGTTTTCAATACCCTTGCATATCCCTAACAATGGACTTCTCGCTTCTCCAGATGAGTTTTACCCCATCTTACTTGAAGCCGCCATAGAAGCAAGGGTAAATATCTTCAGAACAAACATCGATTACAGTGTACAAGACACCGTTCAGGTCCATAAGTACGTGCTTCTAACAAACACGACCCAATTGTTTTCTTCACTGCGTTTAACAAGTGGCGCGTTTCTCACCGCTGAAGATACCCAGAGAAGTAGTCGTTTCCTATCAAATATAGATTCTAGAGAACAACATCAGGCTGGCATCCTCAGTACTTTTGGAAATGGATACATATTCGAAATCAAACCTTTACAATTCGCTTACACACGTCTTCCAGTAGAGGGTCAATACCTTGTAGAGTCATCTGAGGAACAATACAACCATTTTATTGACCTTATAGTCCAAAAAGTAAATAAACGATACGACGGGACTACTCTTCTAACTCCTGAAGATTTTAAGCATTCATCTGATCCTACAGGCGAAATCGAAATGAAAGATGAATTCTTATCCTATATACATTCCATCATTCTGATCATCACGATGATGATGCTCATCTATTATGTGTTCAACGAATCGAAGCGGATTGGCATCATGAAGATGCACGGCCTGTCTAACATCATCCTGTGGTATTTTATTATTGGAAGATTGATTTCCGTTATGTTTGCTTTAGCAGTAGTAGCCTCTGTTATCGCATCCTTATTCATAACGAATGTGACTGTTTCGTTTATCGGTCATGTTGTCGTCTCTGCATTCATCAGTTATATCATCATCAGCTTGATTTCACTCGTCGCTTATGTCCATATATCTCGAATAAGAGTCGTCGATGCGATCAAGAACCGCAAAGAAACGAACCGCATCTTTGCATGGAACACACTGCTCAAGACCGGAGCTTCCTTAGTTCTGATCTTGGTTATCCTCTCAATCTGGGACCAATATGATCATCTGCACATCAAGCAACATAATATGAAAAGCTGGGAGCGAAGCAAGGACTATGGTATGTTCTACCCTCTGACCGTTGGGGACGATCTGGAGGACGTCAAGCACGGGGCGTACAAGATGACGGTCGCGCAGGTAACAGGCTTATATCCATTACTTAATCAGGCGGGTGCCCTATATATCAATGCGGGTGATTATGAGCAACGATCCCTTCTGTTGAACAGGGACAACTTGCGTAGTATAAAGGTGAACCTTAATTATCTCAATGAATTTCCTGTATATGATACTCAAGGACAACCTGTACAGCTATCTGAGGATAGGAGTGATGCGATACTGCTTGTACCTGATAAATACCGAGCGCATGAACAGACCATATTAGATACGTTTAAGAAAAAAAGAAAGAGTCGCATTGAAGGTGATGAATTTTTGTTCAAGGTACCCGTTACAGATCGGATGAAAAACCAACAACTAAACATAATCTGGATTGCAAACGGACAGAATCTATTCAGCTTCAATACCGAGGTATTTCCATCCGAAAATAATATAATCGTAGATCCCATCATCGAGGTGATCACAGAGCAGAACAGTCTCGTTGCAGATAAGGCAAACATGATGTCCGGTGGTGGACGAGACCCATTGAAGGTCAAGCTAATTGATCGCGATACTCAGAAAACGTATGAGTTCTGGGAGCCTGAATTGAAAAGATTAAAGCTCAACGACAATTCAAGAAACCTGATAACCGTCGACCAGTACATTCTTAAACAAATTCACGACTTGCAATTGATGATGAACCAACTGTTATTCATCAGCGTCGGACTGACAGCAGGGCTGTTGGTGCTTGTTATACAGAATTTAAGCATTTTTTTCAGTAAATATAAACGAAGATTTATGATTCGCAGATTATTTGGTAGCGGATTTTTCCAAACTTATAAGGAGTATATGTGGGTATTAGCGGCTACATGGGTGATCCAGATCGGTGCTTGCTTCCTTGTGAACAACGGATTCGCATCTACACTGTTACAGAAGGCGGGAGGCACATTCGCCGTGGCGTCATCCATCTACGAGGCCGTGGGTGCGTCTGACATCAGTATTCTTGCTATAGGGAGTGGGGTAATCGCAGTTGAGTTTATTGCGGCTGTTCTTGGTCTCTACGTCTTGGAGCGTTCGAACAAAGTAAACATACTGAAAGGAGGCCATTGAACGTGAATGCAATATGTGAGCTCATAGATGTGAGCAAATGCTATCAAGATCGCGTCGTCCTTGAGAATTTGAACGTACAGGTGTACGAGGGTGAAATGCTGGCCATTACTGGGAAAAGCGGCTCTGGAAAGACAACCGTTCTTAATATGATGGGATTGCTGGAAAACCCGAGTGGCGGCACTGTCCGACTGTTTAATGCGAATCGTCCACGGATCGGTTCGGCTCAGGCTAGACGGCTCCTTAGAACGAGGATATCGTATCTATTTCAAAATTATGCACTCATTGATGATGAGACGGTGGACTATAATCTTGAAGTGCCTCTGCTGAATTCTAGGTTATCCAGAAAAGAAAAACAAAAATTAAAAATGGAGGCTCTTGAGAAGGTTGGGCTGGATATCAAGCTCAAGCAAAGCATATACGGAATCTCAGGCGGAGAGCAGCAAAGAGTGGCAATCGCGAGAACATTGCTGAAGCCCTGCGACCTCATCCTAGCCGATGAACCGACTGGCTCATTAGATATCGAGAATCGGAACGAGATCGTTAAGCTTCTGAGGGAGCTTAATCATGCAGGCAAAACCATCGTTATTGTGACGCATGACCCGTATGTTGTGGAAGCATGTGACAGGATCATCAAGCTGTCGTGAGAAGGTGTGATACCTGGGGTTACAGAGGGGCGTCCCCGACAGAAGCGAGGCTCTTGCCCTGATTTGTGGCAAGAACCTTTTTCCGCTAGGTAATAAGTATATTCCAAGTAAAGGTCGTCTATACGATGCAAAGAGCCCTCATAATGAGCTTGTTAGTTATTGCAATATTAACAGCATGTGGAGCGATAAATGAAGCGGAGCAGGAGTCCCCATCAATGACCGCACCGTCGAGCATGAGCATGGCCCCGGACATCGGAGCAGCTCCTGCTTCTGAAGCAACCCTTCAACAGCATGCTGAAAGCCATACGATGGATGCTCTCGATGTAGACGTAGAGGAGCTAACCGACCCCGCCGTCATTCAGCAGGCTCTTAGCGCTCCCCTGCAAGCATCACTGGATACAGCGAATAGCCAAGTGAAGGTCTATCTCGCGATGCTTCATGCAACGCAAGAAGTGCAAGAGGAAGCCTCCTGCTTGGCCCAGTCAGGCGACACCGTCGTGCATGGAGAACGGCAATTGGTCTATGCGTATCAAGGCAAGGCATATCGCTTGAAGCTGCAGGATCAGTACTATACATACAACACGCAGAGAAATCCGCTTGAGAAGCTATCGATCGACAAGACGGAGCTCCTTACATTAAAGCAATATGCCAGCTGTAACGGGTCTACCTATGAATTGTTCGCCTTAGATCCTACACAAGAGAAGCTCGTTCGTCTGAACTGGCTGGAGGGCGGTCGAACGAAGCAAGAGCTGTTCGCCCATACCTTAGAGGTGAAGGATGAACAGCTCCTGAGCCAAGCCTATGACAATTCCATTGGCAAAACCATTACGATCTTATGGAATATAGATGTAGCGAATAAGGCTGTGGAAGCCACGAGCATAGTGAAGGAGTAGCTGCAGGTGCCGCGGCTCAATCAAGCTATGACTTCGACATCACTGCATCCAGAAACTTCTCAGCATCGCTGTTAAACTTCCAACCAATACCATATTGGTCCACCAGCATCCCGAAGCAAGACGACCACGGGGTGTGAGATAGGGGCATGATGACATAGCCTCCAACCGCCAAGCCGTTGAAATAGCTCTCCAGCGCCTCCTTGTCCTCGATCACGAGGCTGATGAACATATGGTTTCCTCGTACATACTCGCCCGTCACCTTCTTCATCGAAGGCAATATGTCGGACAGCATGATTTTACCGCCAGCGAATTCGATCGAGGCCTCCATAATCATCTCCAGCTCTTGCTCGGGCAACGGGTAGCTAGGGTCTTGCGGGAAATCCTTGAACTGCACACTCTTCACTTGCTCTGCGCTCAACGCCTTCGCATAGAAATCAATAGCTTGAGCCGCATTCCCATCACAGTTTACATATGCAATAACTGACATTGTACATTCCTCCTCTTCGTTCTACATTTACTATAAGCGATAAAGAGTGACAGCTTGTGTGTCACCTTTTATACTGGTAACGAAAGAAAGATTGTCGCTCTCGCATAGATTGATGGGAACAGGAGGATGAGAATGGGCAAACTGGAGAGGCTGCTCTCAATCGTGATGATCTTACTGCAGAGGGATGTCGTACCCGCTGCCCAATTGGCTCAGTTGCTTCACGTATCGAAGAGAACGATTCTGCGCGATATGGAAGCACTTGGCATGTCCAATATCCCCATCTATTCGATCCATGGCGTACATGGCGGATACGGGATCATGGAGGAGTATAAACTTGATAAGCGTCTTCTCACAAGCAAAGACTTAGAGCATCTACTGACAGCGCTCAGCGGATTGGGACAAATTATGGTCAGTCCAGAAGTTGCCATCACGATGACAAAAATCGAATCCATGGTGAGCTCCACGTCTGTGAAAAGTCCGATTCAGCTGTCCTTCTATGAATGGGACGGTCGCTCTGAGATGGCCCCCATTATGCTAACCTGTCAGCAGGCGATCTCAGAGAACAGACTCGTGTCCTTCGATTATATCGATCGCAATGGCCACACCACGAGTCGAACGGTAGAGCCCTATGAGCTTCACTTTCATGAGAGGAGCTGGTATATGAAGGGCTATTGCCTCGATCGGAACGATTATCGGACCTTCAAGCTGTCCCGTACCGACCATATGAACCTGCAAGTCAGAGCATTCGTTCCTCGTCAAGATGCAGGAGATCAAGCCTCCCGCGATAGCATTCTGTCACAACTAGTCACCGTTAAGGCGCTCATAGAGCCCCGCATTATGGATCACTTCATCGAAAGGTACGGTCGGAAGAGCGTGGAAGCCTACAATTCGGAGCTTCTTGCAGCCACCATCCAAGTACCGCAGAACGAGATCGGATTTCAGTTTCTGGCCAGCTTTGGAACAAGCTTAACGCTACTAGAGCCTCCATCGTACGTTGAAGATTATCGATGCTTCTTACGTGGGCTGCTGGGCAAGTACGGGTGACTATACAAAGATCAGCCTCGCCATCATGTCCCGCATCGTCCGCTTGCGGATCACGATGACCTCCTCCTCGGAGAGCTCGCCATAGTACTTCCGGATCGCCTTATGATGGGAGAAGTAAAAGTATACCGCGCCCAGCAGGCTGATCACGACATCCTCCGGGTGATCGACCTGTCTGCACTCGCCCGTCTGGACGCCCTGCTGGTACATCCCCATGACCGTCTCGAAGAAAAGGTTCTGATGGTGCAGCTGTTGGAAGACGTCTCGGTCCTGCGCGACGCTCTGGTCCATAATTTTCACAAAATACGGGTTGTCATGCAGGAAATCCATGAAGTGCTCCATCACCTGCAGCAAGCCCTCGCGAACGGACGTACCCGACGGCTCCATCGATACGGATAGCGCATGCGCGAACAGATCGTTAATGACCGCCGCGAACAGCTCCTCCTTGCTTTTGAAATGGTAATAGATTAACGCCTTGTTGACTCCGGCCGCCTTCGCTATATAGTCGATCCGGGCTCCGTCGAAGCCTTTCTCGGCGAATTCGTGTACAGCGGTCTGTAATATCTTCTCTCTTCCCTGACTCATATATGGAAGCCTCCGTCTAACTCGTTCGTTCCTCACTCCTTCAGGATAACATATCTGCGACCTTCCGCGCGCTATCGTAGCACGGCATCCCCAGCGCTCCCGCTCCTTCTGTCGCATCGCCAACGAGGTACAAGCCACTTACGGCTCGGCTCTGCAGCGGCAGCAGACGCGCATTCATCCTTCTGGCGATTCCGTTGACCATCGCACGGTGGATGATGCGCTTCTGGACGACGTGCTTCTCCCAACCCGGATAGACCTGATGCAGCATCGCTTCATAGTCGTCTTGGGAACGGCTCGCGTGACTGTCGTCCAGCTGCTCCTCGGCGCTCAAGAACTTCATCCCTTGCAGCAACTGTGTGCCCGCAGGCGCGGAGGACGGGTTGTTCATGCTGTAATCATTAACATAGAACCGTCCATCCAGATCGAGCAGATTGCTAATATCGCCGCGCAGTCTCTTCGACAGCATGAGATCATAGACGTACACATATTGAGCCGCTTGCTCTGTATAGCTGCCCAGCTCCTCGGCTAAGGCCGGTTCATGAAGCAGCTTGCTCAGCTCCTTGGGCGGCACATTCAGCACGACCGCATCGAATGCATACCGTTCCTCCGCGCACACGACACCCTTCACTTGACCCGCTTCCACGATCAGCTCGGAGACCGCTTTCCCCAGCAGCACCTGCCCACCATGTGTCGTAATCGCCTTGTGCAGCTCCGCAAGGAGCGTGTCGTACCCCATGTAGCTCAGAGGCTCATTACGCTCGTATGCTCGGGCGGTTAGCTCGACGAAGCGGTTCATCGAATACGTGTCGATCGCGCCATCGTACACCGATAGAGCCGCATAAGCGGATAGCACCTTCGCGATCTCAGGGTTCGTTACGTTCTCCCTGATCCATCGACCTACAGACATCGTCTCCGGGAATACAGGCGCTTGCTTGACCAACTGGTAGAACTGTCTAAGGCACTGGATATGGTTGACCAAGCCCGTAATTGCCGGAGACGTCAGCGCACCGAAGCCTAGAGGGCTCGAGATCACCTTGCCGTTCATGAGGAGCTTGAACTTCGAGAGGCTCGCCTTCCTGTATTGCATCGGCAGCTCCAGCTCACGGACGATGGAGCGCATCGGCTCCTCCTTGGGTGCCAGTACCGCATGCGCGCCGTAGCTCATCGTGAAGCCGTTCTTCGACACGACGTGGCTTCTTCCGCCTAAGATGGGCGAGCGCTCCAAGACGACGACGCGGTTCCCTCTTTTGGCTAACAACGCTGCAGTGACTAAGCCTGCGAGACCTGCTCCGATGATACCTATTGTTTGCATGAGAATAGCTCCTCTCGAGTTAAACTAACTATTTAGTCTAATCATACGCTGGAAGAGTCTAGAATGCAATGAGAAATGTACGCTCGTGTCAAAATCGCATCACTCAGCCGTCGCTGCGGCTGAGGAGCGATGATCGTATGACGTTTATACAGCTTGTATCGGGCACTGTTGGCAACAGTCCTATCTTAGCAGGATGGGTTGTGGTTGACTCGTAATTTGGTCCCTCACCCCAATTGTAACCAATGAAGCCTATTTCTCCTCTTAACCAGCCAATAATTCAAGATCCCTAAGACGATCGTACCTATGATCTGGTACACCACGAACGCTTGGGGATCTGTATAAGGCTTCGGCCTAAACCATTGGAACAGATAGAAGACTCCTTGACCTGTCCCTGTGGTGAACATTCCGAATATAACATAAATGAGCGCTAAGCATAGCCCAATCGCACTGTTCTTGAGAAGACTAATGAACATACATGTGAATACGAATAGAAGCATGACTGAAGTGAATATAGCCGCTGTCAAATGGCGAGCTCCATCCTCGACGACTATATTCAGCGTAACCGAATACATGATTCCGTACAGCGCGGCTAGCGTGAAGGGCTGTATGAAGCCCAAGGATCTATTCGACAGAGGCAGCGAAGTAAACAGCTCCTTCTGATGCAAGGAGCCTACGGGGTGCATGAGCCCAGCCGCCGGAAAGGGCACCATGACGATCCCTACATACGCGAGTACGTTGTACGCTGAGATCGATTCATGATCTCTTAGGGCAATCGCTAGAACACAGACCCATACTGGCAGCAGCAAGAAGAAGGATTGCGTCTTAATGAGATACAGCCACATACTTATCGTCCCTTTAACCAGATCAGATACCCCTCTTCTAACGTAGGATCAGCGGATACAGCGGCAGGAGATGGTTGGTCAGAGGAAAGAATCCGTAGCCTTATTCTCCCGTCCAGCTCCATCGAGTTCACAATTTGATAGTCAGGCATGCGCTCGATCTCCGAGTACTCCGCAAACGAAGCATCGACAGACCACACTTTACCATTAGCTAAGTGACTAATCTCAGAAGGTGACGGGAAATATTCCAGCCTGCCCTTCTTCATTACGCATACTTGATCACATGTCATCGAGATATCATCCGTAATATGTGTCGAGATGATCACGATTCGGTTATCGGCTAGCCGCCTGATTAAACCTCGAAATCTTAACCGCTCCTCTGGATCGAGTCCAGCCGTAGGCTCATCTAATAGCAGCAGCTGTGGATTATGTATAATCGCTTGTGCAATACCGAGACGTTGCTTCATGCCACCGGACAGCTTGCGAATTTTGGAATTACTCTTCTCGATCAGGTTCACCTCTTGCAATACTTCATGAACGATGTCACGACGCTTCTTCGAATCCGTTATTCCTCTCATTAATGCGAAGTAGTCGAGATATTCATACGATGTCAACGCGGGGAACAGCCCGACATGCTGAGGGAGGTACCCGATGCGCCTCCGAGCCTCCTCCACCTGCCGATCCCAATCGACACCATGTAGCTCAATCCGACCCGTGGTAGGGGAATATACGGTGGCTAACACCCTGAGCAGCGTCGTCTTGCCCGCTCCATTAGGCCCTAGCAGTCCGACTACGCCCTTGCTGATTTCAACATGAACTTCATGTAGAGCCACTCGATGGCCGAATGACTTCGTAACCCCTTGAATCTGAAGCATAAGGATGTACCTCCATAATCAACGCTTGGATAAATAGTGTTTAACCGTCTGCTCTAGAGGAATCGGTAACGGTGTAGTGAAGCTCTCATCCGGGTTAGCCGAATAAGTCGTTGCGGAGGACACGAAGTATAACCGAGTCGGACTGCTTATCCCCATCTCCTGATATACACCCCGAATTTGATTCATTTTATTCCGTATATCATTTTTATCGTATTGAACAAGATATAGAAGATTATTCGTTTGGTTGAAATATCCTTTAAGAATCGTAGGACCGTACGCCTCCCCAGTGAATACATGGTCTTCACGCTGGGTTAAATTCGACTTCACGTGGTTGTGCCCCGTATGGTGTAACGTAATATCATACTTCTCCTTCTTCGCATTCCCCATTGGGTCGATCGCTTCGTCAGGATGCATCGGATACCAGGGGACAGTAGATAGCAACAGCAACGAGGTCGGATTCACATCTGGATACTCGCTTGTATGAGCCTCCAGATGAAGTACCCCTGCACCCGCTTGTCCGCTAGGTAGTCGAACATGAACCCAATTCCCTTGTCTATGAAAAGCCAGCTTCTCCCCATTCCACTCCAGACTAGCAATATGAATCGAGTCCCACAGGGCAAAGCTTACATGCTCATCATTCGCAATCATCTGAATATCCAAGCTGTACGATAGCTTATGATCCACCTCGGCATGATGCAAGTCCATGCTATACGCTTCTATGGAATAACGATTCCCGTTATAGGGGTCAGGTTCTAATTGCAGGCTGCCAGGCTGGTCGCTTATTCTGGGGGTTGGGGCAGTATACGCAATAAGTACAATGCCAGCTAATAGAGTTGGTATTAAGATTCGTACTTGATGTAATCTGCGAAGCAGTCCAACCGAAGCTAGAAATATAGTGAATGCAGCCATAACCACTACGATCCGCTGCCAATATGAGCCCGTGTTTACGATCATATGCTCTGAGACGTATATGTAATGAGTAAGCTGAAAGTTAGTGTCCGCCACTGCGAGATACGGAGATAAGTCTGATGGAAGCAACTCGACGAATGGATTGTATGGACCGAGAAGTATCCAGACGAACACGATTACAAGATAGGTGCTCATGTGGGGGAATATTGAGTATAACGAGTATCCGATAACGACCGAAATCAAAAAAGGAACAAACCAATTACAAAACGTATACGTCCATATCATAGTAAGAACTACGCCGTTCATCTCAACCTGTTGGGATGTGAAGTACATGATGATGCTGACGACTGAAATCAAGTAGAATAGCAGAACATGAGAAAGCCAGTAGCCCAGCTTCATTACATAGTACCTGTAGCCTCTAGGGAGTGAATGAATCTGTTCCGCAATATAGTGCTTCATCTCTAGCCGCGCTTGCTCGGCACCATACAAGAGATAGAGCAGATTAACCGCCATGACGAAGAAAATCATACTGGGTATGTCCTGCCACTGCTCCGCTACTCGAAATCCAACAAAAATAAAAACAAGCTCCGAGAGCAAGAAAATGCCCCAAAATTGAGGCTGATTGAGGAACTGCTTCCATTCTAATTTCATTAGGGTTGCTCCTTGTCGTGCAAAGGTAATCCCGATCGTCCCCGAATAACAGCGCTGATCGCAAAATGATGTTAATCATGGGGAGACTTCTTTGAATATACTTTCAATGCCGTCAAGACAATTTCTTCGCTAATTCCAGACATGATACAAATTCGATTTGCCCACTCTTCTATTTTCCTTAGTGGTTCTTCCATCTTCTTGCCCTCAGTAGAACTGATAAAGCTTGTAAAGTTATCAAATTCCCAATGTGTCACTTCTGTTTCCATAAATAATCGCTTTTCAACGAGTGGAGTCCATAGCTTTTTTTGTGTTTTTTGTCCCGCCACTATTAATTCCTGATCGAAAATAGGAGTTAGATCAAACTCTTGTCTACTTACCTTGCCGTTAGGCCTCCTATAAGTCACAAGTAAATTTCCCGTTCGGTAATTCAGCTTAACTTCAGCACCCGGAAAAAAACCTGGCAAAAATTGTTCAGAATAATCCTCGTGATTCGGTTCTATAAGTATTGGCTCGATCCATTGGTCTCCTAAATCGCATAAATACTTGTTTCCCTCTTCGTTCTTGACTACGACTGCCACATGTGAGTCTGGTGTTAATACTGCATAGGAGTAAAGATTGTTCTTTCTGTATTCATCAATTAACCAAATAGCCAAATCGAAGCAATTCCCGGACGTCCCATACTTCTCTCTATGTAATTTCATTAAATCAACTGATCTTTGTTGACTATCCATTGTTAATTCGTTGTACCAAGCTTTAGTTAGAGTTTCCATAGGAAAGTCGTCAAATTTATTCCATATTGCAATAACATCTGGAGTCGCCCTCATTGCCCTTCCCTCCATAAGTAAATTCATAGATCGTTCCTCGCATTCACGAACCCTCACCGACTTGAGGCCGGCGGCCGGGCGCAATGTGCTTAGTCGGTGCAGGGTTGTCGCCTGATCCCACTTCCTCGAAATCCCTCCTGGCGACCAAGGGACGGCTTGCCGGCCCGCTGCGTGAATGCATTGTTATCAGATGTGACCGACCTCTTCGAAAAACCAACAAGTCACTTCCTAATCATAACTCGTCCTACTAAAAGAAAATTCAATGTTAACAACACTGATAAATACGCTATTTCAAGACTCCCAATGCTATATCCTACTAACAATCCAAAAGTATCACGCAGTGGAAGATAGCTCATATACTCGATATACAGACCAAGCATCCAACTAGCTAATAAATAGAACAAAACACCACTTATGATCGAACCATATAATAACTTCTTGTAATTATCTACATTAAGTAATGGTATAGCTACAAAAGGAGTAATCATCACCACTGGGAGTGAGCAACGGAAATAATAAATTACTGCTCCATAACAGGCCTGTTGATTAACCAAGATATGTAATTAACTCGGACTGGAAAAACACAACATAAACCGATGTATTCGAATAAGCCACTCTGCGGACAAGTTGTTCAAGAGCAGCAAGCGAGCGAACCGAACGAAACTAAGGTTAGCATGACGAGGAACTCCATGACGGGTCCCATCAAACAACCATTTGAGCAGCACAAAGACGATCAACGCGCAAAACAATTGGCCATAAACGGCATTTTCTGTCGTGCCAAATAACGTCGGAATATTAAGATGTTGCTTGATCCAGCGAAAGAATACCTCAATCTGCCAGCGGGCTTTATAGATTAAAGCAATCTGTTCGGCACTTATACTCATCAGGTCAGTAACGACGCGAATCTCTCTTCCTTCGAAATCCCGAAAGATGACTACACGATGACGTTGTGTAGAGCGACACTGAGGCGTTCCGAGTTGACAGGTGAAATCACCAATCACTGAAGAGTCGGACGGGGACTGACGCCGCAAGGTGTATGGTTTCTCGATATGGACATTGTCACGAAGACGGATGACGAAGGATTGCCCCTCTTGTTTGTAGCGATCCAACCGCTCCAATTTTCCGTAGGCTCGGTCCATAACCATAATAAAATCAACGTTTTCCAGCGTTTCGCACACAGGACTATCGTGCTTTGAACCAATGGTTTCTGTGACGCCAAGCGGCTGCCCGTTGAGGGCACGTAATGCTACATGCAATTTAACCGCCGCTCGTTCTCCATGATAAGGAGCCCACGGCAAACGAGTTTTCCCCACTGTGATCGTGGTCGAATCAATGAGTAGCAGTTCTTTTGGGAGGGCGAGCTTTCGCCGTGTTTCACGGTTACATTTACGGACAAGTAGATGAAACAGCTCTTTGAATATTTCAAATGGAACCTCTGCTGCTTTACCCGAGAAACAGGAATAATGAACAGGGCTTAAGCCGCTACGGGCGGCGCGATCTGCACCAGAGCGATACCCTGACCATTCCTCACTCGCTGCGGCGCACCAATATTGAAGCAAATGATGAACCGTGAACTTTCGAGCTTTGTCCACATAACCGTTCGCCTGGACGATATGATCGACTTCTTCAGTCGTAAGGAGTGTTTGTAGAATGGGAAGAATCGTGTTAGAATTTTTCATGGAGTCGTCACCTTCCCAATTGTTTGTAGGGGTACAAACATTTTATCGGGTTGACGGCTCTTTTTCTACCATTTAGTGGTTAATCAACAGGCCTGGCTCCATAATAATCATTACCTGCGAAAGTATCTGAAAGTAAATAAACACCTATCAAAATGGATAATGAAATCGATGTGATCACTGCTGCGCCAGTCATTGATACTAACAATAGACTAAATAATAGTGTTTTTCGTATTTTCAGCACCTCCTTGAATCACACACAAAATCGGTCATTTCTGATAACGTCATATTTATGAAGAATTCAGATCCCACACTTTGGAATCTACTATATTGTACCTAGTAACTTAATCCATGTCCATTTATTGGATATAAAACAAGTTTAACAATGTTCGTACAGCTTCTCCAAACCCAATCGTGGTCTTGCTCTTACTTATGTCTTGACGTCATCAGCAAGTTCCTGCTATATTAAGCTTAACTTCATACGATCCCTCAAAGGGGAGTAGCTATTTCGAACAAAGTCGTCATTACGTGGCGTATGCCTCCGGCTTTGTTGCAGCGTCACTCACGTTGTTAGCGAGACCTTTGCCCTTGTCGGCAAAGGTCTCTTTTGATGTACATACATGTACAGCCTTTGCCGGCAAACGGTAAGGGCTTTTTTCGTTGAATTCGTTGATCGTCACTGCAAGAGGGCTAATCGCCAAAGGGGGGTGCGAACAAACCATCACGTTGCTTATTAAACCGAACGTTTACCTGATCGAGCTAAAATTTATATGACCATGAAGGAGTGAATGTTTAATGGAGCTAACTCTGTTACTGGAATACGGATGGGTGCTGCTCGTCCTGATTGCCCTCGAAGGCTTGTTGGCTGCGGATAACGCTTTGGTGTTAGCGATTATGGTGAAGCATCTGCCGGACGAAGCGAGGAAAAAGGCTCTGTTCTACGGCCTGGCTGGTGCATTCGTGTTTCGCTTCGCCTCCCTGTTCATCATCTCGTTCCTGGTGGACGTATGGCAGGTTCAAGCGCTCGGAGCCCTCTACCTGATCTTCATCGCGTTGAATCACATATTCCGCAAGCTGCTCGTCAAGAAGGCTGAAAACGGTGGGCTGACGGGCGAGTCCAAGCCGAAGCAAGGCGCCGGTTTCTGGACAACGGTATTCAAGGTCGAGCTCGCGGATATCGCCTTCGCTGTCGATTCGATTCTCGCAGCCGTCGCCC
Source organism: Paenibacillus sp. YYML68 (assembly GCF_027923405.1). Taxonomy (NCBI): domain Bacteria; kingdom Bacillati; phylum Bacillota; class Bacilli; order Caryophanales; family Paenibacillaceae; genus Paenibacillus; species Paenibacillus sp. YYML68. The sequence goes on along the minus strand of NZ_BQYI01000001.1, from coordinate 823,114 downwards.
TTGCTGTCGCGCTCCCTACGACACCGCTTCCGCAGATTGGCGGAATGGACGGCGGGCACTTCCTCGTTATTTTCGCCGGAGGCTTTATCGGCCTCATTATTATGCGCTTCGCCGCCTCCTTCTTCGTGCAGCTGCTTCAGCGGAGACCGGGACTCGAGATCGCCGCATTTCTAATCGTAGGCTGGGTTGGCGTGAAGCTGTCGGTCTATACCCTGTCGCATCCGGCGCTGTCCGTCCTTCCAGAGGGCTTCGCCAAGCTGCCTGAATGGAAGATCACCTTCTACGTCATCCTGATTCTTATTGCGCTGGGCGGATGGTTCTTATCGAAGGAAAAGCCATTGGCCGAAGAGAATCAAGCTAAAGGAGTACACTAGTGGAGCAGTGGATCATCTCTATTATTGAGCAGTTCGGATACACCGGTATCCTTGTATTGATCGCCTTGGAAAATGTATTTCCCCCCATTCCGTCCGAGGTGATCCTTTCGTTCAGCGGATTCATGACCACACGAACCGACCTGACATTGGCAGGTGTCCTGCTGTACGCCACGATCGGCTCCGTTGTCGGAGCAGCCGTGCTCTACGGACTCGGCTGGAAGCTGGGACTCCGGCAGCTGGAGCGGATCATTGAACGCTACGGCTCCTTCGTGCGATTAACGACGCATGACCTGCACCGAGCGAACGGATGGTTTGCCCGGTATGGACTATGGACCGTATTCTTCTGCCGCTTTATTCCGCTGATCCGAAGTCTCATCTCCATTCCGGCAGGCTTAGGCCGAATCAGCATCGGATGGTTCCTGCTACTCACCACGATCGGCAGCTTCATCTGGAATATGATCTTTATATATCTTGGAGCCGCAGCAGGCCATTCCTGGGGAACGATTACCGGGTAAAGTGATAGCTTTCGCCTTTGTGAGCGGATTTCCTCCTCAGCTTATCATTCCCGGAAACAGTGTATAACAGTAAGCGAATAATAATGTCATTTGTTCAACTTAGTTTAACGAGCTGCTAATGTTTATAGTTTGTAGCCGTCAGCATAATATTTCCAGAACCATACGGAAATGTTACCAAGTCCGTCAGCAACCTTCTCCCCCACTCGACTTTAGCCGCGCGGTGTGCGTGTTACCGGCGGTAGGCGAATGACATTTCACTCGGCTCTGGCCTTGCTGCGCTGCGCCACCTGATCTCCAATCAGCTGAGGCCTTCGTCCCCCGGCTTTTGCCGTGTGACCATGAACGGGATGACCTGCAGTCTTTACACGCAGAAACAGTCGAGATCATTTTTTACTCCAAGGGTAAGGGTCGTTTTGCTTATCGTGGTCTTGAAGGACAGTGAATGTGAAGTAGTTTCTCATATACTCAGGTAATAACTAATTATATTGTCGATTATCCGTTTTCATTAGATATAGAAAAAGATTTATAAATTCAGGATATTTATCCTTGTCTGTTTCGAACCACTCACTAAATATTTGTACAGCCCTTGCAGTATCAAAAACATCTTTTGAGGTTGGTAACCCTACTACTAATTGATTTCCATCTATGATAGCTACTGAGCGTTTTGGATCATTCTCATATTGCGCATTTCTCTCGTATAATTCTGTCAAATTTGAATATAAAATATTTATTTTTACTAATTGACAATTATAGAAAAACTCATCAATCACCTTTTCTTGCAATGAATTTTCAAGAAGCTTGATTGCTTTATTCATATCCCCCGACTTTGTATAAGCAAGTGAAAGTCGATCAACGATATCTGGGTTAGTGTAATGTGTGGCTACATTTTCTAATATATAAATTCTATGATGCAAAGGAAGCATGCTAAATATTGTGTAAATATCTTCACAACCGAATCTATGCTCAGGAGCAAGGAAATAATTCACGAAGATATCTTCTACAATATGTATAGCTTTATTTATGATTATATGTAAATCATCATCGATAACTTGACCATTAAAATGTGAGCCGTCCCCTCCAATCCTAAAAATTTCCTGAATATTTTCTCCAATGTTTCTATCATATTTTTCTTTTATGATTGTTATTTTTCTGCCCCAGTTAATACCCCTATAATCTTCATTGGGTTTAAGAACTGCTACAATTTTGTCTTTCAATAATAAATCAATAATACCTTCAACATACTGCCGCACACTGTTCGCGCGAATTTTAGTTTTCTGGTTATCATCCATAAATGTTTCAAAAACATCTACAAAGCTTTCGTTAATGGGAATTAACGCCAAGTTGTTTATTTTAGTTCTATCCATGTTTCGTTTCCTTTCTTAATTAAATGTAGCTTTATACAATATATAGTTTGTGCGGACGTTTCGCGTGTTGTTATGTGGATGGTTACATTATACTCGCGACGTCGTCTGGAGTAAAAAGAACGTCATCAAGGGTCATGGTGACGGCTTGGTAAGCTAAGCCGCGGATGGTCTTCAACCTAACTCCCCTTGGGCTTATCAAGGCTGTGGTACAATTTCGCGACAGCCTTGTTAATTTCCTATAGTAAACTAACGTAATCGATAGCGTAATGAAATTACAGAAAGCTATTTATAATTCTCTATAGACTAATGCGTATAGCGAATCCTTTTTCTTCTCATTGTACACGAGTGATACGAGTTTCTCCTTGTCCTCAGGCAGTCCATTACACACCTCTATAACCCGACCGCCGTATAATTCTTTACGAACAGTTGATGGTATGTTGAGCTTATCCATCCATTTCCAATGGAAGCCTAGTTTAACCCCATCGATCAACCGGCTTTGAATTAATACTGGGCCGACAGGTAACTTTTTTCTCCTTACTTCTCTATCGCCCCAGGCCTGATTTAACACCTCTTCTGACGGTCCATATGCCTCAGAATATGCACATTTTACAACTTGTTGGTTGAAGAACTTCACCCTACTGCTATTTTTAAGTACACTTTGGACAAGTGGGACCTTATTCCCGTACGGATTAAACGGTTCTCTAATAGGATTTTTCTGAGTGATTACCAAAGCTGTAGTTTTGGACATAGGAATAAAATAACCTTCCCTTTCTCCATAGCCATATCGTTGAGATTGAATTGTTGCATAACCTAAGTCATTAAGAACAAATGGGATTGGGCTTTGATTATGGATTAATCTCCATTCAGCATTACATAGCAATCCACAATATATTTGGAAATCAATAAGCCGATTGAGGTTGATTGTATCTTCTAAATTCCCTCCCACTTCTTCAACAAATGTATTAAGTGAAGGAGCCCTCCCGAGAAGCAGGTTTTTATAATCTTCTCCACGGCAAAACAATTGTGCAACAAAAGGAACAAGGATTGATACCCATAAGGTTCCATCAAAAAGAGGTGATGTCTTATGATTTTCCAGTGCAGTTACCGCACCTGGCAAATTATGTTCAACAAAATCCCAAGTCTTATCAACATATCTTTTATCTAAGTCATCATCCTTTAAGGTATAGAAATGTTCTCGAAATCCCACATCTTTAGCACTTGGCTGGGCAGCCTTAATCATCCCATCTCTCCGGTACCATACAGGTCTTTTACGTCTAGGATGGATCTCTTCATTGTTTGAAAAACTCGCAATATGGCAAGCTGGAATGATGTGTTGGCGACCGCCTTTTTGTTGTGACAAACATTAGCCCCCCTGATATTTTTCTTTTTATCTTAACCTAAGCACTAAGAAAAAACTTTATTCTCTTTGGACAACCCCAATATAGTGATAGGACCTACCTACCTTAAACACTAAGCTCAAAACAGTGTACTTCTAATTCTCTTTATAATACGGCTATAAGCCAAATTGAAATTCTTACTGGCTCTTTGCCATTAGCAATGCTACTTGTCAAAAAAGGCTCTATGAATTTCCAGTAAATCTTTAAAAATTGGACAAGGGAATTGGTTAGATGCGAGCAAAAACGTAGCTCCGTGCTGTTGACCAGTTCTTTTCTCATTTCAGAGAGAAATTGAGCTTGCCTGCCAATACGTACACCATAGCGATTATGTTTTTATCTGAACGGTAGCCCCGGGCCTTGCGTTTGGCAGCTTGGAACAAGCTGTTCACGCCTTCAATTAAGCCATTCGTTAGCTTGGAGGTGAACCAGCTAACAATCCCTTCGAGTGGCTTTGCAGCATGCGGGCAACTTCGACCATCGGTGCGAGCTTGCACTTAAGCCCCCATTGAATCCAGTCCTTCAGTACCATCGGCTCGATTACCGCCTGGTACCGCTAGAGTTCACGAAAGTTAGATAATAGATTTAGTTCTTGGGATTTAATCGATAGATTATAAATACTCTTAATCTCCTTATTATCATCACCGAAAATTAGCCAGTCAGTATCTATTTTAAAACATTCTTTCATAGAGCTATAATTGTATCAAGTGAAGGTTTATACTTATCTTGCTCCAACTCACTTAATGTACCTTGAGATACACCAGCTATATTAGCAAACTCAACTTGACTGAGTTTGTTTGATTTTCTGACTGTACGAATACGTTCCCCAATCGTTGAACTCATCATTTGCCCCCTAAATACAGAAAAGTCCCGACTTTAATCCATCGGGACTTTTCTAGTTGAGTATAGTGGTGTTTATTTCAGCAAGCTCTTTATTTACTCAGTACACAACTTAATGCCGAGTAGAACACAACTTTATAGCTCAGCACACAAATATAATACCAAAGATACACATCTTTTTATTGAGTACACAACTTTAATACCGAACTCCAACAACTGTCAGGTCTAAAAAAACTCTGGTACCACTTTTGTTGATTTTATTGGGTTTGCCGCGGCACGTGATAAACACGAAAAATGAAAAGTCTGGAACCACTAGAAATTACCATGAAAAGAAAGTGGGAAACTACTTATCTGACCAGAAAAGCAGCAATTTTTATTTCAATCCTCTTCTTGGCTCCAAAAAGGTATATCAATATCCTTTGTATTACTATGTCTTGCACCTTTGAACAGGTTGCATTTTTCACATAACAATTGGAAATTTGTTGGATCATTCGTTCCACCTAAATCAAGGGGGATAATATGATCCAAATGAATTTGATCGAACGGACTTCGCAAACCGGTTAGATCTATTCCGCATTCCTGACATCTTCCTTTATCTCTAAAGAAAACGCCTCTCTTTAGCCATTCTGGAATATAACTACATCGCCTTATAACACCATCTTTTTTCAAAAATTCAGGGTATTCTGTCATATTTAAAACATCAATGAGTTCTGAAATTGACTCATTAAACTTTTTCAAAAACATTTTATTTTGAAATAATAACGTAAATACATCATCAACAACTATCGGCATGATTTTTTCTTCAAAAAGATTGTAAAAATGACTTCCCATTCCATCGAGGGATCTATAATCTACTACGTTCCCAGACTGATCTATGGCTTCTAATTCAACAAAGTCAATTTTGAATTCTCTATACTTCGATAATATTCTCTTGAATTCCTTATCATCTGGACTATATGTAGTAAATAGTTCAATTATATTTTCGATCACCTCAATTGGAAGATGTTTGTTAATTAGGTAGTTCATGTGATATTCATAGATGGCCGCTATATAGTCATGCAAAAGAGTTCTTTTATGTGGTTTTATTACCTTATTTATATAATTGATGCCGATGTACTCAATCCAGTCTTTAGGTGAATATGAACTTACACCGTCACACTCAGAGAAAACCACACCTGCCATCGTTATCACTTCATATTTATTAACAATTCTTGCATTAGGATATAACATCCAATGCCTCCATTCGTTTTTTGCAACGTATTTTTAAGCATGCAATCGATTAAACAACACTTGTACGGCCTCTTCAATTGTAGTAAAGGTGCTTTTTTGTTTAAAATCAATAGTTTTAGAAATATTTCTCTGATATGCTGATATGTATAACATCTCAAATGCCGGATCTAAAACCTCCATTTTCAAGGAAAAATTGTACCCTGCATATTCAAAATTAACATCATCACTTATCATTTTTATTGAGTTATAAATATCATCTATTTCTTTATTTGCCTTATAAAATTCTTCGACCGAGTTGGATTGGGCTAAACTTTCATATAGATTTTGCGGATTAACAATCGGAACCGTATTATTAATCTCAACATTATTTCCTAAGTATTGATGGGAAAGTATAACACTTTTAATATCTTTGATATCTGTACTGACAGCAAACCTTTCTCTTATCAGTTCCCAATTACTTTGAATCGCATCAATTTGATCGGACGTTTTATCTACGGCCTCTTGTAATTGTTTATCTAGGCTTTTCATTTCTGCAATAGACAAAGGGTTAAAAAAATGCTTGACTTCCATGTACAGAACAAATCCAGTTTTTTCATCTATAACTAATATATCAAGTTCTCTTTTTTGCTTCTTTCTCCCTGGTATAGGTAAATTGAAATTACTTTTAACAACAACATCGGGAAATTTAAGCTTAATCAATTGTTCAACTATTGGTATAGCTCTTTCCTTTAATTTATCTTTTATCCGCTGGTGCCGCTCGTTATCATATTTTCGTAAATAGTTTAAAAAGCGGCTTTCACTAGAATCATTAAATAGCATCACTAATGGATTAATAAATAAATAACCATCCTTGGTTTGAATAATTGGTGCGTCAGAAATATTTGATTTGGGAAATAGTCCATTCCCAATTGGCCTGTATGTATAATCATCTAGCACTTGATCAAGTGTTTCTTGGTCTTTTGTAACAGTAAATTCAATAATCTTATTACGTCCTTGAGGTGAAATAACTATCATCATTTTTTGAGAATCAAATTTAACAATATTAAAATCTTTTCTGTATAATTTTATAAATCTTCTCATAGAAGCCAGAATAAAAAAATTTGTTACCCCTCCCCAATCGAGTCGGGAGTACGGTTCAAAATCATCGTATAACATGTTTTCATTCCAAAAATTATGATAGACCTTTGTCAGTTCATGTGCAGCATCTTCATCATCTTTATCTTCCAATTTGCCAGCAGCCATTTGTAACGAATAGCTTAGAGCTTTTCTCAAATTATATTTATTTATAAATTCGTGGTTTTTGCGTGGCACCTCTCTTGATTCAATAAACGAAATAGTCCTTGAAATATCATGCAGATAGATGTTCTTATTTCCTGAATATGTACTGGGAAATTCATCACATAACATCGAATATTGCATACCCCTGATAAGAAAATTCATGCAGTAAAGATATAGTTCATTATCGAATTCATAATCAAAAACCTCTTCTTCTGAAAGTTTTTTATAAGCTAAAAAAATATTATAACTTAAAGAAAATAGAAAATGTCTTTCTACTGTGGTAAACCACAACCTCTGATCTATAACCCAATCAATAAAAACTAAATTCATATGATATATAAATTTATACCTAGGAATCGAGGCATCCAATAAATCAAACAGGAACTGATCCACTTGGTTTTCGATATTTTGGGTTTCTTCCCGACTTAAACTCATTTTTATAACCCCTTATAATCAATCTATATAACGGTTATTCTTAAACTATCCTGTAATTCATTCCATGTTACAAAGGGGATAGCGGCGGCGGTATCACATGAAACATTATCTGTATAATTCACATATGCCAAGAACCCCCGCCTTCTGAATGATTCTCCAAAAAACAGGGATTATTCTTTCAAAAAGATAAGGTAACCAAGATTTATAATGATATGACACCGATTAGATGAATTTGTTTTGCCGCGGGATTTAAAAAACAGGAAATATGAAAAATTCGAAATTCTTAGAAAGTTAGGGGTCTGAAATTATACTCCCTTATTCATACTTCTTAAGTTCTTCCCTATATTCGGACAATAAAAATTGATTTAGTTCCTCGAAGGCCTCAAGTTTCTTAATCCTCGAAATAATAATTTTTTGTTTCTTATCATTTTCATTTTGGCCTTTTCCCCAAAGATTATTGATATCACTATACAAATCTCGAAAAATAACAGGAAAATGGTCGTCATCCTGAAGTGCCACTGAATTTTCTAACCATTCGAGTGTAGAATCATCAGTTGCAGCCAATGAAGCTTGTTCAAAAACATATTTCAACCATACACGCGCGGCTTCATCTATTCCATTGGCTACATCCAGCCAATTTTGAACTTCTTCTGGGACACAATCCTTTGCATCCCTTCTATTTTCAAAGAAGAAATGGCGATCATTTTCAGGATCAAGTCGAGTTAGAGCACGAAGTATAGGCTCAAAATTTTCAAATGGCCTTGAGCCACTTGGGAACATTGATCTGTGATTCCATAACTTTAATATTGTTTCAAAACAACGTTCTTCCTCCTGCTTTTTTTCAGCTCCAGTGCTATGTTCAGCGAGTTCAATTTGTTCCGCTATATAATGTGCCATCCAACGGGCAGTGGTATCTACACCGGGATCCAAATTAAGCTCTTTGACTAGCGCTTTGCCTAAGTTCATAGTACGTTTCTGTATCTCTGAGTCTTCCATCGGCTGAGAAGATAAATACTTTGCTATGCGGTGGTTTATATCCATCCGACTCTTCCCTTCTCATGTATGATTTCTGTCTAAATCTTCTTCTAATTTGAACTTCAATAATTAATTCACTTTGGAATTCAGAACAAAGTCTTTTTAGAAATGAGAGCGATGCTGTTAGTCTATTGCCGCAGCGCATTTCCTCATCTTCATGACTATCATGAATAGGCGCCCAGATTTCGCAAATTATTGATGCTCTACTCTCATCCGCCAAAGTCCATTCCCTCTTCTCATAATCAGAGGATAACTTCATTTTCTCAGCGATTGAGTTCCCTATTTTATAAGGCGGGTAATCTACTTTAGCAGAATGTGGATCGAACTCATCCAGACGCTTAGATGCTTCTTCTTGATATACCCAACCTTTAAGCTTAAACGGACCCTGGTCTATTTCCATTCTCTCTTCTTCGAAATCAGGCAACTTAAAATCATGAGGATTTGAACATGTGCTCAATGCATGCAAAAGCGATTGAGCAGTCGCCGATGATACAAGAGAGCTTGCAATATAGAAACTTTCCGATCTTTCACTCTCTCCATCCTCCCAAGATCCGAACACGTTTAGCCATAGTTCTCCGTTTCTTTCAGACAATATGCCATCAAGAAAATCATCATTTGATATCTCTTCACACCAATCTGGATTTCTCATTTCATTAATCCAATCCCTTCTATACAAAGGAATAGGATCTCTACGGTCATATAGCCAATAACCATCACTTCGAGTCAATAAGTGTCTGTGTAACCACTCATGCCACTCATCTTCATACCAATCCGAGCTGTGAACAACAGGCATTTTCTCCAGCAACCTCGAAGCCACAACAAGCATGGCATGATATGAAAGATAAAAATTCAGTAGCGTTGCATAAATCATGACATCTAAAATGGTGGAATATTCAGAAATTAGTTTTCAAATTCCAAGGGCCAAAAACTTACGGGGTACCCCTGAAACAGGCAGTTGCTGTCCATTTGTAATATTCATCCTTTTCAAGTTGATGATTGGTTTTTTTCGACTTAGGCGACTTACTGGTCTTTCTGTTTCTTCTGTCGCCCTCTCGAAGTTCGACTTGGTTTTCGCTCTACTGCTGCGACCATCCTCAGCCACGGTTGCCACATGAGTTCTTTCAAAGCCTCAATGAGTTCCGTTAACGTTCGACTCGTTCCCAGTTCTAGCTTCATAAGCAGCAGCAAGCAGTATGCAATTAAACAGATCCAAATCTGATTCATCACTGCGTTCTCGCTGTCACCGTAAAAACAGGTTAGCTTCAGGTTCTGCTTGACCCACCGGAAGAACATCTCGATCTGCCAGCGGCTACGATACAGGTCACCAAGCTCTTCTGCCGTCAGGTCGAACCGATTCGTAATGATACGGACCTCATTACCGCGACCGTCTGTGGTGACGATCATACGAAGGGGGTGCTGCATGCGCTTGTGAGCTTTGCCTAGCACGACTTTGACATCGCGGATGATGTCTGAATCTGTGTTCACCGAAAGTTCTTCCACTTCTTCGACAACAGCATTGTCCTTTAATCGTGATACGAATCGAATGCCACGCTCGCAGTAACTGTCGTATTTGCCGTAGTCCAGATACCCGCGGTCCATCAGATACGTGACGTCCGACTCATCGATCAGGACGTCCATTTGGCTGCGGTCTGCGGGCCTTGCAGGCGTAACCACTGCCTTATCCGGATAAACATGGTCGGGGTCAGCAAATGCCACTCGCAGGTGCAGTTTCACGCCTGCTTTCGTTTTTCGGAAAGTCGCCCATTTATACCGCTGTAGGCAAACGCTGATCGTAGAAGAGTCTATAATCTTGACCGTTCCGATGCGCCCTGATATCGGCCTAGCATCTCGATGCAACTGTGTAATGAGATTACAAAGGATGGCTTGAAGTACTTCTGGGTCCAGTTGATTATTTTTACGGGACAACTGGGATGCACTGATCGAAGCAATGCCGAGTTGCTTTTGAAATTCCTCGTCGTGCTCCAGCTTTCGCATGATGGAACGAAGACCCTTTCGCTTCTCTAACTGTGCTTCGATGAAGATGTACAGAAAGACTAAGGTGTCGAGCTTTTTCACATAACGGTCGAGCGTAGTCGTGCTTTGCCAATTCGGGATGATGTTTGGATTTATTGGTGCAACCCATTTACCAAATGCAGAAAATAGTGTATCCTTGTCCATGCGTATCTCCTAAGTTAGGGATTTGGACAGGGCTACCTGTTACCCTAATTTTAGGAGTTTTTTGTTACAGAGTACGACCTATTTATTACAATAATAGCACAATTTGTCCAATCTGTTCGCGTGTTAGTTTTTATGCAACGCTACTGATAAAAATTATAATTATCTATACGAGGGTATCCTTCATGGTGATGATACACATCCTGTTGGACTCTAGAGGATCTCCACAATGAATGACGCGGATCATTTATAAATCTATCATCTTGATCTATATTCCACTCATTTATAACAACGTCCGTAGCAAGGTCTTCAACTTGCTCACTTGTAATACCAAATACCTCCCCTAATGGTTCAAACCAGTACCTATCAAAATCATACCCATGATGAAAAGTTAAACTTGTATTAATCGTTTCGTTAGCATGCCAATAACTATCTCTTGTTTCCCAACGATCCTCTAATTCAACCTTACCAAATTGACTTTTCCCCACTTTTCGAAGTGAATCAACTTCTTCTTCCGAGTAAGTCCCTGGATAAGCCTTCTCGATATTAAGTGCTATATCAGTTGCATATTTTTGAATAAGTATATGAAGTGAAGATTGCAAGGCATGCTTGTAGAAAACATTCTTATGACGTAGTAAAATGTGCGGATTATCAATTGATACTCGAGCAAGTGAAATTAATAAATATAATCTTGCATGTAAGTTGTAGAATGGAAATTTATTAGCCCCAAATGCATCAACAGTATCCCTTTCCATCCAATCAATTAAAGCATCGATCTCATCCCTGCATTGAGCTTCTGCGAGTCTACGAACACAGTGAACGGCACACCAGCGTGTTGAAGATCTTGGAGAACCTAAAGCAGACCAAACAAAACCTGTAAAAGCACTATCCATGTGAACCGGCGGTAACCACAATTGAGACCATGGCCCATCAGCGTACTCAGAATCAATATGTAGTTCGAATCTCGATAATACGAAGTCAAGTAAATCAGTTGCTTCCTGTGTTGAGATATGTTTCGAAGCAACAGTTACAAAGCCAAAAAATGTAGTTGCATGAACCAAATCTCCATGGGTTGCTAATCCTTCAATTATTCCTTTTTGAATAAAAGGTATATTTTCCGCCCCTAAATGAAGTCTCCTAGTGAAAAAAGAGATTGATCCCCTTTCCAGCAGAAACGTAGCAAATCGTTTCCCTACGTATTGCATGATTTGGGGCCACTCAATTTTAATGCTCATTTTGCGATGCCATTCTTCCGGCACTAACAAAAGCGCATTCTGTATATCATAAAAATCGGCTTCATCTACTTTAATAAGCTCATAAAGAAATTTCATCGCTTTACTATCGGAAATTCGATTGTAGACTTCACGCCATAAGGACTCGCTGTTTCGCACAGTCTGAGGAAGTCCATCATAACGTTGGATAGCTTGTCTTAATCCATTAGATGAAACCAAGTCCAAATCATGCAGCAGATCGTTCCAATCGATCGCACTCTCTTCCGACTGTACACGAAGCGAGGAAGTACTTTCTTGGTTAATAGTATTCACTTCTTCATCAATAATTTCGCGATTATAAGCAATAACTTCATCCAATAGATTACTTTGTAAAGAGTACTTTTTAGCCGTTTCAGCAATCCTTTCCCAAACTTCCCCTCCAACTCCGTTTATCCTAAGTTCTCTAATGACTGAATCAAAAATATACTTCCGATTATCATGCGATGTTTCCTTCTCTATACATAGTCTTGAGAAATCCCCTATTTCAAACTCCGTCATAAACGCAGAAAGAGACCATGCTACCGTTGGTACAACGTAGCCGCGTCTTACAATTTCCTCGGACAAAGCAATTAATTGACGATTAAATCGACCAATTTCCCTGTCCCGCCATCTGCTTAGTGCAGCGATTCCAGTTACCGGGGACAATCGAATACAAGTCCTAACAGCCTCGTCCCTGTCCCAATACTTTTCGCGAGCTACATTTTCTCCTATAAGCTCTGCACAACGTATAAATCTGTAAGCTAAATCGCAAGGTGCAAATTCATCTACTTTTCTTTGGTTAGCTAGGGAAACAACTGCTTCCCATCTTTCGACGATTTCATCGCCAAATTTCGAAACGGCATCGATGGCAAAATTGAAGTAAACCGCGGCATCATCACGATTTACATTAATCAATGCTCGTGCAAGATCAATGTAACAGTTTGCCCTTTCCTCTGGGCCAATGTCTGTAGCAGAACGGATTACGTCATAAGCATTTTGTTCAAAATCGAGTTTCTGTTCAGCTAAGTGGCTTAATCGGAAAGCAGAACGAACTAATTTTAGATGATCAGGAAGAAACATCCTGTTACCCTTTATATAATTTTCATAAAAAGTTTTGGCTGACATTTGTCGGGAAAATTTATGAAACATCAAAACGTCACAACATATCCTAGCTATTTCCGTTGTTAAACTATCATAGTCTTTATATCGACTCGCTGTTGCTGATTCTGACTTCTTTTTCACTTCTGCTACTTCATTATCAAACTCAAGAATAACCCCTGCTAAACAGCGTATCCGCAGCATATACCAAGGTAACAGTCCGCCAATTACCTCTTTTATTTCTCTTACCTCTTGTTCATCCTTATATTTTCTATTCTGTTGTAGATCCTTTGGAATCAATTCATTAATATCGAATTCGAGATCTGAAAGTAATACTTTTTTTAATGCCACGGCACGCATAAAAATTGCACGATCTTTATTATCATAATCGCTTGTAATAGACGGTGAAGCACTTTGAGTGAAATAATGATTTAGAACCCGGATGATTTTCTCCTTCGGTAACTCGTTTGCCGCACAAGATTCAAGAAAACAGATAAGAGATTGAAGTGTTGTGTCTTGAAAGGTGTCTTTTATTTTTGAAATTCTAGCTCGCTTTGCAGTTAGTAAATCAAGGCAAGTGCAGAGAACAACAGAATTAGGAATATACCCGATATCTAAGGATTCATGTGCGAAAGCAATTATCAAATACTGATTACGTTTACCTAGTTTTGCAAACTGCTTTGCAGCAGATAATTCCCCCAGGTCCATAAGCCGTCTAAACAGTTGCCTAGAAATATGATAGATAACCTTCTTCGGTCGCCAACTCATAAGAAATTTGAAGGCCCTCTCTACCCCATGTAAATTAAAATGTGTGTATACGAGTTCCATAATTTCTTCATTTTTTAGTTGTTCACTATGAAATGGAATATCTTCTTCTTTTTTCTTATCTCTATCCTGGAAGTATAGACTTAACCAGTTCTCAGCAGCCCTAAGAAAGCTTCTGGCTTCCCCTCTAAAATTCTTGACTGTTGATAACAACGCTGCTGAGTAAACATTCTCTGATCCTCTCCAAGAACCGCTAAATAAACGACGAAAAGCAAACTCCTGTACACGTTGTTCATCTTGTAAAGGCGCAATCAGATCAATATTGCTTGCAAGAAGTTCGAACTGTCGTTTATCACCAGCTACTTCTTCACCAGCTCGTAAAGCTAATTTTATTGCCTCAACAAAGTTTTTTTGCTTCAACGAAGCCTTAAATGCAAATTGAAGACGAAATACTCGAACATTTCGCTCATCAATGGGATTATCGGGAAGATAATTATCGGATAAGGCTAATTCAACGAGATCGGTGTTCTTCCCTGCTTGTAATAACAGAGCAGGCATAGCAGATGCGACATATGAATACTCGTTAGCTAATGGTTTGATTTGTTCAATAAAAAACTCTATTTGTTCCTTCGATGCTGCAAAAGTTTCCCTAAACCAAGTTTCCGTAGGCTCATCTCTAAACTGAACTGAGGAGTCAGATAGCCATAAGGGACGTCCTATATCTGCAACAAAACTTCTTATAGCAGACTCCTCAACATCAGCTGCCCTAGATAGTATCTTTAGTGGAATAAAGGGAGGTAATGTAGCAAGACCGACACAGATAGAGTCAATTTGTTTTCTGTAATCATCATGAAGTTTATCTCTTATTGAATCAATTGCTGACATTAATTGTCCTTCTATTTGTTCATCGACAGTGGTTCCAATACTTCCAAGTTTGGAGAATACTTCAGCAATCGTACTACCATTCAAACTTAAAGCATTTGACTGTACACGTGGATTGCCGCTAGTAAGCCTATGAAATTCTATTCCATCCTCTTTAGACGTTTGCAGATAATGGGACCTTAAATAATCAAAAGACTCTTTCTCCGAAAATGGCTTCAACTCAAGTTGTTTGATGTTACTAGGCGGCTGGAGTAAATGTATACGCTCGGTTCTACAAAGGGCAACTATTTTAGCACCTTCGATTATACGTTCACGGAGAAGTTCATGAGCAAAGCAATTATCATTGAACTCCGCCGCGGCCATTTCAGCGTTATCGGCTGCATCTATTAGAATCACTAGGACTGCATTGATATTTGATTTCTTCATAGCAATAACTGCTGTTTCAATTCTGTCGAGGAACTTTCTTAATATATCTGTTTCAGATGCGCTGGAATTCACTATTAGTGGTTCGCAGAGGCCTTGTACAGCCAATTCATTAACAATCTGAATAAATGCTTGGCGATGGTGATGCCTCACTTCGCTACGATTACGATAACGTCCACCACCAAAACAATCATATACAACGCCGAAAGAGCCAACAGGTAATGATTTTGCTATTTGGCGAGCAAAAACCGTTTTCCCTACTCCTCCAGGGGCATGTATGATCAACGGAGCTGCTGATTCTAAAATGGTTTTCAACAAGTCATTATGCTGCTCTCTATGCACAAGGGTTTCAAGTTTTTCAAACTCAGGTGGAGCAGGAAAGAGATCGCGTTCAGACGTAACTTTAAATTTCTCAAGTATTTCTTCACGAACAATTACACCATTGGAATCAGGTAAAGCCTTGTCACGAACTAGTCCAGTAATGCTTTCTATTTCAGGGTTATCAATACTTCCGGCAACCAACTGAGATATTTCTACATGAAGCCTATACTTCTGTGCATTATAGTCTCCTTCGCCGTCTGCGAATTTTAAACAAGCACAAAACTTTTTTAAATCTACATCAGATAACTGCGTATATTTTGATAATGTGTTCTTATACTTTGAATTGGCTTTCTCACCAGTAGATAACTTCTCAATATTTTCTTTAAGATTTTGATTAATTGGTCTATTGGTGACGATAGTAAAGATGACACTATCGATTTGGGTAATGGCACTGGTAAGCTTTTGAAACCTTGCTGAAAAACCCTCAAATGTTTCCTTAAGATCACTAAGATCAAAAGGGTTACTTTTATGAACAGTGGTGTGTTTCAACTGATAGTAAGTTACATCTTGAAATCCTGGTCTAGTTAGCGAATCAGTGTATTCAGCAACATCAATAACATATTCTCCTGCAAGTTTATTCTCCTTAGAACCCTCAATCACAATTTGATTAACTCTAGACTTGGGTGAGATTAAACGCAGACACCGGCGGGCAGCCCAACGGTAATGAAAAATGTCACCAGCTCTTGAATACCTAACAAGTTCGTTCTCCATTAATTATCCCCCCAACTATATCCGAATCAAATTGCTCGGCCAGTATTTATGTACTATGTTCGTCACCGATTTTGAAACTTATGCTTAATCCCCTTCGCCTCTCTCACCTTCCAGAGAAAGTCACCATTAACAAAAACGCTCGCTTGGCTTATTTTCACAGAATACTTGTTCTCACGCGTATCCATAAAAAGAAGCTCGAAATCGTACTTGTCTTCGGAAATTCCGTATTCATCAATATTCAGCCTAAAGGGATCTGAGGATTCAAAACCAACCATTAAGTGTCCCACTACTTCTGATTTTGGTACCAGGGTTAACTTAAAGTCTGCTCCTACATATTGATCTAATCCATACACACGATGTCTGGACAACTCTACTTCTTGCATATTTCTTATAATTAGAGTCCCCCAGATGATTGTAATTGGCAACTCTGTTGTATTTGATATTGCAACCTCAATTGACGCACAGCCTTTAGCATCATGCACAGCATGCAATGTTTGCTCCAAGAATCTGACCTCGAATTGTCCTCTATTAAGATACATATAATCAAAGTCGCTTCGCCTTGCTAAAGCGTTCATACTTCCTTTGCGAATCAAGCAATAACCTTCATTTAGTCGCTCATATTTCTTTCTGAGCATATATGGCTTGTTTTCCGAATTGTATATTCTGAATACCCCAAGCACTATTCCCTTGTATTCAAACTTAAAATAATCAAACTGTACTTCTGGTTCAATATTACTTAGTATTATTTGTTTGTAGTTTGCCGAATCTATAAATTCTTCCGGACGTATTCCATTGATTTCTTTTCCCTCCGGCCGGTCCTTTACGCCAATGATTATAAATTTATCTCCAGCATGCCGGGAATTGGCCATAGCCATAATATCTCCTATTAGGTCTATGCTCTTATCTTTATTGTATTGTTTATCTTTGAAGTCTAGGTAATCGCACTCGTAGCCGTGTTCGATTAATTCATAAATTCTATCCATGTAATGCACACCTCATCTAACAAACTATAGTCATGGAACATATTCGACATTTTCCAATAAAATCCTACTTTAACAACAAGAATTCCCTAATATTCTACGGATAAAGAAACATCATAAAACGGCTATTACACACTCTCATATTTATTAGTTATCTAGCCGTTCCGTATATACAAGATCAGTAGCGTTGCATAAAAACTAACGCGCGAACAGATTGGACAAATTGTTCTATTATTGTAATAAATAGGTCGTCCTCTGTAACAAAAAACTCCTAAAATTAGGGTAACAGGTAGCCCTGTCCAAATCCCTAACTTAGGAGATACGCATGGACAAGGATACACTATTTCTGCATTTGGTAAATGGGTTGCACCAATAAATCCAAACATCATCCCGAATTGGCAAAGCACGACTACGCTCGACCGTTATGTGAAAAAGCTCGACACCTTAGTCTTTCTGTACATCTTCATCGAAGCACAGTTAGAGAAGCGAAAGGGTCTTCGTTCCATCATGCGAAAGCTGGAGCACGACGAGGAATTTCAAAAGCAACTCGGCATTGCTTCGATCAGCGCATCCCAGTTGTCCCGTAAAAATAATCAACTGGACCCAGAAGTACTTCAAGCCATCCTTTGTAATCTCATTACACAGTTGCATCGAGATGCTAGGCCGGTATCAGGGCGCATCGGAACGGTCAAGATTATAGACTCTTATACGATCAGCGTTTGCCTACAGCGGTATAAATGGGCGACTTTCCGAAAAACGAAAGCAGGCGTGAAACTGCACCTGCGAGTGGCATTTGTTGACCCCGACCATGTTTATCCGGATAAGGCAGTGGTTACGCCTGCAAGGCCCGCAGACCGCAGCCAAATGGACGTCCTGATCGATGAGTCGGACGTCACGTATCTGATGGACCGCGGGTATCTGGACTACGGCAAATACGACAGTTACTGCGAGCGTGGCATTCGATTCGTATCACGATTAAAGGACAATGCTGTTGTCGAAGAAGTGGAATAGCTTTCGGTGAACACAGATTCAGACATCATCCGCGATGTCAAAGTCGTGCTAGGCAAAGCTCACAAGCGCATGCAGCACCCCCTTCGTATGATCGTCACCACAGACGGTCGCGGTAATGAGGTCCGTATCATTACGAATCGGTTCGACCTGACGGCAGAAGCGCTTGGTGACCTGTATCGTAGCCGCTGGCAGATCGAGATGTTCTTCCGGTGGGTCAAGCAGAACCTGAAGCTAACCTGTTTTTACGGTGACAGCGAGAACGCAGTGATGAATCAGATTTGGATCTGTTTAATTGCATACTGCTTGCTGCTGCTTATGAAACTAGAACTGGGAACGAGTCGAACGTTAACGGAACTCATTGAGGCTTTGAAAGAACTCATGTGGCAACCGTGGCTGAGGATGGTCGCAGCAGTAGAGCGAAAGCCAAGTCGAACTTCGAGAGGGCGACAGAAGAAACAGAAAGACCAGTAAGTCGCCTAAATCAAAAAAAACCAATCATCAACTTGAAAAGGATGAATATTACAAATGGACAGCAACTGCCTGTTTCAGGGGTACCCCGTAAGTTTTTGGCCCTTGGAATTTAAAAACTAATTTCTGAATATTCCACCATTTTAGATGTCATGATTTATGCAACGCTACTGATACAAGATGAAAAATAGCATGAACTGAAAATATAAAAAGCGACCTATCGAGATTAGGTAAATTCCTCTCGTAGTTCGCTTATTCCCGATGTCAGCGCTTTGTCACACGTTAATATTTATGTTGTTTTCATTCACTAAACGCAACAATCATCCCTCAGCCCCAATCGTCGGTAATGTCTAACTCCCTATTGCAAACAGAACAATGAACCTTTACAACTGTACCAATTCCTGAAGGTATAAATGTATAGGACAGCCTTGCTCCTGAAACATCTGTTGCCTTACACTGATCCCATGCCTTTATTTTTGCCAACATCTTGTCGGTCACTGTAAATGTTAGAGTCAATTGAATCCTCCGTTTTTTTAATTCTATTAATTAATTCAAGAGTAACCTTCTTTACACTACGCTTGCATCAAAGCTAACATCGTGCGATAAAACACTGCATTCCACAACAAACATCCATATAATCAATTATTTAACAGCTAACTTTCCATTCCAACGGCTAAAAAAGGAACGATGAACAAAAATGTCGCGTTTATCCCTAAAATTTGTATATATGGATGTTGCTTGTCGAAAAATGATGCGCTGAGGGTCGGGCTTGCCTGCGGTTCTATCCACCTTCTGTTTCCCCCTCGATGGTCGTTTCGGTGGTCGATTGAACTCTCTTTCAAACTCCTCCCAGCTATGGAACATGTACGTTCGCAGAAGCTGTAGCACTTGCCACGGGCTCTTGCTTGTCTGCAAATCCAATGTAACCAACAAATTCACTGCAAACGCGATCAATGACAAAAACAGTTGGTTCCACACGGATGTCGGCTGGCTGCCATGCAGCTTCGCAAGCTTCAAGTGCTGTTTGATCCATTTGAAGAACAGTTCAATTTTCCAACGATTCTTATAGATACTCGCCACTTCTGCCGCGGTGAGATCCCATCGAGTTGTGACAACCCGGTAATATCGTCCCTTTTCATCTTGAAACGCAACAAGCCGCAACGGAGTTGTGGTCTTGTTCAGCAGCACATCGACATCTTGAAGAATCTGCAGTGCTCCTGCTTCTGACGAGTGCTCACGTTCCGTACCACTAACAGGATAAAGCTTGGTGCGATCCCGTACACGTACCACAAACCGTTTGCCACCGGTAACCCACTCCTGAAACAGAGAGCTGCTTTCGTACCCACGATCCATTACATAGGTCGCATCGGGGTCAATGACTAGGTCGGGGGCGATCTTGGCTTCCCGCACATTGACTGTGGAGGCGACCACTTTGTCCGGAAACACCGTTTTTGGATTTACGACAACCAGGCGGACATGAAGGCGTACCCCTGTTTTCCGCGAACCGCATCGTGCCCAGTGCCCCAGTATTTCCGGGAGGGAAATATCCGTAGCGTCCACGATATGAAGCCGGCCTATTTGAGGAGTAAGCCCGTTTTCTCGATTGGTTTTTTCATGGATTCGACCTATAAGCTCATAGAAGAGTCCTTGCAGGGCTTGTGTGCACAACCGGTTAGTCTTACGTGAAAGCTGGGCGCTGCTGATGGAATCGATGTTGATGGCTTCCTGCAGTTTAGGATGAGCGCGCAGTTGCGCTGTGATTTCATCGTATGTATCGAGCTGTAGCAATTGTGCGACCGTGTGAAGTTCCACAGCTGTATGCGAGAATAGCTTATGTGTACGATGGTCCTCCAACAAGGGACGAAAATCTAACGACTGAAGCGTGCGTAAGCATTGACATACGACCGAGTAAGGTTTAACGTTATCCATGGATGGCTCCTTATTGGAGAATTGATGGATACACGTCGTCAATTTAACAATAAGGGCTTTTTTTAATTTTATCCACGAAGAAACACCTTAAAATTCCACATATAGTATTTTATAGAATGAATTTTTCTCATGTCAGGTTTGATGCAAGCGTAGTGCCTTCTTTATCATTATGCCTTGTTCAGTTTCAATAAAAATAACTCGTTCCCCAATCGTTATAGCCAACTTCTCACGTACTTCTTTCGGAAGTGTTACTTGATACTTAATAAGTACCTTCGCTACATCCATAGTCATTTCTCCTCCGGCATCTATAATGACTTGAGACATTCAGTAAGAAGGCTTTTCATATTATCAGATATCCCTCTATACGACCTTCGATATGACATAATACTATCGATTGTGATCTCTCTATAATCATAATGATTTCTGAGCTGCCATACCAAAGCCGGCAAATGTCGGATTTGGTATTGTTCCACCGTTTCTGCACACTCATTTAATGCCTGATTAGTTCTTGGAAGGTGTATTGTATTATTTTTAATACGGTTGTTTTCACTCTTACTCAAAAATCTCATAATGGTATATCGCGCGACCCTACTGCTAGGATTTGAGTCGATTAACTGTTTAGCGACCTCTCTCACCCTTGCCTCTAAAGTATAATCAACTTCGCTCCAGTCAAACCGCTCAGTTGATCTCGAGGTCGGTAGCTGTTGCTCCAGCCAATTGTTGTCGTGCCGCTTTAGCCAAGTATATTCGGTTATGCACTTGAGACTTAATTTATATCTGCTTAATTTAGGGTTTTGCCTAATTGTACTCAACAGAATATTGCGACATCGTTCCTTCTTAGGATCTTCCACTACTCCTTCAATCGCTGCAGCAACTTCCCCAATATTAAAAAGTGTCAGTTGATTGTTTTTAATGTGCTTCCTAGCCAGTACTTTTACATAGTCTGGTGAACAATTCAGTTTTTTCGAGACATCATCTGGTGAAAAACCCGAATCCATCATCTCCATAACTCGTTGATCCTTCTCTTTAGGATAATTAATGAGTTTATAATTAGTCTTTTTAATCCCCCCTTTCCACATCCACTCAGTTGTGTATTCACCTTGGCAAATATAGCATTGAAATCTTGCCAATATTCCTCGGTATCCGTTACTTACCCGAGTACAACTATTAATGGAATATCTAAGGTAGCTTGGACAATACTTATTTTGACACTGCCATGGGCCATTAGTGAAAGGAATTTCACAAGCATAAGGAATACCTTTTGTGATAAAACATTCTAAGGAACCAGCAAGAAAGCGAATGACTAACAGACATAGCGGCAGATTAATAACCAGTGGACTACTCCAAAAAATCTTTTCAAACGCATTCCGTTGCATTATATACTGTTCGTCCAGTCTAAACTTCCTTAATGTTTCGCTTGGGAATCGAGCAATAAGGTCTTTTACTAATTTCGCACGCTTGATTGTGCCTCCGTTTTTCCCCAGATAGTCTTTGGAATGAAGATACTCTAAGAATCTTTGCTTAATTAACCATCCTGTAATTTTTTTATGATTTTCAAATAAGTATTGCAGATCAGTATACAGCTCTTTCTCTAACGTATCGACCTCTTCCTTTATCATTATCTTTGAAGAGGTAATGTGCTCATGCCCATTTCTACATTTTCCAGAAATCATCGAGTACATCAAATCTTCATTACATACACTACACTGGCTAATCAGTTTTACATTATGGTCATAACACTTTGAAATGAATGCCAACTGGTGCTCCCTATGTACATAGCTACATCCGTACTTAGACCAATCCTCACTGATACAGCATGGACAATACCGAATGCCGTCTGAAATAGATTTCCCATATTTATTCCCGACTAGTTTACCAACAAGGCTATTAGAAATTGCCCCATGTTTAACCTCATGAATTATTGACTCAACTTGTCCATCCGTCATAAATGGAAGAAATAACGGTAACAAAGTGTGGTGCTCAACAATCTTATCCGTTTGAAACAGAGTTGGAGCTTGCAATTTTCGAATAAATACTTCAAGTCCTCTGGGGAAAACACTAAACCTGCTCCTATTTTCAAACAACTCTTGATTTGTGTCAGCCATCTCTGTATTTAATGTATAGAGATGATAGCGGTATAATACACTACGAAAATCTTCTCCTGGTAATGGGGTAGGAAACTGAACAATCTGATCCACAAGGCAACCCACCTTCCAATTTATTTCTTAAAAGACTGCTTCCATTAACTACTCCACAGAAAAGGGAATCTAACAGTATAACAATCCCTCCATGGAATTCTATTATTAGTTTCCCTTTTCAAGAATGTCTATTCCCTCAAATAATCAACCTCGATAGATCCTCTTCCGTCGGAACAACATCCCCCTGCTCAACCATTTTTTCGTAAAGCTCCTCTCCTTTAACACGGCTATCTTTAGCCGCGTTTCTGAGGTCATCTACTTCCAGGACAGGTCTTTCCTTTTTGAGGTTTTTTTTGCCTCTAGAGTTTGAACTACCATTTGACTTGGAATCAGATTGAGGATTTACAATGTCTGATGCAGCTGTATGCAACTCTAATTCCTCAAGAACTACTCTTCTTAGCGCGACAATACTCATTTCATTCTCATTCCGATGTAGAACTCGTTCAGCGATAGTTTCTGCAAAATTTGCAGCGGCCCCAAAGTCCAATGCTGTCTTCACCAATTCTAGATATCTCTGGTGATCCATCTCCGCCTTTTCATCCCTCTTCACCATCTTGCGAACTTCCCCTTGTAAACCAACCTTTTCTGTTGCCATTTGAAGGAACTCATCAAGCGTATCCCACGTAGGCCGAAGATCATCTACAAGCATTTTCGCTGAAGGGTCGTTTCTCTTAAGTGCCTTTAACAGAGGTTGAACGAGCCGCATATGCCTATCCGCTACTTCCTTCAAGACACCTACCGTAATTCGCTCTCTCTCATCTTCTTGCATTATCACTTCCCATTGAGAAAGCATATATAATTTTACGGCAATATCTACGATTCCTTGAGATAATTCATACAACGTTTTTTTTATGGCCTCACTCAACTTCGTCGGAGTCGCCGTCCATTGATATTTCCAAAGCCCTTGAATGAAATAATCCCATTCATCTCCATCAGTTAGGCGATCAATAATCATATCACCTTGTCCTGTACTTCTACGCGCTTGGCTGAAAGATCCAGAAAGAAGCTTCATCGCTTTGAATGTACCAATAGGAATCACAGGAACTCCAATTGTATTGATCAACTGAGTAAAAAAGTTTAATACAGGTTCGGCTCCTCCGCTCTTCATAGAGCTTAGATTTTGAATTTCGTCGATGACAAGAACCCCTAGCCCATGCAGGGTCGAGACATGTGCCATCATTGGAATTAAGACATCAACTGATGATTTATTTGATACAAACTTCCTAAAATAGTCCGTACCGAGAATTGAATCCACCGCCTGAAAGAAATTCAAACACAAGCCCTTGATCGACCCGTCATGCGGACAGTTTAGCTTTAGCCAAACTAGCTGCTTACGAACAAACGGTTGCTCGTTATAATTGGAATGGTGAATAACTTGTGGATATAACAGCAAAGAGCTTTCAATTGCCGTGGTCTTCCCTTGTCCACTCACCCCAATGATTGCAAAACCAGCTGCAGTAGACCGAACGCCCGCTATATTCCTTCCATCATCCCCTACTCCCGCTTCTAAAATCTCCTTAAAACCAACATGGTATTGCCTCACGTATTCAGGAAAAAACGGGTTTCTTGCTTTATACCCATGCCTAATTAATCTAGAGATTCTTTGCTCCACCAATAGTTGAGATGGCAACACCTCTACGTAATCACTGATTTGTTGAACGAGGTGCAGCCTGATCTGTTTCCCAAGCTTCCGTTGTTCCTCATTATAGTCGGGGTATCTCCTAACATGAGCTGCGACATACTCCTCCTCAAAAATCGGAGGTAAAGCTTCAATAAACGGATTTTCCTTGTAATCACCTATTACCTGAGGCAAATACTGCGCCTTCACCTGCCTTCCAATTAAACTTGGCGTATAGTGATAAACGATTTCTGCACTCGCTTTTTTAACCATGATCATTCCCCCTTAGCTTAGATAAGAAATCCAATTTAGATTTAAGTTGATATTTGTCAAATGCTTCTTCATGTTCTAGCTCTTCATTCTCATTCGGAAGATCGCTTCCCTCGGATCTATTCAGCTCAAAACTTTGTGTTTTCCTTAGCTTATCTCTCTCCACTCTCTGATTTGCTTTTATATTGGATTTCCTTTCAGATTTGCTTAACGAAGCATCACGATGCTCATTCGCCCTTGCTTCCGCTTTTGTTTTGATGTTTTCTAGCTTTGCGCTCAAACTGACTTCCGCTTGTCTCAGCGTCGAAGTATATAAGCTCTTCTGCAACTTCTCCTCAAATCGTTTCATTTTTACTTCCTCCAAACTGAGGTTCGCGAAGCGAGAAGACTTCTCTAGCAATTTACACTTAATAAACTCGCGTCCATCCTCAACCTTTACGTAGACATAGTTCATACAGCGTCTATCATAAGCTATAACTGTTCGAATCGATTTCCCTTGGACAAACCAACCTTGGTTGGCCAATTCTTCACATCCATAGAACATCCCTTCACAATAAATGCCTTCAGAGCTTGCAGTTACTTCGGTCTCTGGCAGAACATTTAACCGAACAATATCAGGATGAATTTCTTTCAAGAAGTGGTCACGCGCAATTCCCCAATCCCATAACTCCCTTGGTATTGGTTTGACCTGATCTCTGGATAAAGCTTTATCTAATGGATAGTGCTCCATATAGAGAAAGTTATTTCGAGCTAGAATTAGTTCTATCATCATTTTTGTAAAGTCTTGTAATGTCAGTTTCGCATCCAATACATATTCCGGCCCACCACGTTTGGAGTATTCCTTCCTCACTGCTCCGGGCATCCATGGTTGTAAGGTCACGTTCAAAGTCCTGAACTGTTGCTCAACAATGCCCTTAAGATCTGCTCTGTACGGTGGCGCGTTCTTCAGTTTAATTCCCAGAGCCTTACCTAACGAGTCAGCGTTTTTACTCTCCATCTCTCCTCTATCTGCAAAAAAGTGATCCGGCATATGATGACACGGCCACTCATCCTCGCCGATTGGAAGATCATACTGAGCACAAAACTCCACCTTGTTCATACTGGTGTTTTCAATCGCCATCATGATCCCTTGCCAAGAGGGCCCCTCGAAACCAACATATAACCCTACAACCATATGACTCCAAACATCCACTACAATGTAAACCACCGGTCGCCCGATGATCTGATTCGGATCATCCATACTCACTAGATAGACATCGGCTACAGTGGCATCAATCTCGAAGATTTGCCCGGGCCCGTTTGCCTTTCTTGTTTCCGATCCAAGTAGTGGTCTGAAATCCCGGTCAAATGTTGACTTACCTTCCCGAGATACTATTCTTTTCTTTTTTGTATAGCGTGTTCGAATATGGTACCGTAATTGAGCTATGCTAGGGACATTATGATCAGGAGGAATAATGGGCACTTCTACCCCTCGCTCAATTTTGACGTCGATTTTATACGCTCCCTTTAACATCTCTATATATGTATGTTTGACCGAATTCCTTTTATTGGTCTTCAGGTAAACAGTTCTTATGTACTCATCAAATTTTTTTCTTGTATCCTCATCCACTAATACGCCATTCATCCCAGGGTCAACTATTGTAGTAATCCTCTTTCTCCCCATCTTCGCCGTAGGATTTTTTTTCTTATTTGGCCCTCCGCATTTTCGAAATCGAGGAAGTAACGCATTAACCATCTTCCCCCCCATCCAGTAGTAGCGTAGGTATTTATAAATGAACTTCTTTCCCTTCTTTTTTTCATCACACAATTTTTTAATGATTTGATAGCGTTCCTTCTTGTCATATATATTGGGCTCTAAGTCAACGATGCCACTTATAGTAGACCAAGCATGATCTCTTATTTCTATTTCTTTAGTTGTCAGCTTTTCATCTGAAATCATGAACTTGGCATACGGATCAATCGCCACCTTTGAAATTCTATCTTCATCTATATAAATTGAACTAAAGAAATCGGATGTCAGAACTTGACACATAGCCTGTCAATGATCGAGCAAGTGTCTTTCAAAATCTCGCTCATGAACAATCCAACGTTTTTTCGTATTTCAGCAACGCTGTGATAAAACACATTGTTGATTACGCTAGACTTAAGCCATTTCCAGAGTCCTTCAACAATGTTTAATTGCGGACTGTAAGGTGGTAAAAATACCAATTCAAGTCTCCCTTCCAGTTCATTCAGAAACGGTTGGAGCAGCTTCGCATGATGGATTCGGGCGTTATCCAGTACAATGACAACTTTACCAGTCGGGTACGCGAGCATCACTTTTTGAAGAAACTTTAAAAAAGTCTCAGCCGTATATTGCTCATCTTCCTGCCATACGATCTGTCCGGTCCCATAGTCGACCGTGGCGAGCAGCTTCACGCCGCGATGTTTCCCCGTCGTCTGGATGATGCGCTGCTTACCGCGAAGAAACCAGGTTTTCTGGATTGCCTGATAGTCTCTTATCATCGATTCATCTTCAAAAAGCAGATGCGCGATTTCGTCATTCATCAATCTTTTTTTAAATCAGGAAATGTTGTCTCTGTAAACTGTCGTTGCTTCTCAGGGTTGGCAGCCTCCAGAGTGTACGTTGGCTTCGTATAGCTTAGTCCTTGACGGTGCATCATCTTGGACACACCTCTTAGGGAGTAACGATGACCGAATTCCCGTTCAATATACGAAGCAATGATCTCGAGTGTCCAGTTATATCGAGCTGAGAAGCCTACATCATGGGGAACAGATTGAACGATGGTTTGCTTTAATTGTTCTTGTTGCTCTTTCGTCAATCGAGTAGGAGCTCCAGTCGAATACTTCATTTGCAGCGCCTTGAGACCACCCGTGTTATAGGCCTGAATATAGTGGTTGACAGTTTCCTTACTGCGATTCAGAGTCTCAGAGATGTCCTTGACAGACTTACCCTTGAAATGTAGGTACACCGCTTGATAGCGTTCATATATACGACGTTCTTTCTCTTGCTTCATAGCCCTTGTGACTTCCTCTAACGAATGCTGCTGTTCCATCTGTATCCCTACCTGTCCGAATAAGTTTCCTTACTCATTCGACACAGAGATCGTTATTTCCTTACCATTCTTTCCTAAAACTTTAGTTCAACTTATATAGTTCATTAAGTAATTCCGACAATATTCTGTATTGGGGCAATCCGTTCGCATCAATAATAGAGATTGTAACTACAACATCCTTCGCACGATCGATCCAGAGAATTCTGTCACATTCTAGAATTTCCCCCTCTGGGGTATCTCGCCTCAATATGTTATTTACAAATAGCCCCATAGCTATATTCCTCCAATCGGAAAGTTATTTTCTTTAATAATCAATGGGTACAAAGTCGATTTAATCCGTTCCTTCATGTCGATAATCCAATAACGATTTGCAATTAAATGTTTTACAATTTGTATGGAGGTTCCCTTTGACAATGAATATTCTTCATCCAGGGCTAGGGTTAGGTTCGCTAATGGTTTATTGCTTTGACTAATGGCGTTATAGAGACTGAATTGCATTTCATTTACAAGTTCTTTATTAATTTGACTTAAAGAATTCAGAAACTTGGCCGAATGCAGCCACTCAACATTCTTAACTAAATCATAGTTAATCTGCTGCTCCGTAATTAAAGACCACTCAATACCAATCTCTTTGAAGAATTGCTTCTCAATCTGCATTTTCTCTATTGTTCTTCTGTTTAACTTGCCAATAGGTTTGATCGAGTGAGCGATAAAGCCTACATCATCGCCTTTCTTAACCGTAAGAACCATATCCGCTGTCATAACAATCGGATGCTTGGTCTTGGGGTCAATTGGATGGCGTATGCCTAGTCTCTGAGCGATAAATAATGTCTTCTCCAGCGGCAGAAGCGGAAACTGCTCCCGAATATCGATCACCTCCTCGGACCATTCCATCTGATAATGGTGTGCAAGTTCAAAGTGCTCGGATAGATAATGATGTAGCCGGCCACTTTTCCACCCTAATATCCTCGTCACAATTCCAGTGGATGGAACATCGTGAATTGTGAGCCATGGTTTATATGCTGCAAAGTGGCCTGCACCTCTACCCTCTTTAATTCTTCTTGCTATAGATGCTGCAGTAGTTCTTGTTCTAGACTTAGCCAAAGACTTCACCCTCTTTCGGTTAAATATTATTCAACACGATTCAAAAAACATTAAATAATCATTTACCAAATCATACACAAAAAATCTTCAACCTGTCAATGCCGTTGTCAAAAAAGTTTCAACTGTGGTATCCTTATAGAAATTTGTGATGGGTGCTGGAGGTCATTAACATGTCTCAACTTGGAGAAAAAATTAGAACACAACGAATAAAGAGGAATTGGACTCAGGATTTCCTTGCTCAAAAAGTAGGTACTTCAAAACATGTGATGTCAAACTGGGAACGAGGTGTGGCAAACCCTGATCATAAACAGATCGCTCTTATTGCAAATGCCTTCTCCGTCTCAGCTGATTACCTGATCGGCATAACCGATATTCCTGAACCTTATTACAAGGATCCGTTTGGACAATCTTTCTTGTTTCCGCACGTAAACTACTCATTTGTGCAAGAGAATACATGGGACTTACTGAAACTTATTGATTCGGGTATTGAATTAACTGTGGATAATATAATTCTCACTAACAAAGATAAGACTTTCCTAGTTCTACTAATTTCAACTGTAATGAGTAGGACACACGAGGTGGCACATGATGCTGAAAATCTAATAAAAAAAGAACTTACTGATGATTTTTCTTCGGACGGCTCGCTGTTTTAGTTTTTAAGGCCTTCATTTTCCTTTTAACCCCATGCATGTTTTTATAACATGTTTTATTATCCCGAGGCTCATTAGCTCTAAATCCGATACACCGACATGTAACTAATTTGTTACCTTGCGGAATAAGGACTGTGTCAACGGTCTCTGGATCTCGATATACAACAATTCGCCAGGGTCCTTTAAGCGCAGCAGTTTCAAACCAACCCGCTCTGATTGCCAAGCTACATGTATAGACTAAGCGGTTTACCATAATGCCTCTTTTGGTTACTCTCGCGCATTTCTTTTCATATCTTTGCACTTAATCACCTCGGCTTAAGATTTACTATCATTATTATCCGTTTATCGATATTATAATCTTGATGCATGAATGAAATTAAAGAGACGATTAAGTGAGAGCATGAAATGAATGTAAGTCATACTTCATATTGGGGTGGATGGTGATCATAAATTAACCTTACGAAGGACTGGAGACACTTGAGGAATATCAAAAGCTATCTGAGAGAGGGAAAAAAAGCTCTAGTGTATTTCGCTTGTTTAAAAAACATTAAAAACCGTTGACACCTCGTCAACGGTTTTCCTAAGTTATAGATGGATTTTCTATTGCGGCCGGTTATCTGTCCTCCTTCTATTGCTCTAATATTCCCGATCCCTAAGAAAAGAGGGTCTTTTACGATCAACCTTCCCACTTACGACTTTTTTATAGAGACCAGGCTGTTCCCATCTTTCTCTATAGATGTTTTCCGCATCTGTAAGCGAAATTTCATTCAACTGACTCTCAAATTGCTCGACAAGTGCAGTTACCTCTAGCGCATCGAGAACTCCTATTTGATCGTAAGCAGAAATTAATGCCCCTATCGTTCGCTTATTTGTAATTTTTTCTTGCTGTTCAAGGATAAGATTACTCAAAAACAAGTTGGCATTAGAGCATGCAGCCTGCTGGTTAATGGTATCTTGTGTCTTCATAAAAACACAAACTGATTCAAGGTAATAACCTAAACTTCCATCTTCGGTTCGCTGGATCTCATTAACATGTTTGCTGAGCAGTTTGACTAGGATATTTAATTTCTCGCACTAGCGTTGCATAAAACTCATCATCACTAATAACAAAAAATTCAGTCATTTATTCTGGGTCAATCAGCCAAAAGGTCGACCCCCATATAAAGGTAACCTGTCCATTTGGTAATTATATGTAATATGATCAATGTTTTGTCAATTGCACTAAACTCTCTTTCGCCTACCTGCAGATGTTCGACTGGGTTTGTAATGAATACGTTCCATCCAGATTTCTGCTGAATTCCATAGCAAGACCTTTAGCCACCGGTATAGATCCAGCAGACTGTGTTTGGTGCCCGTTTCCATCTTCACCAGCACGAGCAGACAAAAGGCGATGAGTGCCATCCACACCTGATTCATAACGGCTTGCTCACTGGTTCCATAAAATGTCTTGATGCGTACGTGCTGCTTCATCCATTTGAAGAATGTTTCAATCGCCCAGCGTTCCCGGTAGATTTGTCCGATTTCATCCGCCTCTAAGTCGAAGCGGTTCGTGAGAATGGTAATCGGATTGCCTTCGGTATCTTCCGTTTGGATCAATCGCAAGACGTTTTCCATTCGCTTCTGCGGTGTTCCGATGTACACCATTTCATCCGATTTCACACGAGCATCAGCTGGCAGTTTAAACGACTCAATCTGACGGATGGCGGTATTCTTTTTCGTCCGAGTCACAAAGAAAATGCCACGGTCGCAGTAGTCGTCAAACTTGGCGTAGTCGATATAGCCGCGATCAAACACGTAGGTGCAACCCACTTCATCAACCACGTCATCCAACTGACTGCGATCACTCTGCTTGGCGGGTGTCATCTTGACCTTCTCGGGAACAGCAGTTTCATCATCCATATACGCCAGGCGAAAGTGTAGCTTGATTCCAGCTTTCGTTTTCCGAAACTCAGCCCATTTGTATTTCTGCAGGCAAAGTCCGATGGTCGTAGAGTCGATGATCTTAAAATCTTTTCGCAGGGAAGGAGGAGCTTCGCTTCGGCGAATGTGCTGCACCAGCGACTGGAATACTTGTTCCAGCAAGGAAGAGTCGACTTGATTATGCTTCCGGCTTAACTGGGAGGCGGAGATTGATTGGATTCCGAGTTCCCTTTGAAAGTTTTCACAAAGCACATCGGCAGCTATTTCACGAAGCCCGTCTCGCTGCTGAATTTGCGCATGCAAGAACAATTTAAGGTACGACAATGTTGTAAGCTTCTTCACATATTTATCTTGTTCCATTTCACGAACACGATCTGTGAACGTCTTCGCACAAATTGGAGAAATCCATTTACCAAATGAAGAAAATAGGGTATCCTTGTCCATGGCTGATCCTTTTCAGTGGATTATGGACAGGTACTACCTGCCATTCCATTGTAAAGGATTTTTTCATGTCTGCGGAACAATTAGAGTGAATATTATGATGATTCTGAGAACATTAATGCAACGCTAGTGAATTTCTCGGAATCACTTAAAAGTGACACGTTTTTTTCTTCTCGATTATTTGACATGATTTGAAGACACCTTCCACTCCTAGACTGTTTACGGTAAATCTTTTGTTTAATTTAATTGTTGTCTTTCAAATGCTTTTTGCTAATTCATACAAATTAAAATCCCGTATGCTCCCTACATGTATTTGATTGTTGGATTCAGTACAGTATGCTTCTTTAGCCAAATACACTATCCTCTTACCCCTGATCTTTTTATATCTTAATACCCTTTTTTCGATATATTGGACAAACTCACGACAAGCTTCACAATAACTGTTCATAAAGTTATCCCCCATCTAGGCTTAACACATTATTCTTCCAAGCGATATTAACTTAATCTTTAAATGTATATCCGTTTTGGGAGCTGGATAATCACACTAATATCAATGCAGATACTCTGCATAGCCTTTGTACCCCTCAGAGTATAAAAAAAGAAACAAAGCGGAATCCAATATGAGTCAAGACTAATCGCCTTTCTCAGAATTCGCCTGTTCCATTCTGTAAATTCTGATTATGCTTATTTAATAGTTAAGTCATCAATTACTTCACGATGACTTTCAATAAATGTATCTCTCAGACCCGATGACCTAATTAATTTCCAATGTTTTAACACCATGTTTGTGCCCTTCAACTCTTCTGCCTTCAATTTGATTCGTCTTCTTTGAAAATCTTCTACGCTTTCCATCACCATTTCTAATCTTCTAGCTGTTTCTGGTAGCTTGTGTAACATTTTGAATATTAGTTGTGGCATACTGATCCTGCGTCCTAGCTCTGTTTTTGTTACCCTAATAAGCTTATCAGATTGTTCGTTCAATATTTCATTTGCTGCTGTTAGGATTTCTTTAGCAGTTTGTTGATCTCTTTCTTCCCAATTAACTCGCTTGCGACTTAAAGTAATCTTACTCTTAGAAGGTGAATGCTCCTGCAACCATTTTTTTTCATGTCTGTAAAGCCAAGCGTATGCTGCCCGATTCAGTCTGCGGAGCTCGGTTACTGACAACTTGTCGTTATTACTCAACAACCTCTTCCATTCTTCTTTATATCGCTCACTGTCTTGTTCAACATCTGGTGACGCGACTGTTTGGTTAATTGAAGTATTAGATAGTTTATTAACTATTGTCATCGTGTCACAGCCAAGCCTTCTCGCCATTTCTCTACGCGAAAAATTGAGTTGAGATAAGATAGACAACTTCGCACTCCATACCTCTCCAAACTCTTTAATTCGACCGATTTTATACTGATCAGCATTGGATTGATCCGGACCTTTTCGAGAATAAACAAACCCACAAGAACAGGAGAATGTGCCTACTGGTAATCCTGTTTTTGAATCTCTTGTTATCTTACATGATGTTATCTCCAAACTTCTAAAATGGCTTGCTGCTTTGTTTAGGCACGGCCATGGCCCCACTCCAAAAGGTTCATAGATTATCTTATCATGAGTTAATTGATTAACCATGCTTTCAACAGTCTCACCTAAAAAGCAGAGTACCAGTAGATGTCTTAAGGGATGACAGGTTACGCGTGGTTTCCTGAGTAATTTATGTAGCCATGTTGATTCTGTTGAAGGCTCAATGTAACTCTGAAGTTCTTCCAGCATCTCTTTTCCAAAAAATCGGTTAAAGGCAGGGATTAGCTCAGTCCAGTTAATTCTCCCCGAATAGTTAGCTAGACCCTTGAGCTGTAACTTTGATACATAAAATTGATTTAATTTATGCAAACCAATCGGTCTCCAAATTTTGCTTAACAACGTATTTGTCTGTTCCGCTACAAACCTAAGGATATCAATGGACTTCAAAGTTTCTTGTTTATCCTGTATGCCCTCGTTTTTTAATGTGCTTTCCAACGAAATAAACTCGTGTTTATTTCGTTGTCTGTGGTGTGTCACATTTGTACTTATAAGTAGACTATCGTGTTTATGACATACAATTACCCCTTCTGCCTGATGCGTCCTATGCCAATATGCTTCGCCGCATATCCCACGATCGTGAATTACACAAACCGGGCAATACTTTAACCCTTGCTGCATTTTAACAGTCGAGGCAGGTATACCGAGTTGCATATAAATCGACGACCCGTTCTCTGACATCATTAGCCTATTCATTTCAACATTTCTTTCTTCTGGTATAAAAAAACTATAGTACGGGAGAAAGGTATGGCTATTTATCAATCTTTCCGGACTGATTAGACTTTCAATTGGCATTCGATCGCAGAGAGATGTCAGATGGGATCCAAACAGTAATGATGCACATACATTTGTATCCCCAAATAATTCTTCCATCGTCAGTTTATGATTCTCATTTCCCGAATCTCTATGGTACCTAGAGAAAACACTGTACAATAACTCGTCAGAAAATAAAGAAGGAAAATACTTCACAATGCATTCACCTCCGAACGAATGGCAATGTTAATATATTCTCCTAACCAATTGATATTTAGTCTTAATAATTCATTTTGACTTGCTACTACAACTGAGCTACACCAAGTGTGGACTCATAGATTCCCTCCCCCCCCCCGCTAATATCGCTCGTCAAATCCTCCTCTACTGGGTGCAGTATGACCTGATTTCTCGATTCAGTATCGCTACGTATTATACAAATAATCGAGAACAGCCCCATCCTCACGCGATCGTACATACGAATCCGCACACAGAGCTTGAAAACAGATGAAAATTAGTGAGTAGTAGAAAAGAGCTTCAGTCCTTTCTCTTCCCAATAATGTTACTGCTGATCCATACTGTCCAGAAAATGATGGCGTTAGTTGTCCGAGGTCTGATCGTAATCATGTCTATAGAGATTCGATAAATGGGAAAGCCAAGAAATTTCGGCTTTCCCATTTCTGTTAAACGAATCGAATATGGTAAACTTCCTTATTACTCAAGTTAAATCGCGTTTCTCTCATGATCACGTACCAATATCGGTCAAGCTCGAGTCGACAGGGAATGCCACGATCTCCAATGCGAATTTCAAAACATTCACCGCAATAAACAGGATAAGCTTTCTCTCCTAGCAGGACAAACCAACTATTCGCGTCCCGATCGTACGTCATCTGGTTCCAAGGCTCGTTCATGACAATTCACCCTGAATCACGTGCTTCACCATATGATCGTCAATGATGCGGCGCTTGATCTGGGCTCCGTAGATGAGGCAATGAGTGCTCAACTTGTTGATGAGTCTGGCCGATCCGCCCGAGAATCGGTAAACTTCATTTACCGCCTCATCAGAGAATATCTCATGATTGGTGCCGGCATACGCAAACTGACGCTTCAGATATTCACCGACTTGAGAACGGTCGAAATAGGGCAGCTTGCACTGAAGGTCAATCCGCTGACGAATCGCTGCATAGGATTGAAGACGAAGCTTGTCCCATAGCTCGCTCTGCCCGACGAGAATCAGTGCCATAGGGCTTTGCGCATCCATCTTGCAGTTGAGCAGGAAGCGCACTTCCTCCAGCATCTCCCGATCGAGCAGATGGGCTTCATCTACGACGACAACCGGTTCCAGTCGATGAATGCCGCGCATGAGTTCCACTTCGCGATGCAACTGACGCTTCGCATCGCCTCAGTAGAACTTCGACTCGCATCCGAGTTGTTCGAGCAGCCCTTTGTAGAAGTGGCGCGGCGTTAGCTTGGAGTCCGACAGGTACAGCAGCCTATACTTCGCGGCATCCAGCATGGCGGCAAACCGGCGGACGGTCGTCGTCTTGCCTGTCCCGCAGTCGCCGCTGATGACGGCGAATAATTGGCGCTCAGCAGCGTATTGCAACCGGTCCAGCAGCTCTTCCATAGCACTCGCCGGATAAAGCTCTGTCACGGGAATATCCCGAGCAAATGGTGTACGGGTCATGTCGTAGAAGGATTCAAACATCCTTGCCAGCCTCCTTCCTCAGCATGCGGTAGGAGACGGCCGGCGTTTGGATTTGTGTACGTTCGTCATGCTTCCGCTCGGCACCTCGGAGCAAGCGGGATTCCGTTGCTGGCTGCTTCTGCAAATGCTCCGGAAGGGCCGGCCGCTTGCCAGCCCTTTCTCCAAGGATGAGCTCCCGTGCTTTCCATGGCGTACATCCCTCGTATTCAATCGTCACTTCTGTAATATCTGCCGGGTCATAGACGACTTGAACCGTTTGCCCAATGAACAACAGCCCAACTTCATACTTCTTGCCTTGAAAGCTGATACAGCCGGCCTTATCCACTTTCCGCTGTTCCGCGTGAAGGAAGCTGGCCGCGAGGTGCTCAGGATTTACGAACTGCAGCGCTGCCGGATCGCTCCGAAACGCCGCTTCGGGTGTTTGTTTGTTCGCCAGCGCGGCATGGGGCTTATTCTGGTAACACTCTGAGAGCCACACTTGGAACCAGTCGTTAAGAGCGGTGAGCGTCTTAATGTTCTCGAGCGCGACCTCGTCCAGAAAGCTCTGAACAGCGCCGTTTAGACGCTCATTAGCGTTTGCTGAACCGATTTACGTACTTCCTGTACACTGTCGATCACGTACCCATGTACATGAAAACGGTCGGCAATACGAATAGCAAACGGAAAGCATTCACGAATCCAAGTGTGGTAAGCTTGTGCTAGGTCCATCACGACAGCTTTGGGTTTGAGCATTCGAAAACGGGGATGCTCGCTTGCATATTTACGCAAGTCATCTAATTTACGTCCAGGCATAACATCTAGCATCGTCGCGCCCCTAAGGTTGTGAATGCCCGTATTG
Organism: Paenibacillus sp. YYML68; assembly: GCF_027923405.1. NCBI lineage: Bacteria > Bacillati > Bacillota > Bacilli > Caryophanales > Paenibacillaceae > Paenibacillus > Paenibacillus sp. YYML68. The sequence goes on along the minus strand of NZ_BQYI01000001.1, from coordinate 786,451 downwards.
TAACGATGCCCCTTCTTGATTGAGAAGTCATCGATTCCAAGGATCAAGTTACTTCCTTCCTGCGCTTCTTCCCAAGCCCGCTCTATAAGCTGTTCAGAAAGCATGGGGACGGCCTTGTTATGCATATCCTGAACGGTGCTCACTGGCGTTTGCTGCATCTGAGCACTATGTGCGGCAGTGGAACCGAGGGCATGCTCTACAATGCGAGAGCGAAACAGCTGGCTGTAGCGCTGCTTAGGACGTACAAAATCATAGGACCATACGAATCCAATCGCACAGTTGACACAATACATGCGGATGCTCGGTACAAGTAGGTATGTTTTTTTGTCAAATACCGGGAGATGACGAATCGATCGAGCCTCATTACGTCCCTTACGAATAACCGCTTCATCAGACTTGCAACATGGACAACTTTGCTTTGAAAAAACTGGCTCAGCTTCGATGTGAAGTTCCTCAGTGTTATGTAAATGGATTTGGCAAATCTTTAATTCTGGTAAATTGAGCATTTCATTGATATACTGGGTCTGCATCTGTCTATTCCTTTTCGTTGTGGGTGGGGACTTACAACTTTACAGGATTAGCAGATGTTTTTCCATTTTCATACTCAATTACTCAGTCAAGCACTGATTTTTGTTTTGAGCCTTTATTGCCGCTATCGTTCCCGCTATATGAGTTCCATGACCATGATCATCCTGATAACTACTTGAAGATTCAACAACCGAAATACCACCAGCTATATGTAAATCTGGATGATTAGAAATACCAGTATCAAACACTGCTACTTTTACTTTATTTCCACCAGACTTTGCCGAGTTAACAAGATAGGCCCCTGTTGCATGAATTCCCCAGGGAGTTGTTTGAGAACTTTCTCTAATTTCATGATCTGAAATCGAGTTTTTACTATCCTCGGCAATAAGAATCGGTCTATCTATCTGTCGCCGCTCACTTCCAATGTCGGAAGTAGGGCGGCTATTTTTCATATACGCTGACGGTAAAGCAAGGATATAATTGGCGGAGGGGCAGCGTGAATGTGCCGACAATCATAAGGAGTTAGGGCGATTGACAAAAATAAAACAGAGAGACGTCAAGGTTTGGCGGCCTCGTCTCCCTGTTCACCACAGATTTCGCCTCTATTATCGTAGTGGATTGGGACATCGATGTAAAGAGCTATTTGTTACGATGCGAGAAGGGCTTGCCGGAAGCCGACCGGCCTGTCGGATGCAAGCACTGTCACTCCGAGCGCAAGCCGCATCGGCACGGGAAGTTTACGCGTATGCTGTACACGCTGGGGGAGGCGCTCTCCATCCCCATATTCCGTTTTCGATGTCCATGTCTATCGTAAACTAAAAGTACCCCAAATGATCAAACTGAAATACCCAAAAAAATCGTGCAAAATTACCCCACTTGATCGTCAAGGGTACAACAAATCCAGGTAGAAATTCCGATACCTTTCGTAGCAAAGAGACGAAGGGTGCGGTAACGGGAGATGCTGAAGATGAGTCAGATAGAGACGATCAAAGATTTGCAGGCGCAGGGGCTGGGGCCGGTAGCGATCGCTGAACGGTTGAACATTACACGGAAGACGGTCAGCAAATACATGGCCTTGGATGAGTTTGAACAGGGGCCAAAGGAAAGCCATGTCGAGCTTCCGTCGAAGCTCGATCCGTTCAAACCGCTCATTCAGCAGTGGCTTGCGGAAGACCGGAAGCACAGGTACAAGCAACGCCATACGGCGATGCGAATTCACAAGCGCCTTACGGCTGAGTGCGAGGACTATGATGCCTCCTATCCGCTCGTCCAGCGCTATGTGAAGCGTCTGCGAGAATATCGGCATAAGGAGGGGACGCTTGAACTCATCTGGCAGCCGGGAGAAGCTCAGGTGGACTTTGGTGAAGCGGACTTCATGGATGCCAGCGGCAAGAAGCGGATGTACAAGTTTTTGTGCGTGAGCTTTCCTTACAGTAATGCTGGATACGTGCAGCTCTTCGGCGGCGAGACCGCGGAGTGCGTTGCGCACGGTCTTCAGGATCTATTCCACCGCATCGGCGGTGTACCGACACGACTCATCTTTGACAACGCCAGCGGCGTCGGTAGACGCGTCAGCGACAACGTACGGATGGCCGAGGTGTTCCTGCGCTTTAAGGCCCACTACGGTTTCCAGATCACGTTTTGCAACCCCTATTCCGGTCATGAAAAAGGCAACGTCGAGAACAAAGTTGGCTATATGCGCCGTAACTTATTCGTGCCGCTGCCGACCGTTACGGATGTGCAGGAGTTTAACCGCGAGCTGCTAGAGCGCTGTGAGGCGGACTGGCAGCGTGAACACTACAAGAAGAGCATGCCGATTCACCTCCTGTTCGAGGATGACAAGAAGGCTTTTCTCTACTTGCCAAAAACGCAGTTTAACGCATGCCGTTATACCCGTGTGAAGACAGACGGCTACGGAAAGTTCCTCGTTGACGGCAAGCACTTCTACTCCTCTTCGCCAGACTAGGCCGGGCGAACGCCAACAGCATAGTGCTGGCGGCACGTCTTTCGAGCTTTGAACCAGAGGGCGCAAGCGTCGTAGATCTAAGCATTTACGATGACATGCTCGAGCAAGCGGGAGGTGCGCTGCAATGAGCATAGTCCGCGAACGAGAGGCGCTGCGCAGTGAGATTTCCGCCTTCTGCAAGAAGCTTGTTTTGAGTCAGCGAGCGGTGGAGCTGTGCGAGAGTGAGGCGACGCCGAAGCAGGAGGAGTTCTTGCATCGCGTGCTCGCCGAAGAAATGGAGAGCCGGGAGCGAAGCCGTCGTTCCCGATTGATGAGCCGGGCAGGATTTCCGGTGTACAAGACGCTAGAGGGCTATGACAGGCAAGGCGTGAAGCTGCCATCGTCGCTGCAATGGAGCGACCTGACGGAAGGGCACTTCATTCAGGGACGACGCAATCTGGTGCTTTACGGTCCCGTTGGTACAGGTAAAACGCATCTGGCCATTGCAGCAGGCTTGCGCGCTTGCGAACTCGGCTTAGCTGTTAAATTTTACACAGTGGCGGAACTCGTGATGCGGCTGGGTGAAGCGAAACGAGGTGGTACGCTTGAACGTCTCATGGGCGAGATCCAGCGCTGCCAACTGCTGATCCTGGACGAATGGGGCTACATTCCCATCGACAAGGAAGGAGCGCAGCTCTTGTTCCGTGTTATTGCCGACAGCTACGAGAGTCGGAGTCTGATTATTACGACCAATCTGGAGTTCTCCAAATGGGGCTCGGTCTTTACCGACGACCAGATGGCGGCCGCGATGATTGACCGCTTGGCGCACCACGGACATCTGCTCGTATTCGAGGGTGAGAGCTACAGAATGAAGCACGCACTCATGAAGGAGCGCTGAAAATTACCCCTGATGACGATGGGTAAAAATGCACGATTTTTTCGGGTAATTTTACTTGACGAAATACATGTCTAGACTGCGAGCGTGCGATTAGCATCGTGCCTTCTTTCGTGGAGCGGTATCATCAGACAGCGATCGATGTTAAGGAGGCCATCGTCCTCGCGGGAGAGGATGGCTTGAGCTTGTCTGAGATCGCAGCAGAAAGCCAGGCGTATGCTGGCGGACCCTACGCCGAGAAGACGCTATGGCGATGGCGTCGATGCTGGGAGCAGCGTCGAATTGCACAAGAAGCTCGGGTGTGGGCAACGCTTTTTCATGAAGGCATGGATGAGGCTTTACCTCGCGAACGCCGCTCTGCCTGGAAGGCGCTGTGGGCCGCTTGGCGTCAGCTTGAACGCCCGGGCAGGCTCCTTTCTGTCTTCTTGCGAATGGAGCGCTCATTTCAGGTGACGGTAGGCCCACTTCATCCCACAAAAGCTGGCTATGACTGAGGGTACCTCTTTCCCCTCACAATGGACGGAGGATACCCTGTACCCATGAACATGCTGAAGGAGCTCTTTGCAGAGACGCTGCAGGAGATGCTGCAGGACGAGATGGATACGCATCTAGGCTATGACAAGCACGACGTTAAGAACAAGCAGACGGGCAATAGTCGCAACGGCAAGAGCAAGAAGACCGTCGTCAGCGAGTATGGAGAACAGGAGATATTCGTGCCTCGTGACCGTCTTGGCGAGTTCGAACCGCTCGTCGTGAAGAAGCATCAATCTAACGTCACCGGCATCGAGGATCAGATCGTAGCGTTGTATGCCAAGGGCGTCAGTACGCGCGAAATCCAAGATCATCTTATGAATGTGTACGGTATCGACGTCTCACCGACGCTCATCTCAAATGTCACAAACAAGATCGTTCCTCTTATCAAGGAGTGGCAGAATCGGCCGTTGCAAGGTGTATACGCGGTTGTATTCCTTGACGCCATTCACTTCAAAGTGAAGCAGGACGGGGCCATTGTGAACAAGGCTGCCTACATGGTAATCGGCATTGATCTCGATGGGAACAAGGATGTGCTCGGCATGTGGATCGGCGAGAACGAGTCGGCGAAGTTCTGGCTAAGCGTGCTGAACGAGCTTAAAAACCGCGGCGTTCAAGACATTCTCATCACCTGTGTGGACAACCTGACAGGCTTCTCGCAAGCCATCTCCGCTTGCTATCCACAGACGGAGATCCAGAAGTGCATCATCCACCAGATCCGTAATTCGACGCGCTATGTATCGTACAAAGACTTGAAGAAAGTAACGGCCGATCTGAAGCCGATCTACAAGGCAACAACGGAAGAAGCTGCTCTCGTAGAGCTCGACCGCTTTGAGGAGATGTGGGGATCCAAGTATCTCCTCATCGTGCGTTCCTGGCGCAACAACTGGAGCGAACTAGCGACCTTCTTCAAGTATCCGCCTGAGATCCGCAAGCTCATCTACACCACCAACATCATCGAGAGCTACCACCGTCAGCTTCGTAAGGTCACGAAGGGCAAGAGCATTTTTCCTTCTGACGAGGCATTGCTGAAGATGCTCTACCTGTCGACCATGGACGTTGTCCGGAAGTGGACTGGGCGTGTCCAGAACTGGGGCCAGATGCTCCTCCAGCTCTCTGTCTTCTTCCCCGACAGAGTCGGTCAACACCTTCGTTAAGAGGCCAACACCCCTAACGGGGAGTTCCTATAAATGAGTTTACACAAAGTTCTTGACAGACCCTACGTGGAGCGTTGACATCTATCTCGATAGATTCTACGAGATCATAATTAATAATATGATTTACCTGCCTAGGGTTAAGATCAAGTGTAATTGCCTCAAATGCACTAGGTTCTTCAGCCTCTAGAGAGTTTTCAGATGAAATAGCATTTTCTTCATTTACAACTTCTTGAGGTGTATTAAGATTTTCTCCAACTACAGCTTCTTCAGATGTAATAGGCTCTTCTTCTACGATACCCTCGGTTGCCTCCTCACTCGCTACAGTTTCTTCAGTTGCACTAGGTACTTCTCCATCAATCTCTTCTTCTGAAGTATTTGAATCTTCTCCATTTACGGGTTCTTCTGAACCACTATCAATAGTTTGAATAATTAACCATAGTAACTATCTCAAGTACTACATCATATTACCAAATCCGACAATAGAGTACTTCTTACCTAATTACTTCATGCTTATAAAATGTAGCATCAATTGTTTAAGGCTGATTCGCAAATACTTACGCTATTGATATAAAAAAGGCCACCCTTTAATCAGGGCAGCCTCAGAATTTCAACCTTTATTTTTGTTTGCTTTAGTAGAATCTATAGCTCTTAGAACTTCATATTGTTCAGTTACAGATAATTCTCTGTACTTTGAGATTAGAACTGCCTCAACTGAGCTAAGTCCCATATTATTTTCTATTGAACTCTTTCCTGATTGTATATCTCCGAATATGAACCATGTAGCATCTACATTAAAACATTTAATGATTGAAATAACAGTTTCGAAAGAAGGATAATATTTATTTAATTCAAGTTCACTCAATGTCCCTTGTGACACACCAATTATTCTTGAAAATTCAACTTGATTTAACTTATTACTTTTTCTAATTGCTTTTATTCTATCCCCCAACATCCATTTCAGCTCCTTTACAAAAAAATCCCGATGAGCGTATTCAGCATCATCGGGACTGTTCTAGCGGTTCCACACTTTTGTCACTGGTTCCACACTTTTGACATTGGTTCCAGACTTTTTTTACTGGTTCCATACTTTTTTATGACTGGACAAATCCTTATTACCTAACTCCCTACCCTACTCCACCGTCACACTCTTCGCCAAATTCCGCGGCTTATCTACATCATGCCCCAGCGCCAGGGACGCATAGTAGCTCAGCAGCTGCAGCGGAATGACAGACAGTGCCGGTGCGAGCAGCTGGTGCGTATGAGGGATCGAGAATACCTCGTCAGCCACCTTCGCCAGCTCCGTCTCGCCTTCGATGTTCAGGCCAATAACCTGTGCACCGCGCGCCTTCACTTCCTTAATATTGCTCACGGTCTTCTCGAACAGGTCCTCCTGCGTCGCCAGCGCGATGACTGGAATGTCGTCCTCGATCAGCGCGAGCGTGCCGTGCTTCAGCTCACCTGCGGCATAGGCCTCGGAGTGAATGTAGCTGATCTCCTTCAGCTTCAGCGAGCCCTCGAGCGCTACCGCGTAGTCGAGACCGCGTCCGATGAAGAACAGATTCTTGTGCGCGACGATGCGCTCCGCAATCTCCTTGATCGCACCCGTCTGGGACAGAATCTGCTCCACCTTCTCCGGCAGCTGCTGCATCTCCGCGAGCACCTCGCTCACATACGAAGGCTCGATAGTGCCCAGCGTCTGGCCGAGGTACAGGCCGAACAGGTAGAACGCGATCAGCTGCGACGTGTATGCCTTCGTCGAAGCGACGGCGATCTCTGGACCTGCCCATGTGACGATCACATCGTCTGCTTCACGAGCAACCGAGCTGCCGACAACGTTCGTTACTGCGACGACGCGCGCGCCGTTCTTCTTCGCTTCGCGCAGCGCTGCGAGCGTATCCGCCGTCTCACCGGACTGACTCACCACGATGACCAGCGTCTCCGGCGTGATGATCGGCGAGCGGTAGCGGTACTCGGAAGCGACGTCCGTTTCCACCGGAATACGGGCGAGCTTCTCGATGACACTTTTTCCAACCAAGCCTGCATGATATGCCGTTCCGCAGGCAATAATATGAACATTACGGATATTGCGAATCTGCTGCTCGGTCATACGTACCTCTGGCATGACGACCTTCGAGCCCGACTCGTCGATCCGTGCACCCATCGTGTCGCGGTACGCCTTTGGCTGATCATAGATCTCCTTCAGCATGAAGTGATCGAAGCCAGCCTTCTCTGCTGTAACGATGTCCCAATCGACACGGAATATTTCCCGGGAAATAAAGTTCCCTTCCAATGTCATCAACGTTACGCCGTCCTTCGTCAGCAGCGCCATCTCGCCGTCGTTCAGAATATACACATTGCGCGTATACTCGAGAATAGCCGGGATGTCCGAGCCGATGAAGTTCTCGCCCTCGCCTACACCGATAATGAGCGGGCTCGACAAGCGAACAGCTACCAGCTTCTCAGGCTCATACTCCGTCAGTACGCCCAGCGCGAAGGCGCCTCTCATGCGCGTGACTGCCTTCTGCACAGCCTTGACGATATCTCCCTCATACACACTTGCGATCAGATGCGAAATAACCTCAGTATCCGTCTCCGACACGAATACATGGCCTTGCTCGATCAGCTCTTCCTTCAGCGCGATATAGTTCTCGATAATCCCGTTATGCACAACGGAGAACTTCGACGAATTGTCCGTATGCGGATGCGAGTTTACATCCGATGGCTTGCCGTGTGTCGCCCAGCGCGTATGACCGATTCCGATGTGGCCGGCAAGTGGAGCCTCGCCCAGCTTCGACTCCAGTACCGCAAGACGTCCCTTGGACTTCTTGATCTGCAGCCCTTCGTTCGTATAGACCGCCACACCTGCCGAATCATAACCGCGATATTCAAGCTTCTTCAAGCCTTCAATAAGAATTTCCTGAGAGTTCCGTTTACCTACATAACCTACAATACCGCACATATGGTGTAGCCTCCTATTGGTTGAACAAGCTCTAGCGGCGAGTCTTGAGGAGGTGTACACGTTCTTCATGGAAGCCTACCATTCGCCTGAAAGCTCCACTAACGTCTGCCGTTGACGTGAATGTATTCTTTTAGTCCACATAGCGATATAAGCTCCCCGACCTCGTGCACACTCCTGCTGCCTGTGTAAGAGCTTTTCCATTATTTTGTGATGATCCTGCCGAGCCTTTGTCGATCCAGTCGCCTGGATGTTTTGAGCGTCGACTTACGGTTGGATCTGTTCCGGAAGGCCCCCGCCGAATACTTCGAACACCTTCACCTCGTCAACTGATGGTTCTTGCCTAGCTGCATCGTCTGCGTCGTCATCGATTATTGTAGCTGCAACACTCGAGCTGCTCCCAGCTTGAGCTTGTGCAGAAGACCTGGCCGCATACTGCCTGCAACGCGCTCCCTCTCATCAGTTCTGGCGCTTAGTTAACCCGCTCCCTCTACCCACCTTTCCTTCTTGAATACGGCATATCAACATCTTATTCATTTTGGGTGCAAAGTGCAACACATATTTTCAACATATTTTCATAAATCATCCCCTACCTGTCCGCTCACGCCGAGAAAAGCAACAAGCCCAGGCACCCCGCCATTCACGCGGTACCCAGGCTTGACTTCTCTATCTACTAGAACCTTACACCAGCTCGCGCTGAATGACGTCCGCAATCTGCTGCACGTACGCCTCCACCTGCTCCTTATCCGGCCCTTCCGCCATCACGCGGATCAGTGACTCCGTACCGGACGGTCTGACGAGCACGCGGCCGTTGTCGCCGAGCAGCGCCTCGACCTTGGCAATCTCTGCCTCAACCGCGGCGTTCCCCTTCAGCTTGCTCTTGTCGCCGACGCGAACGTTCACGAGCTTCTGCGGGAACTTGCGCATAATCGTCTTCAGCTCGCTGAGTGGCTTGCCCGCCTGCACGAGCGTATCGACGAGCAGCAGCGCCGTCAGAATGCCGTCACCCGTCGTATTGTAATCGAGGAGGATGACGTGACCGGACTGCTCACCGCCGAGGTTGTACCCGCCCTTACGCATCTCCTCCATCACATAGCGGTCACCGACAGCCGTCTTCGCCGCCTTCATACCGACAGCCTCGATCCCCTTGAAAAATCCGATGTTACTCATCACCGTCGTCACAATCGTCTGTCCGTTCAGCTTACCCGCTTCGTTCATCGCATGACCGAGAATCGCGAGAATGAAGTCACCGTCGACCTCCTCGCCCTTCTCATCGATCGCGATGAGACGGTCCGCATCCCCATCGAACGCGAGGCCGATGTTCGCCTGATGCTCGACGACGAGCTTCTGCAGCGTCTCCGGATGCGTCGAGCCGCAGTTATCGTTGATGTTGCGTCCGTTCGGCTCCGCGCCGATCGTGATCACTTCAGCGCCGAGCGCCTCGAACACCTTAGGTGCCAGCTCGTAAGCCGCACCGTGCGCACAGTCGAGCACGACGCGATAGCCCGCGAACGAGGAGCTCACCGTCGACTGCACGTAGCGCATATAGTCGTACTTGGCCTCCGGCTGGTCCGTCACCGTACCGATGTCGCCGCCTGTCGGACGAGGCAGCTCATCAGTCTCGGCATCCATCAGACGCTCGATCGCCAGCTCCGTCTCATCCGACAGCTTGAAGCCGTCCGCTCCGAAAAACTTAATCCCGTTGTCCTCCACCGGATTGTGGCTCGCCGAGATCATCACACCCGCATCCGCCTTCAGCGTGCGAGTCAAGTACGCAACAGCCGGCGTCGACAGCACGCCCAGCCGCACCACGTTCGCGCCGATCGACAGTAGTCCTGCGACGAGCGCCGCCTCCAGCATGGGCCCAGATACACGCGTATCCTGTCCGATCACAACGACCGGCTTCTCCACCTGACCGGCAAGCACATAGCCGCCGCAGCGGCCAATCTTATATGCAAGCTCCGGCGTTAATTGTTCATTCGCGACGCCGCGAACGCCGTCTGTACCGAAATATTTCCCCATCTGTCCTTCTCTCCCCTAAACCTGTGAACTAATTACTTATCAATCAAGACTATTCCCATTATCACCGATACGTGACAGAGGGTCAATTCGAACGGACACGGCCAAGCGGCCGCCAAGCCATGTCCCATGAGCGCCTCTCCTGCGGTTATGGGGTGGCTGCCGGCTCCGTGCTCGGCTTCACCTGCTTCGCGCTAATCTCGACCGTCGCCTTGAAGTCCTGCGGCAGCTCCTTCTTCACGAACGTCGGCAAGTTCCACGTCACCGACACCTCATGTCGGCCCGGCGGCAAGTTGCTGACGTCGAGGATCGCCTGCACGTCCTGCGGCTTCAGCTTCTCGAGCAGCGCCGGTGCGCCCTCGACAGTCAGATTGAGCTGACCCGACTCCGGAAGCACGACCTTCGTCTCGAAGCCGTCGTTCTGCCCGACGAATGATAGTGGAATCGCCTCCAGCGTCTTCGTCACCGAAGGGACGATCGTCACCTGCACCTTCACCTCGTCCGGCTCCAGCTGCTTCACCTGATTGCGCAGCGGAATCGCGAGCGTCAGCTCGACGTCCTGCTTCAGGTCCGACAAGTCGGCCTGCGGCCCCTCGTAGAACTCCATCCGGTCGAGCAAGCTCTGCGGACCGTACACCGTCACCTTGTCCGTGCTCTGACGCACCTCGGCAACCGCATAGCCTCGCGGCGGCTGACCGACGAGCTTGATCTGGAGCGGCACGAGTGTAAATGGACTTGTGATCGGCACCTCGACGTCGACTACATTCGGACTGATCGTCGCCTCCTCGATCACTTGGCCGTCCTTATCGTATGCTTCGAGCGTCGCCTTCTTCGTCACTGCAGACGTCGCCTTCTCCACGTTTACATCCGCACGCACCGAATCGACCAGCTCATACTTGCTGCTCGGGACCGACACCGTCACCTGCTTCGGCTTCACGACTGGCTGACCAGCCTTCAGGCCGACACCTGGAATTCCCGTCACATTGACCGTCACCGGCATCGACTTGTTCGACTTCTCCTCGATCACGACCTTCACGTTCGACGGCGTCACCGACACCGTCACGTTCGAAGGGAAGCCGATCGGCTTCAGCGGCAACACGTGCTCCCCCTTCTGCGCGGACGTCAAGTCTAGCTCAACGGAGAAATTCCCATTGTTCACCGCCTTCTTGAGCGCGGAATCCCGACCCGACAGCGTCACGGTCACCTGGGCGGGCTGTATCGATTCGATATAGAACTTCGCAGAGTCATATTTCGGCGTAATCGACACGTTGCCGATCTGCTGATCGATCAGCTCGAAGCCGTTCGAGCTCGTTACGGTACCGTTATCCGCCCGCACAACTGCCCACAGCAGGATGCCAATCATCAGCGCTACGATCTTCACAACGTTCGTATTGCGCAGCCATTGATCCATTTATCGCCGCCTCCATTTCCACATGGAGCTCATTCCACTCTTTTCCTTCAGCTTCGCCTTCGGCTTCAGCTCCTCGAACAGCTTGGACAGCAAGGCGTCCTCCTTCACATCGCGGAGAATATGTCCGTTCATCGTCACCGATACTTGTCCGGTCTCCTCGGATACGATGATACATAGCGCATCCGACACCTCGCTCATCCCGATCGCCGCGCGGTGGCGCGTGCCGAGCTCCTTACTGATGAACGGATTCTCCGATAGTGGCAAATAACAGCCCGCCGCCATAATCTGATGCTTGCGCACGATTACCGCTCCGTCGTGGAGCGGCGTGTTCGGCACGAAGATGTTGATGAGCAGCTCCGAGCTGATGTGCGCCTCCAGCGCTGTGCCAGATTCGATGTAATCGTTCAGACCCGTTTCCCGCTCGAAGACGATCAGCGCACCGATTTTGCGGCGAGCCATATAGTTGACGGCCTTGAGCACCTCATTAATTTTCCGATTAATATCCGAATCGTCCTCCGTCGCTGTGCGGCTGAACAGCTTGCCGCGACCGATCTGCTCGAGCGCCCGGCGCAGCTCCGGCTGGAAGATGATGATGACCCCGACGAGTCCGAACGTGAACATCTGATTCATCATCCACTGCAGTGTGCTCAGCTTGAACCACGAGCTTAACGCCCACGCGACGACGACGACCAGTATGCCCTTCAGCAGCTGTACGGCCCGCGTGCCTCTGACGACAAGAATGAGCTTATAGATGACGTAGCTAACAATAATAATATCGATAATATCTAATATGCGTATATCTGTAATCCAATCCATGCCGCCTGCCCCCAAACCGTACCGCAAATCTCACTTATTCCTTCCATGATACCATAATTGGCTCAAGAATACCTCTTTTCGAGGCTTTGCACCCACCATCAGCTAGCTCTATGCAAAAAATCCTCCCTTTCGCTCACGAAAGGAAGGATCATTCATCTTGGACTCATTTATCTCGAATGCGACACTTGCGAGAACCACGTATTCATCTTATACAGCAGCCAGCTGAACGCTTCGTCAATCTTGGTGATCGAGCCGGAGATCTGCGCCGTAGACGCATAATTAACCGCTCCGTCGATGACGACGACGTTGCCTTCCACTTGTCCGTCCACCTGAAGCTTGCCGTTCTCCACGGTCAAGTCACCGGCGACCTTATGTCCGGCCGGTACGTAGACGGTGTCCCCTTTGATGACGACGGATTGCAGATCCGTTCCCTTCACCAGCAGCTCCTGATCAGCATCCCATGACGTCAAGAAGGAGGACAGCATGACCATGGCGAATACGGCCGCAACTGAAGCTGCGGGATGCTTGCGGATGAAACGATAGAACGCGGATCGGCGTTTGGCCGGAGGCAGCGCCTGCATAATTCTCTCCGACAGTCCTTCCGGCACATCCGGCGGCGACCATGCCTGAATCATAGCTTCTACCTTCTCGAGCTGCTGCAGCCGTTGTCGGCAGCCTGCGCAGGAGAGCAGATGCTCCTTCAGGTTGGAGCGATCAGGTCCGCTTATTACTCCGTCCAAATATTCATGCAGCAAAGGGAGGGCATCGTTACACTTCATCATGAGCCACTCCTTTCTAGTTAAGCAATATGCATCGTTATTCACAATACGCAGGAGTCATCCTATCGTTTCAAAAAAAATTAAAGAAGCTTCTCTAGTTTCTTACGCAGAAACTCTCTCCCGCGGTGCAGCCGGGTCTTGATCGTCGTCACTGGCATCGACAGCGTCTCGCTGATCTCCTGCAACGACTGGTCATGCAGGTAACGCAAAATAACGACCGCCTTATACTTCTCCGGCAGAGTCTCAATCGAATCGCGAATCTGCTCCTGTGTCTCCGACAGCGTGACCTGTTGCTCCGGCGGCATGTCCGAGCTCGCCAGCGTCGAATACCAATCGGTCCCCTCACCGTCGCTAATCTCTGCATCCAGCGAGTACGTATGCTTGCGCTTGCGCAGCCGATCGATGCACAGATTCGTCCCGATCCGGTAGATCCACGTCGAGAACTTCTGGCTCTCATCGTACCGGTCCAGATTCATATAGACACGCAGGAACGTCTCCTGCACGATCTCCTCCGCCTCATGACGGTTATGCAGCATCCGATACGCCAGATGATACATCTTATCCTTATACAGCTCCACTAATTCGGCAAAAGCCCCTCGATCCCCACCACGGGCGAGCTTGGCCAGCCGAGTGTCCATTGGATTCACTGATCTACCTCCGTCGGAACTCCTTCCGAATCGATAAGACGCGAGGCGCCCATCCATTCAGAGCTCATGAAGAAGAGGCTCCCCTCTCCGCTATAGCAATTCCTGCCAATATGGCAAGCATACCAAACCACTGCACTCCCTGTACAGTCTCTTGTAGAAGAAAATAGGCGGAAATTATCGCTACCGGCAGCTCCATCGACGCTAGTGTGGCAGCAAGCGAGCTCCCGAGCTTCGGAATGCCCGTCATATACGCAGCAGTCGGGATCACTTGGCCGAGCAGCCCTAACGCTATACCCCAGACCACAAGCTGGACGAAGCTGCTCCCTGTCTGCAGCAAGCCGCTTGGTGGGAACAAGATGTACAAGAATGGAAGCGCAGACGTAAGCATAACGGCAGCTTGCATGAACGGATGCATCGTCGTCTTCAGCGTTCCCGTTCCGAATAGAAATAACGCATACGTCACCGCGGCGCCTAGTCCGCATAGCAACCCATACATCGAGAAGCTGCTCCAATCAGCCGATGGGCCGTTAACGGAGAGCCACGTTCCAACTAAGATGACTGCTACGGCAATAAGCCGGTTCGGCTTCGGCCATGTGCGACTCGCGATCGCTTCCATGACGACCGTAATCCATGTGAATTGAAACAGCACAACGATCGCCATCGACGCATCCATTACAGACAGCGCTTCATTATAGAGCACCGTGCTTAGCGCCAAGCCGAATACCCCGATCGCACATAGTCGAAGCCAAGGCCCCTTCCAAGGCTTGCTTCGTGCTGCAGGCACGAAGGCGATCAAGAGCCACATGAGCAGCGCACCGAACGTGAGCTGACTTGTCGTCACTTGGGTGCCGCTTAAGCCCGTCCCATACGCCAGCTTCACGACCGTCGACATGAGGCCGAAGCTGGCCGCTCCCCCCAATACCAGTAAGAAGGCCGCCGTTCTCCCTCGAAGCATATGTACATGTCTCCTTCCATCCGTACCCAGTCATCAAAACAGCCGAGATACTCGACGACGTGTCGAGCTCTCGGCTGCAAAGGTGTACGCATGCTTATCGTATATGCCTGAATACCATTATCCTCGGTTGCGATGCATCAGCCTGTATTCCGAAGCCCTGCCGCAATTCCGTTAATCGTCAGCAGCACCTCGTGAAGCAGCTGCGGATCATTCTCACCCGCGTCTACATGAGCCGAGCGCAGCTCAGCAAGCAGGTCAACCTGCATGTAGGACAGCGGATCGACATAAGGGTTGCGCAGTCGAATCGACTCTTGGATCACCGGTACATTATCGAGAATCTCTTGCTGACCGGTAATGCTCAGAATGATCTCGGAGGTACGCTTGTGCTCTTCCTCAATCAACGTATAGAGTCGCTCAGCGATCGCCTGATCCTTAATGAGGCTTCCGTATTCCTTCGCAATCAGAAGATCGGCCTTCGCCAGCGCCATCTGCAGATTGTCGATCAACCCGCGGAAGAACGACCAGTTGTTGTACATTTCCTGCATCGTCTTCATGTTCTCTGGATTGTCTTGGTAGAAGCTATACAGCCCCGTACCCGCCGCGTACCAAGCCGGCAGCAAGTAACGGCACTGCGTCCAAGCGAATACCCAAGGAATCGCACGAAGGTCCTCGAACCGATCGCTGTTCTTACGCTTCGATGGACGGGAGCCAATATTCAGCTCGCCGATCTCCGGAAGCGGAGTCGACTCCTTGAAGAACGTCATGAAGTCCTTATCTCGGAAAATCAGATCCTGGTACTTCTGCTGCGCCTGCGCCGAGATGTCAAGCATGATCTCCTCGTAACGCGCTTCGTTCTCGTCTACCTGCGGATTGCGAGCCAGCAGCGCGCTAGTGATCAGCGCAGACGTCGCTTGCTCCAAGCTGCGGTAAGCAATGCCCTTGATCGAATAGCGGGACGACAATACTTCGCCCTGCTCGGTAATCTTGATACCGCCGCCTACGGTGTCGGCTGGCTGTGCAAGAATACTGCGGTTCAGCGGCATACCGCCACGACCCAATGCGCCGCCGCGACCGTGGAAGAACTTCAGCTTCACGCCGAACTTCTTCGCAGCAGCTGTAATCGCACGAAGAGCTACGCGCAGCTCCCAATTCGCCGTAATAACTCCGCCATCCTTGTTACTGTCGGAGTAACCAAGCATAATTTCCTGAAGATTGTTCGTGCTGTCCAGACTCTTGCGGTACGCCGGGATCTGGAACAGCGTAGTCATAATATCTGAAGCTGCATGCAGATCATCGATCGTCTCGAACAGTGGTACAGACTGCAGCGTGCATGTTACGGTGCCATCAGAATTGTGACGGTACAAGCCAGCTTCCTTCGCGAACACGAGCACCTCAAGCAGGTCACTAGGCGCTTGCGTCATACTGATCAAGTAGCTGGAGATGCACGATCTGCCGAATTCGACTTGCGCCTTCTGAATAACGCGGTATACGTCCAGGCATTCCTTCGTCGACTCGCTGTAGTTGAGGTAAGACGACGTAATTGGACGCGGATCGTTCAGCAGCGACGTCAACAGCTCGATCTTCTCCTGCTCCGACAATTCCGCATAGTTCTCGCTGATCTTCATAGCCGCAAGAATTTCGCTCATCGCCGATTCGTGCTCCTTGCTATGCTGACGAACATCAAGAGCAGCCATATAGAAGCCGAACAGCTCCACTTGGCGGATCAGCTTCTGTACATAATGATCGGCAATATAATCCGCGAAGTGATTACGCAGACTCCGATCAATAATTTGCAGATCCTCCTTGAATTGCTCCGGATTCGCATACTTCCGCTCCTCCGAAACATTCGGCTTGCCCGTGTTGCGGATCTTCTCGATCATCAGACGAACCTTAATGCGATAAGGCTCCTTCTCATTGCGCCAGCTCTCGTCATTCGAGAGATCGACACTCTTGCGATCGTGTTCGATCGAATCGATCAGCTCCTCAGACACCTGAACGATGCTGCGGCTGAAGCTCATGTGGGACATCAACGAATGAAGTCCTTCCTCGTACTTCTCGATCGCGAGCTTGCGATGCATCGATAACGTTTTCCACGTAATATCAGACTTCACGGATGGGTTGCCATCTCGGTCGCCGCCAATCCACGAGCCGAAGCGCAGGAACGAAGGCACATGCCAAGCTTCCTCCGGGTAATACTTCTGCAGACAACGCTCCAGCTCCCGGTACACCTGTGGCAATACATCGAATAGTGTCTCGTCAAAATAATACAAGCCGTTATTCACTTCATCGATAACGGTTGGCTTCCGATCGCGAAGCTCGTCAGTCTGCCACAGCGTAATAACTTCGCCCAGCAGCTTCTCACGCAGCTCCTCACGCTCTCTGAACGTAAGGTTCGGGTTGTCGAGCTCCTCGACATCCTTTGCAATGCGCTGATGAATGTCCAGCACCGCACGTCTCGTAGCTTCCGTAGGATGCGCCGTCATGACGAGCTCTAGGGAAATGCCCGAGATCATCTCTTGTACTTCCGTTGCCGAGATGTTCATCGTCTTGAGGTTGCGTACTACATCCTCAATCGAGCCTGGCTGCACATTCTCACCAGCAGTTCTCTCATAGTCACGCTTACGGCGAATACGGTGATTTTGCTCGGCAATGTTCACCAACTGGAAATAAATAGCAAAGGCACGAATCACTTGACGACGATTCTCCGGCTCAAGTCCATTGATCGTTTCCTTCAACTCATTATACATCTCCTGGGAATATTGAGCGCGGAGCGACTTACTCATCTCTCTAACCTTCTCGACGATCGAGAACAGCGAATTGCCGCCCTGATGTACGAGCACCTCACCCAAAATATGCCCTAAAAATCGAACATCACGACGCAGCAAGTTGTTCGATGTGTTCTTATTTGCAACAGTTGTGTCCGTCATGGTTCTCCTCCATCCTTAAGCAAGTCATAGCCTCTATTTTACCATAACCGTGGGCTCCCATGTAGTCCATTTCGAATCTTATGTGAAAAAAAACATTGGTATTGTCTGTTGTACCATGTCATTCACGAACATTCAGACCACCTAAGCCTGCTGTCACACGGAATTTATGAGTTCTGTGGTGACAGGAAGGTCATACACTAAAAAAACCTACAGCACAGTTATATGCTGTAGGTCTTACGTATAAGCGGGTGATGGGAATCGAACCCACGCTACCAGCTTGGAAGGCTGGAGTTCTACCATTGAACTACACCCGCATTCAATCATAAATGGTCGGGACGACACGATTTGAACATGCGACCCCCTGGTCCCAAACCAGGTGCTCTACCAAGCTGAGCTACGTCCCGATAATAAATAGTATGTGTATATGGCGTGCCCTGAGAGATTCGAACTCCCGACCTTTTGATTCGTAGTCAAACGCTCTATCCAGCTGAGCTAAGGGCACATATAAAGTTGGAGCGGAAGACGGGAATCGAACCCGCGACCCTCGCCTTGGCAAGGCGATGCTCTACCGCTGAGCCACTTCCGCTTACTACATGAAATAAGATGGTGCGCGTAGAGGGACTTGAACCCCCACGGTCGCCCGCCAGATCCTAAGTCTGGTGCGTCTGCCAATTCCGCCATACGCGCACGAGTGTGAGAATGGTGAGCCATGTAGGACTCGAACCTACGACACCCTGATTAAAAGTCAGGTGCTCTACCGACTGAGCTAATGGCTCACATGGCTGGGGATCTAGGATTCGAACCTAGGCATGACGGAGTCAAAGTCCGTTGCCTTACCGCTTGGCTAATCCCCAACAAAAACTGGTGCCGCCGAGAGGACTTGAACCCCCAACCTACTGATTACAAGTCAGTTGCTCTACCAGTTGAGCTACAGCGGCATAAGAATAAGAAGTAATGGTGGAGGCTGACGGGATCGAACCGCCGACCCTCTGCTTGTAAGGCAGATGCTCTCCCAGCTGAGCTAAGCCTCCATTACTTAATTTGAGAAAACAATGACCCGTAGGGGATTCGAACCCCTGTTACCTCCGTGAAAGGGAGGTGTCTTAACCCCTTGACCAACGGGCCCCACCGTGGAGCTTCCAACCGGGATCGAACCGGTGACCTCATCCTTACCATGGATGCACTCTACCTACTGAGCTATGGAAGCTTGGCTCCCCGAACAGGACTCGAACCTGTGACAACTCGATTAACAGTCGAGTGCTCTACCAACTGAGCTATCAGGGAATGTGAGCTTGGCGACGTCCTACTCTCCCGGGACCCTGCGGTCCAAGTACCATCGGCGCTGGAAGGCTTAACGGTCGTGTTCGGGATGGGTACGCGTGGTTCCCTTCCGCCATCATCACCAAACCTCAAAGTTTTGCAAAGCAAAACTACTTCGAAAGCATTAGATTTTTATGCTGACATCACTTCTTCGAGATTCGACAATAAAATATCCAAACTTGAAAAGGACATGCAGCTTAAAACTCAAGGCTATTGCACCTTGAAAACTGGATACGAAACTAAGCACGCTGATGCTCTTTATTAGCATTATGAGATGTACATCCCATAATTATATAGGATAAGCCCTCGACCGATTAGTATTCGTCAGCTACACACGTTACCGCGCTTACACCCCGAACCTATCAACCTCGTCGTCTACAAGGGGTCTTACATACTGGGAAATCTCATCTTGAGGGGGGCTTCACGCTTAGATGCTTTCAGCGCTTATCCCGTCCGTACTTGGCTACCCAGCCGTGCTCCTGGCGGAACAACTGGTACACCAGCGGTACGTCCATCCCGGTCCTCTCGTACTAAGGACAGCTCCTCTCAAATTTCCTACGCCCGCGACAGATAGGGACCGAACTGTCTCACGACGTTCTGAACCCAGCTCGCGTACCGCTTTAATGGGCGAACAGCCCAACCCTTGGGACCTACTTCAGCCCCAGGATGCGATGAGCCGACATCGAGGTGCCAAACCTCCCCGTCGATGTGGACTCTTGGGGGAGATAAGCCTGTTATCCCCAGGGTAGCTTTTATCCGTTGAGCGATGGCCCTTCCATACGGTACCACCGGATCACTAAGCCCGATCTTTCGTCCCTGCTCGACCTGTTTGTCTCGCAGTCAAGCTCCCTTATGCCTTTGCACTCTTCGAATGATTTCCAACCATTCTGAGGGAACCTTAGGGCGCCTCCGTTACATTTTAGGAGGCGACCGCCCCAGTCAAACTGCCCACCTGACACTGTCCCCATACCGGATCACGGTACCAGGTTAGAACTCCGATACGATCAGGGTGGTATCCCAACGGCGCCTCCACCGAAGCTGGCGCTCCGGCTTCTCAGGCTCCCACCTATCCTGTACAGATCGTACCAAAGTCCAATATCAAGCTGCAGTAAAGCTCCATGGGGTCTTTCCGTCTTGTCGCGGGTAACCTGCATCTTCACAGGTATTAAAATTTCACCGGATCTCTCGTCGAGACAGCGCCCAAGTCGTTACGCCATTCGTGCGGGTCAGAATTTACCTGACAAGGAATTTCGCTACCTTAGGACCGTTATAGTTACGGCCGCCGTTTACTGGGGCTTCGGTTCACAGCTTCGGATTGCTCCTAACCGCTCCCCTTAACCTTCCAGCACCGGGCAGGCGTCAGCCCGTATACTTCGCCTTGCGGCTTCGCACAGACCTGTGTTTTTGCTAAACAGTCGCTTGGGCCTTTTCACTGCGGCCCCTCGGGCTATTCACCCTACCGAGGCACCCCTTCTCCCGAAGTTACGGGGTCATTTTGCCGAGTTCCTTAACGAGAGTTCTTCCGCGCGCCTTAGCATGCTCTGCTCGCCTACCTGTGTCGGTTTGCGGTACGGGCACCTTCTCCCTGGCTAGAGGCTTTTCTTGGCAGCTTGAACTCATGACCTTCGGTACTTTTATTTCCCTCCCCGTCACAGCTCAGCCTTACGGTTAGCGGATTTGCCTACTAACCAGCCTCGCTGCTTGGACGGACATCCATCAGTCCGCGTCACTATCCTTCTGCGTCACCCCATTGCTCATAACGGTTCACGGTGGTACAGGAATTTCAACCTGTTGTCCTTCGACTACGCCTTTCGGCCTCGCCTTAGGTCCCGACTTACCCTGAGCGGACGAGCCTTCCTCAGGAACCCTTAGGCTTACGGCGGATCAGATTCTCACTGATCTTTTCGTTACTCATACCGGCATTCTCACTTGTATGCAGTCCACCAGTCCTCACGATCTAGCTTCTACCCGCATACAACGCTCCCCTACTGCCCTTAATGGACCCATAGCTTCGGTGGTGTGTTTAGCCCCGTTACATTTTCGGCGCAGAGTCACTCGACCAGTGAGCTATTACGCACTCTTTAAATGGTGGCTGCTTCTAAGCCAACATCCTGGTTGTCTGTGCAACTCCACATCCTTTCCCACTTAACACACACTTGGGGACCTTAGCTGATGATCTGGGCTGTTTCCCTCTTGACAATGGATCTTAGCACTCACTGTCTGACTCCCGGGTATACGTATGCGGCATTCAGAGTTTGACTGGACTTGGTAACCCTTGGCGGGCCCCGCATCCAATCAGTGCTTTACCTCCGCTACGCTAATCCCGAGGCTAGCCCTAAAGCTATTTCGGGGAGAACCAGCTATCTCCGAGTTCGATTGGAATTTCTCCCCTACCCCCACCTCATCCCCGAATTTTTCAACATTCGTGGGTTCGGGCCTCCAGTGCGTGTTACCGCACCTTCACCCTGGACAGGGGTAGATCACACGGTTTCGGGTCTACGTCTACAAACTCATTCGCCCTATTCAGACTCGCTTTCGCTGCGGCTCCGGATTCTCACCTTAACCTCGCTTGCAAACGTAACTCGCCGGTTCATTCTACAAAAGGCACGCCATCACCCATTAACGGGCTCTGACTTCTTGTAAGCACACGGTTTCAGGTTCTTTTTCACTCCGCTCCCGCGGTTCTTTTCACCTTTCCCTCACGGTACTGCTTCACTATCGGTCACCAGGGAGTATTTAGCCTTGGCAGATGGTCCTGCCGGATTCCGACGGGGTTTCACGTGTCCCGCCGTACTCAGGATCCCTCTAGGCATACGCTCGCTTTTGGCTACAGGGGTTTTACCTACTGTGCCGGGCCTTTCCAGACCGCTTCGCCTAACAAGCTTTTGCCACATCGAGGTCCTACAACCCCAAGGAGCAAGCTCCTTGGTTTGGGCTAATCCGCTTTCGCTCGCCGCTACTGACGGAATCACTTTTGTTTTCTTTTCCTGAGGGTACTTAGATGTTTCAGTTCCCCTCGTCTGCCTCCAATGTAGCTATGTATTCACTACATGGTACGTGAGTATTACCTCACGCGGGTTCCCCCATTCGGACATCCCCGGATCAAAGCCTGCTTACGGCTCCCCGAGGCGTTATCGTTGTTCGCCACGTCCTTCATCGGCTCCTGGTGCCTAGGCATCCTCCGTGTGCTCTTTATAGCTTAACCATGTTGCTCGTCGTTTCTATTTTATCGCTCCGGTTGCGCTTCGCACAAATGTCGCTTAAAAATAGAAAGACTCGCTTGTAGCTAAAAGATCATCATCGCTGCTTTGCTGCTTGCGCAGCTTAGCGGATGTTCAGCGTTGTTGCTTTCGTTTCGTTATCCAGTTTTCAAGGAGCAACCTTGCAACTGTTCATTCACAATAAACGTGAATGCAGTTGTCAAGTATTAAAGAAAGGCTTGCGCCTTTCAAAACTGAACATGAGTGAGTGCCTACGCAGTAGAATTCTACTGCGATTTAAGATTTGTCCGTCACCCTACAGGTGACATGGACTCCATAGAAAGGAGGTGATCCAGCCGCACCTTCCGATACGGCTACCTTGTTACGACTTCACCCCAATCATCTACCCCACCTTCGGCGGCTGGCTCCTTGCGGTTACCCTACCGACTTCGGGTGTTGTAAACTCTCGTGGTGTGACGGGCGGTGTGTACAAGACCCGGGAACGTATTCACCGCGGCATGCTGATCCGCGATTACTAGCAATTCCGACTTCATGCAGGCGAGTTGCAGCCTGCAATCCGAACTGAGACCGGCTTCTAAAGATTCGCTCCATCTCGCGACTTCGCTTCCCGTTGTACCGGCCATTGTAGTACGTGTGTAGCCCAGGTCATAAGGGGCATGATGATTTGACGTCATCCCCACCTTCCTCCGGTTTGTCACCGGCAGTCACTCTAGAGTGCCCAACTTAATGCTGGCAACTAAAGTCAAGGGTTGCGCTCGTTGCGGGACTTAACCCAACATCTCACGACACGAGCTGACGACAACCATGCACCACCTGTCTCCTCTGTCCCGAAGGCCGCCCCTATCTCTAGAGGTTTCAGAGGGATGTCAAGACCTGGTAAGGTTCTTCGCGTTGCTTCGAATTAAACCACATACTCCACTGCTTGTGCGGGTCCCCGTCAATTCCTTTGAGTTTCACTCTTGCGAGCGTACTCCCCAGGCGGAGTGCTTACTGTGTTTACTTCGGCACCAAGGGTATCGAAACCCCTAACACCTAGCACTCATCGTTTACGGCGTGGACTACCAGGGTATCTAATCCTGTTTGCTCCCCACGCTTTCGCGCCTCAGCGTCAGTTACAGTCCAGAAAGCCGCCTTCGCCACTGGTGTTCCTCCACATCTCTACGCATTTCACCGCTACACGTGGAATTCCGCTTTCCTCTCCTGCACTCCAGTCTCCCAGTTTTCAGTGCGAACCGAGGTTGAGCCTCGGGCTTAAACACCAAACTTAAAAGACCGCCTGCGCGCGCTTTACGCCCAATAATTCCGGACAACGCTTGCCCCCTACGTATTACCGCGGCTGCTGGCACGTAGTTAGCCGGGGCTTTCTTCTCAGGTACCGTCATGCCTAGGGCAGTTACTCCCTAAGCCGTTCTTCCCTGGCAACAGAGCTTTACGATCCGAAAACCTTCATCACTCACGCGGCGTTGCTCCGTCAGACTTTCGTCCATTGCGGAAGATTCCCTACTGCTGCCTCCCGTAGGAGTCTGGGCCGTGTCTCAGTCCCAGTGTGGCCGATCACCCTCTCAGGTCGGCTACGCATCGTCGCCTTGGTAGGCCGTTACCCCACCAACTAGCTAATGCGCCGCAGGTCCATCTGTAAGCCACAGCTTGCACCGTGTTTCATGATTCTCCCATGCGGGAAAACCAGCTATCCGGCCTTAGCTACCGTTTCCGGTAGTTATTCCGATCTTACAGGCAGGTTACCTACGTGTTACTCACCCGTCCGCCGCTAACCCCGAAGGGTCCGCTCGACTTGCATGTATTAGGCACGCCGCCAGCGTTCGTCCTGAGCCAGGATCAAACTCTCCATTATAGCTACAATTTCGAGATTGATCGGTGATTAAACTCTCCATTATAGTTCCCGGATAATTCCGAGATTGATCGGTGATCAAACTCTCCACTGAAAGTAGATTGTTGACCGATCAACTTTACTTCGAGTCGACTTGCTCATTCAAAGCTAGCTGAGATCCTAAGATCTCATTTAAAGCACTCACTCATTGTTCAGTTTTCAAAGGGCAAACGTCGCGACATCGTTTTCTTGCCTGCCGCTTATTGTCGCCTCGTTTAGCGGCGACTTTTATAATATAACACATTCGTTCATCGCTTTGCAAGTCTTTTTTTAAAATCTTTTTTCAAGCTGTTTGAAATGACATGCATGAAAAACGAGAACGAGATATAAAATACCATAGCTTTTAGATGATGTCAAGCATATCTCTAAATTGATTAATGATACATGCGATTTCTTGCGTATTTGGATATTTCCTTCGGCGACGCAAGACGTGCATACATCCGAAAGATAATCTTATATCTCGACTCAATGGCCGTTTTAATATCGGAGTCAATCCGCTTGTCATTCAGGTCAAACAGCATTTCGTCCAGCTCTTTACGTAACACATAATCAAGCTCTCTGCATTCCCGGTCATTGAACAAAAATCCTAGCATAATCGATGTCGGACTCCCTTCGGGTGGTTGGATTTTTCGAAAGCCCAGGCTTACTGGCAACGCCGTTAACTCGTTCTACATCGTGCCGTACCCTAGCATCGCTTTACTGTTATGCTCAGTTTTTGGCATTTTTATGACGTATAATTCGAATTAATTTATCCACGGAGCAGCCAGAGGGTGATCGTACTCTCGATAAGCGCAGCAATGAACAGCACTCCGACCAGCAGAAGAGATAGCGGAATAAGAGCCTTGATGAAGGCGCGAAGCTGCACAGCAACTGCCTTGGAGCGCGAGGCAATAGGAAGCGCAATGAGCCATTTACTAACGAGAACACCGAACCGCAAGCCAAGCGCACACGCTACAATAATCGCAGGCAACTCCAACAGCCCATGTGGCGCAATGCCTTGCATGAATTTCATAAAGGAATGCTCCTCAGACTGCACAGCCCCGACATATCCCAGCAATATTCCATTAACGATCAATATAATAAGCGGGGGGATGCCGAACAGCACTCCGGATACGATCACCTGCAGTGTGACTCTTACGTTATTCATAAATATGAGCCAGAACAACGCCCATTGCTCATTCGGCTGCGTTTTTGTTTCCTCCACAAGCTTCTGTAACGCCTCCAGCTGCAGATCAATCATCCACCGGAAGCTCTCGGAATCGAAGGCACCTAACCCGATCCCCCCCACAAATACTAGCGTAGCTGCAATGATGTAATGCTTGATTGCTTTGAGCTGTTCCAAGCCGCTTCTTAAGTTCACCGCTTATCCCTCCATATGAGCATAAGATGATGGTACGAGCATACATTTACTAATGACAATCAAACAAGCCCTTCGACTAGATCGGCAGGCAAAGGAGGCAGTCTTGTGAATTTTTTCTACGTGATGAACGGAAAAAAGCTTAAGCAAGCGCTCATCATCTGTGTCGCCATTGTGTTCGCGGCCGGTATCGTTTATTCAGAGAGAGGCAACGTGTCGGTGTTCTCGCAGAGTGGTCCTGTGGCGATCTACAATGTCCCGACGGAGAAGAAAGTCATCGCTCTTACGTTCGACATTAGCTGGGGCGATACACGTACGGAGCCGATCATGAAGATTCTTGAGGAGAAAAAAGTGAAAAATGTGTCGTTCTTCGTCTCCTCCCCTTGGAGCAAAAGCCACCCAGAGCTCGTGCAGCGAATGATCGCGAACGGCTGGGAGGTCGGCAGTCACGGTCATAAGCACGTGAATTACACGAGTCTGGAGGACGAAGAGATTCGCGCACAGATCAAGACGGCGCACTCCATTATTAGTGAAGTATCCGGTATTAGTCCACAGCTCATTCGATTCCCTAACGGCGACTTCGACAAGCGGGTGCTACGTATAGCAGATGAGATGAATTATTCTGTCATCCAATGGGATACCGATTCACGTGACTGGGAGAATCCCGGTGTCGAGACCATTATTAACCGCGTCGTAACGAAGGCACACCCCGGCGATATTGTGCTCCTGCATGCCAGCGATTCAAGCAAACAAACCCACGAAGCGCTTCCCGTCATCATCGACAAGCTTCGCGACAAGGGCTATGAGTTCGTAAGCGTCAGTCAGCTGATGAAGCAGGCGCAGGTAAGTAACAAACCACCGGTTGAGGACCAGACGATGAAGCGCATTTATTAATTGAATAGCTGTTAGGATTAAAAATCAAGAGCCGTCTACTGCGGCTCTTTGTTTGTGTTCAGTACTTTATGCAAAATAAGAATCTGCCAAGCGTTGCAGGCGAGCAGCGGAATGACCATGAAAATCGTTGACGCCGTCTTGCCCAACCGGAGCGCAGGTATCGCTTCAAGTGTCGAGAGCACGATCATGAAGAACAGCGTCGGAATCCAAGCGGAAGTATTCGTCGCTTTCACCTTGGCGTAGGCTACAACGACGGAGACGATCAATATAAAGGCTGGAAGCAGGAAGTACGTGCTGAAGGAGCCTTCATGAGCTGAATCGACATAACGAAGGTAGACCAGATCGACCAATACGACAATAATCGTGAAAATTTGAACGTAGTCCCAGATCCACTTCTTCGGTATCATGCCCATAAAAATGTGCCTGACGATCAAATAAGCGAAGAAGCCCATCTGACTTAATACGCTGATCGTGGAGCCGATCAGTAAGGAGCTGAGGATGGTAAAGCCAATTGCTTTGCCGCTAAGAACGGCCTCTGGATCTGTCAGCTGCATCGTCAAGCCTGTTAATATGCCGACAACGGTTCCGATCGCAAGTGTGGTCCAGAACAAATAAAACCATTTTCTTATTGTCAACTACGTTACCTCCAGTGCAAGTCATATCAACTGTTAATTGTACCAACACTCACAATAAAATGCTAACGACATTTGTGTTAAATGAAGGCCGGGAAACAAATACTACAGCTAAAATGCACGAAGGGAGTCTGGATACATGAGAACGAACAAGAGTCATTACTTGATTCCGGCGGTTCTCCTGGCAGGACTGCTCTCCGCCTGTGGTTCGGATACGCAAGGTTCTAGCGGCGGCGGTATGAACACGTATAAGGATACGAAGTCGATGGTGCTCGACATTCTGAAGACCGAGGATGGCCAGAAGGCGATCCAGGAGGCTACAATTCAGGCCGACAGCAAGCTCCAGCTGTTGTCTGCCGGCGACACGCAGCAGCTTCAGCTCGCAGTGAAGGACGTCCTCGTCGATACGGATAACAACAAATTTCTACAGAAGATGATTAAAGATCCGAAATTCGCCGGTCAATTCGCTAAGGCCATACAAAGTGACACAAAAAATTTACAAAAGGATCTGATGAAGGATCCTGAATATCAAAAAGCGTTGCTCGCGGCCATGAAGGGTCCTGAGTATGAAACGATGATGCTTGACGTGCTGAAGACCCCTTCCGCGCGGACTCAAATTAAAGCACTCATACAAGAGTCCATGCAAAGTCCTCTCGTCAAGCTGGAGCTCATGGAGCTTATGAAGAAGGTGCTGGAGGATGAGATCAGCTCGAAGTCCGATGGCGGCGGTAAGGAGCAAGCCGGTGGTGAGGGTGGCAAGCAAGGTGGCGGTGGTGAAGGCGGCGGCCAAGGCGGAGAGCAAGGTGGCGGTGGTGAAGGTGGCGGCGAAGGTGGAGAGCAAGGCGGCGGTGGTGAAGGTGGCGGCGAAGGTGAGCAAGGCGGCGGTGGTGAAGGCGGCGAAGGTGGAGAAGGCAACGACGAGAAGAAGATGGAGTAGTGCTCTGACTATACAGAAAAAGGATCGGCTAAGCCGATCCTTTTCACGTCTAAGCGAAGTATTAACTTAACTCCACGATACGACGTGCCACGTCTAAATACATGTTGCCTGTATCCGAGTCCGCCTTATATACAGATGGAGAATAGTCCGGCTCTGCAATATGGTTGTCCGGCACACCGAGCGGAATTTGCGCAAGCAGGGGCGCGTGAAGCTCTTCAGCCAGCTTCGCTCCGCCTCCACGGCCGAAGATGTAATCCTTCTTCCCGCAATCGCTGCACGAGTAATAGGACATGTTCTCCACGATGCCTAGAATCTGGTGGTTTGTGTGAATGGCCATTGCACCTGCTCGTGCTGCAACGAAAGCAGCTGTCGCATGTGGGGTCGTGACGATAATCTCCTTGCTCTGCGGAATCATCTGATGAACATCGAGCGCGACGTCACCTGTTCCCGGTGGCAGGTCAAGCAGTAAATAATCGAGCTCGCCCCACTCTACTTCGTTAAAGAAGTTGCGCAGCATCTTGCCGAGCATCGGTCCGCGCCAGATGACGGGTGTGTTCTCCTCAACGAAGAAGCCCATCGAAATTACTTTCACACCGAACCTTTCGACAGGTATGATGCGATTGTTCTCGAGCTGCGGACGCTCCTCAATGCCCATCATGTCCGGGACGCTGAAGCCGTAGATGTCGGCATCGACAAGACCGACTTTTTTCCCAAGACGCGCTAATGCTACTGCCAGATTCACGGTGACGGTAGACTTGCCGACGCCACCCTTGCCGCTCGCGATTGCGATAATATTCACGCCCGAGTCTGGAGCTGTAACATTCGTCGTAGCGGCTGACGGCGCAGCTTGCGACTGCGCAGCTCCAGTCTGCTCTGCAGTCGATGATGCCTGCTTCTTACGATCTGCTTCATTGCGCTCATAATCAGACATCTCTCTTAAGCGCAGGTGTACATGAGCAGCGCCCGCGCGCTCGAACGCCTTCGTCACTTCTTCCTGGAGACGCGCCTTATACGATTCGTCATTGGTCGAAAGCAGCACAGTGGCCGAGACTTGCCCTTCCTTTACAACCAAATCACGAATACATTGTAGCTCCGCAAGCGATTGACCATAGGTTGGATCTATAATCTCACTTGCCGAAGCCAGTAATTGTTCTCGGGTCAGCACCGATGTTCACCTCAGCTATTTAGTCAATATGGTTCCTTCTAACGCTGAGGCTTATTATACCACACTTTTAGTTGGCGCCCACTTTTTCCCCGGAGTAGTAGCGCAGGATCCCCTGATAGACCGCAGCCGCCACCTTCTTCTGGTACGTCGTGTCTCCGAGCATGCGTGCCTCCTCCGGATTAGACAAGAAGCCGACCTCAACTAATGCACTCGGAATTTGAAGCGTCTTCAGTAAATAAATGTTCTTATCTGCCTGCTTCGCCTCGCGGTCCGTATTTTGTAGATTGCGTTTGATCTCATCTTGTATGAGTGCTGCAAGCGTTTCGTTACCCGCATGATTCGGGTAGTAGAACGTCTGTGCCCCTGTCCACTTGGCCGACGGAATGCTATTCAGATGAATGCTTACGAACATATCCGCTCGCTGGTCCGAAATAAAGTCGGCTCGGTTCAATAAATCCTCGGTCTTGCGCTTGCTATAGCCCTTCGTCGAAGGATCAGCTAAGTCGCGGTCGTTTTCTCTTGTCATGACGACAAGCGCACCGGCTTGCTGCAAGTAATCGCGCAGATGTAACGATATGGCCAAGTTTACATCCTTCTCCACGAGCCCTTCCTTGCTGCTGGCCCCGCCGTCCGGTCCGCCATGTCCCGGGTCGAGGGCGATAATTTTCCCAGAGAGAGGCATCGTCCAATAGGTCCACGTTTTGGAGGCCGGCAGCTCATAGGTGAACATGAACAGCATTAAGGCGACCAGACCGGCCGACATGAGGATTTTGAAGCCGCTATGCATCGTCAGCCAGACGACAACCCTTTTTCTTTTACCGAACATGACAAAAATCCACCTCGCATCCCATAGACTCTCATTCATCTATATGGGACGAGGTGGACAAATATACCTTATGAAGTTAGGACTGCTCGTTATACCTGATACTCAGGCTCCTTCATACCGTCAATCAGCACCTGGGCAACCTCAGGACGCGTGAACTGTGGCGGCGGGCATTGACCGTCACGCAGCAGCGCACGAACCTTCGTACCGGAAAGGGTCATATGATCTTCCTTGCTGTGCGGGCACGTCTTGCTGGAAGCCATATTACCGCACTTCGTGCAGAAGAAGCTATGCTCGAAGAAGAGAGGCGTAATGCCAAGCTCATCGGCTGTGAAGTTGCTGAAAATCTCCTGCGCTTCGTACGTACCGTAATAGTCACCTACACCGGCATGGTCGCGACCAACGATGAAGTGAGTGCAGCCGTAGTTTTTACGAACCATG
The DNA here is from genome assembly GCF_027923405.1 of Paenibacillus sp. YYML68. Taxonomy (NCBI): domain Bacteria; kingdom Bacillati; phylum Bacillota; class Bacilli; order Caryophanales; family Paenibacillaceae; genus Paenibacillus; species Paenibacillus sp. YYML68. The sequence goes on along the minus strand of NZ_BQYI01000001.1, from coordinate 756,207 downwards.
GCATGGAAGATCGCCTCACGTGGACCCGCATAACGCATAGCGGCCGGGAATACACCGAGGAATACACGATCCTTCGGATAATAGTTGTCGAGCAGCACGAGGTAGCTCTTCATCCGTACATCTGCGGAGATGTCATCCGACTTCGTCTCGCCTACGAGCGGGTTCAAGAACAGGGCATCTACAATCTCCATAGCGCTCTTCTGGATGTACTCATGAGCGCGGTGTACCGGATTCCGAGTCTGGAAGCCTACGACCGTTCTCCAGCCCTTCTCGGCGAAGATACGACGCGTCTCGGAAGGGTCGAAGTAGAAGTCTTCGAACTTCTCCGGCTTCGGACGGTTGAGCACCTGAATCGGACCGCCAATGTACGTTGCTGGCTTCGTATACAGCTTCTGAACGCCTGGGTGAGCCGTATCGTCAGTCTTGAATACTTTGACCGCTTCGTGCTGCTGGTCGACCTTATAGATGCTCTCCACCTTGATCAAGCCGTACGTGACACCATCTGTCTCGCCTACAAGCGCAACCTCTTGGCCGACCTGGATCGCCTTCTCCTGCTCTTCTGTAACAGCCAGCGTAATCGGGATGCTCCACACCGTACCGTTCGCAAGACGCATATTCTCCACAACCGACTTATAATCGTCCTCATTCATGAAGCCTGTCAGCGGGGAAAAGGCGCCAACGCCGATCAGATCAAGGTCAGAGATCGCCCATGCGGTAATCGGTAGCTGATATAGCTCCTTCGCCTGAATAAGCAGCTGCTCGCGCTCTGCGCCTTCTACTACGCGATTAATTAACGTACCGCCATGCGGCTGAATCGTTGCCATCGTTCGTATTCCTCCCAAGAGATAGATTCGTAATTACTTATGCAAGCCGCACTCCGTCTTCTCGAAGCCAGCCCAGCGTCCTGCACGAGGATCTTCGCCAGCGGCTACCGGACGGGTGCAATGCTCACAGCCGATGCTCGGGAAGTTACGATCATGAAGCGCATTGTAGATGATGTTGTTGTTGCGAATATAGTTCCACACGTCTTCAGACGTCCAGTCTGCAAGCGGGTTGAACTTCACAAGACCGAACTTCACATCATATTCGACCTTCTTGGAGTTCGCACGTGTAGGCGCCTGGTCGCGGCGAATACCTGTAATCCAAGCATCATAGTTCTTGAGAATATCCGTAAGCGGGTCTACCTTACGAATGTTGCAGCATAGCGAAGGGTCATTCTTCCACAGCTCATCACCATGTGCTGCTGCTTGCTCTTCCAGCGTCAGCTTTGGAAGCACTTGAATGAATTCGCGGCCGTAGTGCTGCTGCAGACGGTCACGCGTCTCGTATGTTTCCTGGAAGTGCACGTTCGTGTCTAAGTAGAAAATATCTGATTTCGGGCTTACCTTCTGGAGCATATCGACAAGTACAACGTCCTCTGCCCCGAAGCTACAGGCAAGCGTTATGTTCGGGAACTTCTCTACCGCGAAGGCAATGAGCTCCTCCGGCGACTTCGTCTCAAATTGTTCAGCTGCTTGCTGAATCAAGGCTTCTTTTTCAAACAGATTCATAGTTGATTTGCCCTCCCATAGTTTAATTCCGAGTATAAACATAAGAATTATTTCGATTGATTATAATTATAATTGATACGGACTTTTTGTCAATTTAAAATTTTCTCTTACTGCTCTTATTATCATATTAGGGAAACGCCTAACCTGTGTGCAAAAATAACGAAAAACCTCTGTGATTCGAACGAATCGACAGAGGTTTCTGTACACCACAAGGGTGATTGAATATTAACGCTTCGAGAACTGAGGAGCGCGACGAGCGGCCTTCAAGCCGTACTTCTTACGCTCTTTCATACGTGGGTCACGTGTCAGGAAGCCTGCACGCTTCAGAGCGCCACGGAATTCTGGATCAGCCTTCAGCAACGCACGGGAGATCCCGTGACGGATTGCGCCAGCTTGTCCGGAAATACCGCCACCGTGAGCGAGTACAAGAACATCGTACTTGGACAATGTTTCTGTAAGGTTCAACGGCTGCTTAACGATAAGCTTCAACGTCTCCAGACCGAAATATTCGTCCAGCTCACGCTTATTGATCACAATACGGCCTTCACCTGGTACCAAACGAACACGTGCTACCGAGTGCTTACGACGGCCAGTGCCATAATATTGTACTTGTGCCACAAGACAGTCCTCCCTTTAATTAACCGCGAAGTTCCCAAACTTCAGGTTTTTGTGCTTGATGCGGATGCTCCGAACCGGCATAAACATTGAGCTTCAGCTTCAGACGGTTGCCCAAACGATTCTTAGGAAGCATACCGTGGATCGCCGACTCCAATACGCGCTCTGGCTTCGTGTCGAGAAGCTGTTGAGCTGTAGCTACCTTCAAACCGCCCGGATACAGGGAGTGACGATAGTATTTCTTGTTTTGAAGCTTCTTACCTGTCAGATGAATCTTCTCAGCGTTGATCACGATCAAGAAATCGCCAGTGTCAACGTGTGGTGTGAACTCAGGCTTGTGCTTGCCGCGCAGGATGGATGCTGCTTCACTGGCAAGACGACCGAGCGTTTTGTCGGTAGCATCAATGATGTACCATTTGCGCTCAACTTCATTTGGCTTCGCCATATATGTGGTACGCATGTAAATGTTCCTCCTAGATCTATCTTCATCACGAATCGTATATTGTTCATCAGTCGTATTTCAAGACCCGGGGCCGTGGGATAGCCAGTCAAGAAACACCATTTACAATCATACTACAAGAAAAGACATTAATCAAGCTTCTTGTAGTTGTCTCCATAATAAACTTCCCAGAGCATTAACCCGTGAGCCATTGCAGTCGGACCGGCTAATTTGCGATTTCGTGAAACGAGTATTTCCTTCATACTGTCCGGACTTCGCTTGCCTTCACCTACCTGAAGTAAGGTACCGACTATGATGCGAACCATATTGTATAAAAATCCGCTGCCCGTCAGATATATATGAATAGCTTGAGACTGAAGACATTCATCAAAGGCTTCCAGTTCAAGTCTTGCCTCAAAGATCGTACGAACGTATGTTGCCGTATTCGTCCGCGCTGAGCAGAACGACGTGAAGTCGTGCACCCCCACAAAGTGAGCTAAAGCGGATCGCATTGCCTCAAGATCCAGCGCACCATAATAATGGAATTCCATATGCTTCTTCATAGGGTCGTAGTACTTACCATAGCGCAGCGTATATCGGTACGTCTTTCGTTTCGCCGTTCTTCTTGAATGAAAATCGTCAGACACGATGCAGGCATCCAATACGCGAATATTATCAGGTAGTCTGGTGTTAAGCGCCATGCACCATCGGTGGATAGGAATCGTGGACGCCGTGTAGAAGTTAAAGACTTGCCCTCTCGCATGTACACCGGCGTCCGTACGGCCTGAGGCCGTGATCTTCACTACTTCTCCGGTGAGGTGCTTGATCGCACTCTCCAGCCGTCCTTGAATCGTATCGTTATTCGGCTGTGTCTGGAAGCCACAGTATGCCGACCCGTCATAAGCGACCGTCATGCAAATGTTCACCACGGCCTGCCCTCCGATGAAAATATAGCTGTGTCCTTCCTGACGTACAAAAAAAGGGTTTCATCAGAATCAAAAGACTCCGTCCACCCTTTCCCATCCATTTTTCTCTTAAGCCCGGTCAACCAATTCCAGGTATACCATAGGCGCAGCATCGCCGCGGCGAGGTCCAAGCTTGAGGATACGTGTGTATCCGCCTTGACGCTCTGCGTAGCGCGGTGCAAGATCCGAGAAAAGCTTCTGAATCGCATCTTGGTTCTCATTCGCCTGCTCGCGACGAACGAAGGAAGCTACTTGACGGCGAGCGTGCAAGTCGCCACGCTTAGCCAAAGTGATCAGTTTCTCAGCGATTGAACGCAGTTCTTTCGCCTTTGCTTCCGTTGTTTGAATGCGCTCGTGTATAAACAAATCGGTTACCAGATCACGGAATAAAGCTTTACGCGAGCTGGAATCACGATTTAACTTTTTGTATGCCATGTGTGCAACCTCCTTCTACTTCGTGGTAGTGTAACCAGATGACCTATTCTTCCATTCTCAGTCCAAGACCAAGCTCCTCGAGCTTCTCTTGAACCTCCTCGAGAGATTTACGGCCAAGGTTACGAACCTTCATCATATCTTCTTCGGTCTTCGTAATCAGTTCCTGCACGGTGTTAATGCCGGCACGCTTCAGACAGTTGTAGGAACGTACGGAAAGATCAAGCTCCTCGATCGTCATCTCGAGTACTTTTTCCTTCTTGTCCTCTTCCTTCTCAACCATGATCTCGGCATCCTTCGCCTCGTCCGTCAAGCCGACGAACAGCATCAGATGCTCTGTCAAAATCTTAGCGCCCAGGCTCACCGCTTCTTCCGGACGAATACTGCCATCGGTCCAAACTTCCAACGTCAGCTTATCGTAGTTGGTTACTTGACCGACGCGTGTATTCTCAACGTTGTAATTCACACGAGTGATCGGTGTGTAGATCGAATCGATCGGAATAACACCAATTGGATGATCCTCGCGCTTGTTTTTGTCAGCAGCTACATAGCCGCGTCCGCGATTCGCATGAATTCTCATGTGAAGTCTCGAATCTGACGAAAGAGTCGCAATGTGTAGATCCGGGTTTAAGATCTCTACATCGCTATCTCCGCGAATGTCACCTGCTACTACAACGCCTCCGCCCTCAGCATCGATCTCAAGAACCTTCTCCTCATCAGAGTGGATCTTCAGGGACAATGCCTTCAGGTTCAATATAATCTCCGTTACGTCTTCCATTACACCAGGGATGGTGGAAAACTCATGGAGCACGCCATCGATATGCACCGATGTTACCGCAGCCCCCGGAAGAGAGGACAATAGAATGCGGCGCAATGAGTTGCCGAGCGTCGTACCGTAGCCTCGCTCGAGAGGTTCAACGACAAACTTGCCGTATGTACCGTCTTCGCTTAAGGATACGGTTTCGATTTTCGGCTTTTCGATTTCGATCATGGTAAACCCTCCTTCTAACGTCGTTTCCATCTGGATAACTTAAGACGTATAAAACGTGCGGTATGCCTATCCAAACAGTATAGACACCATTTGGATATTTATACCACCCGGGCTTAGCAATCCTGAATTATACACGACGACGCTTTGGAGGACGGCAACCGTTGTGAGGAATCGGCGTTACGTCTTTGATCAGGTTAACTTCAAGACCAGCTGCCTGCAAGGAGCGGATTGCTGCCTCACGGCCTGCGCCCGGTCCTTTAACCATAACTTCAACAGCCTTCATGCCATGCTCCATAGCTGCTTTAGCTGCAGATTCTGCTGCCATTTGCGCTGCGAATGGAGTGCTCTTACGGGAGCCCTTGAAGCCCAGGTTACCTGCGCTTGCCCAAGAGATCGCGTTGCCATGAGGATCCGTGATCGTTACGATTGTATTGTTAAACGTAGAACGGATGTGTGCCACACCGCTGTCAATATTTTTCCGATCGCGACGCTTTGTGCGTACAACTTTTTTAGGCTTTGCCATGTAGAGATTTACCCCCCTTTACTATTTCTTCTTGTTAGCTACAGTACGACGAGGACCTTTACGCGTACGCGCGTTCGTCTTCGTACGTTGTCCGCGAACTGGCAAGCCGCGACGGTGACGAACACCGCGGTAGCAGCCGATCTCGATCAGACGCTTGATGTTCAACGAGATTTCACGACGCAGGTCGCCCTCAACCTTCAGGCCCTTATCAATGAAATCACGGATTTTGCTCACTTCATCTTCAGTCAAATCGCGAACGCGAGTGTTAGCGTCAATACCGGTATCCGCTACGATCTTCGCAGCAGTTGTGTTGCCGATACCGAAAATGTACGTCAGAGCGATGATTACGCGCTTGTCGCGCGGCAAGTCAACACCAGCAATACGTGCCATTAATCCAGCACCTCCTTAGCCTTGTTTTTGTTTATGTTTCGGATTTTCACAAATTACCATAACGTTGCCTTTGCGACGAATGACTTTGCATTTTTCGCAAATTGGTTTGACCGACGGTCTAACCTTCATGGTGATTACCTCCTCAAAGCTTCTTGCAAAGAAGCTGCTTCGTAAACATAAATCGTTCAGTCATTTATTTAAAACGATAGGTTATACGGCCTCTGGTCAAGTCATACGGTGAAAGTTCAACCGTCACTTTATCACCCGGCAAAATACGGATGAAGTGCATCCGAATCTTCCCGGATACATGAGCAAGTATTTGATGACCGTTCTCCAGTTCCACTTTGAACATTGCATTCGGAAGAGGTTCAATCACTGTACCTTCAACTTCAATTACATCCTCTTTGGCCACAGTCATTCTCCTTTCTCTTGCACTTGGTGCGTTAATTGGTTCATTGCTTGAGCCACTGCATGCCGCAGCTTCCCATTGGTCACTCGACCGGTTTCCCGGATACTCTCGACTGTCTCCTGACTTATGATCGGGAGCAGCTCGAGATGAATGAGATTTTTTTTCTTAGGATCATCGAACTTCCGGTTTCTGCCGTCAGCAATCCACACGTATCGTTGGTCTACGACGCCGATAATGACAGCATACGTCCCGGATTCACGTCCCCGAATCACCCTTGCGATTTGCCCGATTTGAGGCGCTTGTAAGTGATGCATCCGCATTACACACCCGGCAGCGTCAATATTTCGAAGCCGTCCGGCGTGATTGCAATCGTATGCTCGAAATGTGCACACAGTGTGCCATCCACTGTGACCACCGTCCAGTCGTCTTCAAGCGTCCGCACGTATCGTTCACCTACATTGACCATCGGTTCAATGGCAAGCACCATACCAGGCTTCAAGCGCGGTCCGTGACCGGCGATGCCATAGTTCGGAATTTGGGGCTCCTCATGCAGAGAAGCGCCGATGCCATGACCGACATATTCGCGAACAATCGAAAATCCTTCATTCTCCGCGACCTTCTGGATAGCGCTCGAGATCGTGTACAATCTTGCATCAGGCTTCGCTTCCGCAAGGCCTGCGAAGAGAGAACGCTCTGTAACGTCAAGCAGCTTCTTCGCCGTATCCGAGATGTTGCCCACGGCATATGTCCAAGCGGAATCTCCATGGTATCCGCGATACTCGGCACCGATATCGATGCTGATAATATCGCCATCCTTCAGCTTACGCTGACCGGGTATTCCGTGAACCAATTCTTCATTCACCGAAGCGCAGATGCTTCCAGGAAAACCGTTGTACCCTTTGAAGGATGGAATTGCACCTTGGCTGCGGATAAAATCTTCTGCGATCTGATCGAGCTCTTTCGTTGTAATATCGGGCTGAATGGCGCTTTTTAACAAGCGATGCGTCTCGGCTACAATACGGCCAGCCTCGCGCATCCATTCCAATTCAGCAGCTGACTTACAAATGATCATTACGCAAGCCCCCGCAATAGTGAACTGATTTGCGCAGTAACCGTATTAATTTCCTGCTCACCGTTAACCTCACGCAATATTCCCTGGTTACGATAGTACTCCAGCAGCGGAGCTGTCTTATTGATATATTCGTCAAGACGTGTGCCGACCTTCTCTTCGGTATCATCCGAACGCTGGTACAGCTCACCCGAACATTTATCGCAAACAAGCTCTTGCGCAGGAGGGTTAAACAAGATGTGATACGTTGCACCGCAAGACTTACAGATGCGTCGACCCGTCAAGCGTGCAAGAAGCAGGTTGCGGTCTACGCTTAAATTGATCACATGATCAATTTTTTTATTCAACTCACTGGCGATTTGATCCAGTGCTTCAGCCTGGGAAATCGTTCTTGGGAAGCCATCGAGCAGGAAGCCTGTATCGCAATCCGGCTGGGACAATCTTTCGCGAACGATACCAATCGTGATTTCGTCAGGTACGAGTAGTCCTTGATCGACATACTTCTTAGCTTCAACCCCGAGGGGTGTGCCTTGCTTCATCGCAAGACGGAATGCATCACCGGTCGAGATATGAGGAACCTTGAATTCATCCACGATGCGCTCAGCCTGAGTTCCTTTACCTGCGCCGGGAGGACCCATGAAAATAATGTTCAACTTGACTTCCTCCCCTACTTGCATCGTTCGATGCTAACAGCACAATAGGTGCCGATAGCTCTCATTGAACTTCACGAATCGTGCTCGTTCCTATGCCTGATGCAGCGCCGCTGACGTAAGCAACAGCTTCTGTCGTTGGCGCGCAGGGCAATGAGTTCTATCAGAACCTATAGGCTATTTATTAATAAAGCCCTTGTAATGGCGTTTGATCAATTGGCTTTCGATAGTTTTCATCGTCTCCAAGCCTACACCGATTACGATCAGCAAGGAAGTACCGCCAATTTGAACCGATTGTGGAAGCCCGGCTACAGCTGCGAAGATCATCGGAATGATCGATACCGCGGCCAAGAACAAGGCACCGGACAATGTAATTCTCGTCATCACTCGAGTCAAGTACACTTCCGTATTTTTACCAGGACGAATGCCTGGAATGTATCCACCGTTTTTCTTCATCTGCTCTGCCATCTGTACAGGGTTAATCTGAACAAATGTGTAGAAGTAGGTGAAGCCGATAATGAGCAGCACATACAGCACCATACCTAATGGAGCCGTGTAGCTGAAGTTCGTAATGATCCAGTCAGCAACTGCATTCCCCCGCCAGAAGCTTGCAATTGTTGGTGGGAACACAAGTAAGGAAAGCGCGAAGATTACCGGAATAACGCCCGCAGCATTAACCTTGAGCGGAATGTGCGTCGACTGTCCGCCGAACATTTTGCGTCCGACAACACGCTTCGCATACTGCACCGGAATCTTACGAATTCCTTGCTGAACGAAAATGACACCGACAATCAGAGCGATCACAGCGATTACGATAATAATCACCTTAACAATGTTAAGGAAAAGCGCATCGCCCGCATCAGCAAATTGAGTTTGATAAATTTGTCCGATGCCTGTCGGAATCGCAGCAACGATACCTGCGAAGATGATAATGGATATACCATTTCCAATGCCATTTTCGGTGATTTGTTCCCCTAACCACATCAGAAATGCTGTTCCCGCCGTAAGCACGATGGCAATCAACGCATAGGTCGTGAAGCTTGGATCGATGACAAGACCGGTAAAGATCCTGTTAAATCCAATCGCGAAACTGAATGCTTGTATAAGCCCTAGCACGATGGTCCCGTAACGGGTAATTTGACTTAGCTTCTTGCGGCCAACCTCGCCTTCCTTCGCCCACTGTGTGAATGTCGGAATGACATCCATCGACAAGAGCTGCACTATGATCGACGCCGTAATATACGGTGTAATCGTCATTGCGAAGATCGAGAACTGGAACAAGGCGCCACCGGAGAATGTATTCAACAGGGCAAATACTCCGCCGGTGCTCGCTTCGTCTTGTAGCTTCAGTATATCTGTGTTGATGTTAGGTACCGGAATAAACGCACCAATTCTGTAGACGATCAGCACCAGGAGGGTGAACAGGATTCGCTTCCTCAGATCCTCTACTTTCATAATATTGGATATGGTACGAAACATTAAATCACCTCGGTTTTGCCGCCGGCAGCTGTAATCTTCTCTACCGCAGATTGGGAGAATTTACTTGCCTTCACAGTCAGCTGAACCGTAATTTCGCCGTTACCAAGAATCTTGATGCCGTCTTTCGGGTTTTTAACAACGCCGGATTCCATCAGGAATTCTGGAGTCACTTCTGTACCGCTTGCGAACTTGTTCAAGTCCTCAAGGTTAACAATCGCGAACTCTTTACGGAACTGGTTGTTAAATCCACGCTTCGGCAAGCGACGATACAGCGGGTTTTGACCACCCTCGAAGCCAGGACGTACGCCGCCACCGGAACGAGCATTTTGACCCTTATGACCGCGAGTTGCTGTTTTACCCATTCCACTTCCGATACCGCGGCCAACACGCTTGCGCGTTTGACGAGCGCCTGGAGTAGAAGTAAGCTCATGCAATTTCATCGTTTGCACCTCCTCTAGCTATATGTTTCGATCTATTAAGCTTCGACTTCTTTAACTTCTACCAGATGGTTCACTTGGCTTACCATACCGCGGATTGCAGCATTGTCTGCCTGAACAACTGTTTGATGCAATTTACGAAGTCCAAGAGCGGTAACCGTACGACGCTGAGTAGCAGGACGACCGATTAGACTGCGCTTGAGGGTAATTTGCAATTGCTTAGCCATGGTATCCCTCCTAACCTAAAAGTTCTTCTACGGTTTTACCGCGAAGCTTAGCAACCTCTTCCGCACGCTTAAGGCGACCTAAGCCTTCCAGGGTAGCGTTAACCATGTTCATGGAGTTCGACGAGCCAAGCGACTTCGTCAAGATGTCGCCAATGCCTGCAAGCTCAAGCACCGCACGAACTGGGCCACCTGCGATAACTCCTGTACCTTTGGATGCTGGCTTCAAGAGAACTTCACCGGCACCAAAGTGTCCGACCACCAGGTGAGGAATTGTTGTTCCAACGATAGGAACGTGGATCAGGTTTTTCTTCGCATCCTCGATACCTTTACGAATTGCATCAGGTACCTCAGAGGCTTTACCGATACCAGCGCCTACCCAACCTTTGCCGTCGCCAACAACTACAAGCGCGCTGAAGCTGAAGCGGCGTCCGCCCTTAACAACCTTCGCTACGCGGTTGATCTGAACGACTTTTTCTGTCAGTTCTAGAGTATTGGGATCAATACGCAAGTCCTTAACCTCCTTATGTGTAGATTTATTAGAATTCAAGACCTGCTTCACGAGCAGCGTCAGCAAGTGCTTTAACACGACCATGGTACAAGTATCCACCGCGGTCGAATACGACCTGCTGGACACCCGCGCTCTTCGCGCGCTCTGCGATCAGGGAGCCTACCTTCGTAGCAGCTTCAATGTTACCGCCGTTAGCAACTGCTTCTTTCAGCTCTTTATCTTGTGTCGATGCGGAAGCGATGGTAACACCCTTCACGTCGTCGATCAATTGAGCGTACATATGCTTAGAGGAACGGAAAATGTTCAAGCGAGGACGTTCAGCCGTTCCTTGAATTTTCTTACGAACGCGAAGATGTCTCTTCAAGCGAGCTTTGTTCTTATCCGCTTTAGTAATCATTCGAGTTTCACTCCTTTCGAGATCATAGTGAAGCAAGATAGCTTAGCAAGCTAAGCCGCCTTACTTCTTCTTACCTGCCTTACCTTCTTTACGAAGAATACGCTCGCCTTCGTACTTAATACCTTTGCCCTTATACGGCTCTGGTTCACGAACGGAACGAATTTTCGCTGCGAATGCACCTACGAGTTCTTTATCAATACCGCGAACGGTAATCTTGGTGTTGGAAGGAACCTCGAATTCGATGCCACCTGCAGGCTCGATCTCAACTGGGTGGGAGTAGCCTACGTTAAGTACCAGCTTGGTGCCGGACTTGTTCGCACGGTAACCTACGCCTACCAGCTCCAGGTTTTTCGCGAAGCCGTCTGTTACGCCGCTTACCATGTTCTGTACAACACTGCGTGTTGTGCCATGAAGCGCGCGATGCAGCTTGTTGTCAGAAGGACGCTCTACGTTGATCACGTTCTCTTCAACGACAACTTTCATATCTTTATGAAGCTCGCGGCTCAAGGTTCCTTTCGGACCTTTAACCGTAATTACTGTATTGTCCAATGTCACGTTTACTCCGCTAGGAATCGTGATTGGTTTACGACCAATACGGGACATATTGTGCACCTCCGTTCTTTAGCAATCTATATTACCAAACGTAGCAGATAACCTCTCCGCCGGACTTTGATTGACGTGCTTCTTTATCTGTCATAACACCCTTGGATGTAGACAGAATAGCGATACCGAGACCGCCGAGTACGCGAGGAACCTCTTGGCTTTTCGCATAAACGCGCAGACCTGGCTTACTGATTCTCTTCAGACCTGTAATAACGCGCTCATTGTTGGAGCCGTATTTCAGGAACAAGCGGATAATGCCCTGCTTGTTGTCTTCGATATATTCAGCGTCACGGATGAAGCCTTCCTTCTTGAGGATCTCAGCGATTTCGCGCTTGATCTTCGAAGCCGGTACCTCAACAGTCTCGTGACGAACAACGTTAGCGTTACGAATACGTGTAAGCATATCTGCAATTGGATCAGTCATAACCATGTGTTGTGAACCTCCTTCCCGAGAGCTTAAGTTTTACCAGCTTGCTTTCTTCACACCAGGAATCTGGCCTTTATAAGCCAATTCGCGGAAGCAAATTCTGCAAATTTTAAATTTACGTAGTACCGAATGGGGACGTCCGCAGCGTTCACAGCGCGTGTAAGCTTGCACTTTGAATTTCGGAGGACGCTGCTGCTTTACTTTCATCGAAGTTTTTGCCACTTTCGTTTACACCTCCAAAGGCTTCTTGCGAGGCCCGTCTCTTAAACCAAATTACTTCGTGAACGGCATACCGAGCTGTGTCAGAAGTTCGCGGGACTCTTCGTCCGTCTTCGCTGTAGTAACGATGACGATATCCATACCGCGAGCCTTATCTACCTTATCATACTCGATTTCCGGGAAGATGAGCTGCTCCTTCAAGCCAAGCGTGTAGTTACCGCGACCGTCGAAAGCTTTTGTGGATACACCGCGGAAGTCACGTACGCGCGGAAGTGCCACATTGAACAGCTTATCGAGGAAGTGATACATACGCTCGCCGCGCAGTGTTACTTTTACGCCGATTGGCATATTTTCACGCAGTTTGAAGCCTGCGATCGATTTTTTAGCTTTTGTGATAACTGGCTTTTGACCAGCGATCAGCTGAAGATCACCAACAGCCGTATCGAGCACTTTGGAGTTCGAAACCGCTTCGCCCACACCCATGTTGATAACGACCTTCTCAATCTTCGGAACCTGCATGACCGTCGTGTAGTTAAACTTCTGGATCAGAGCAGGTGTTACTTCGTTCAGAAAACGATCCTTCATTCTTGCTGTCATGAGTCATGTACCTCCTTTCCAACCTTCTAAAATTAATCGATAACTTCGCCGGATTTTTTCGCGACGCGGACTTTTTTACCGTTCTCCAGAACCTTGTAGCCGATACGTGTCGGCTGGCCGCTCTTCGGATCAACCAGCATTACGTTGGAAACGTGGATTGGTGCTTCCTGCGTAATGATGCCGCCTTGAGGATTTTGCTGGGATGGCTTCGCATGCTTCTTCACCATGTTTACACCTTCAACCAGTACACGGTTTTGACGAGGGTAAGCAGCGATAATGCGGCCCTTCTTGCCCTTATCCTTACCTGTGATCACGAATACCGTATCGTCCTTCTTAACGTGCAATTTATTGTTATGGGACTCGAGTTTTTTCGGTTGCTTTGGCATTTTCTTTACACCTCCTGGGGACTTTCGTCAGAAAGCCGGATACATAAGCGCTGGCTTCCCTGCCTGCGGAATTAGATAACCTCTGGAGCCAGAGATACGATCTTCATGAAGTCTCTGTCGCGAAGCTCGCGAGCTACTGGTCCGAAGATACGAGTTCCGCGCGGGCTCTTATCTTCCTTAACGATAACAGCTGCGTTCTCATCAAAGCTGATGTAGGATCCGTCCTTACGACGAGCACCACGTCTCGTGCGTACCACTACAGCTTTAACTACATCGCCCTTCTTGACAACGCCACCTGGTGTTGCTTCTTTGACGGAGCATACGATCAGATCACCGATGTTAGCTGTACGACGACCCGTACCACCCAACACGCGGATACACATCAAAGATTTCGCACCGGAGTTATCAGCTACGTTCAATCGTGTAAATGGTTGAATCATTGTGTATTCCCTCCTTCCGGACTTCGATAACGGACAGTTCTATTAGATGATAACCGCTTTTTCGACTACCTTAACGAGTCTCCAGCGCTTATCCTTCGAGAGCGGACGTGTTTCCATGACCTCTACAACATCGCCGATTTTGGCTTCGTTGTTCTCATCATGCGCCTTGAATTTCTTCGTGTATTTAATACGCTTGTGGTACAAGTCATGCTTCTTGTAAGTCTCAACAGCAACAACAATGGTCTTATCCATCTTGTCGCTAACGACCTTACCCACTTGCGTCTTACGATCGTTACGCTCAGCCATTGCGAGATCCTCCTTTCTCATCATTAACTAGTGATTCCCAATTCTCTTTCACGCAAAATTGTTTTTGCACGAGCAATATCTTTGCGTACTTTTTGAATCTGTACGGGATTATCCAGTTGACCTGTAGCCAGTTGAAAACGGAGGTTAAAGAGCTGCTCTTTAAATCCGGCAATCTTTTGTTCGAGCTCAGCAGTGGTTAGGTTGCGAAATTCACTAGCTTTCATTTACTTCACCACCCAGTTCTTCTCTTTTCACAAACTTCGTCTTGATCGGCAGCTTGTGGGAGGCGAGACGCATAGCTTCACGGGCGATTTCTTCGCTGACACCAGCAAGCTCGAACAGAACTTTACCTGGCTTCACGACAGCTACCCACTTCTCTACGTTACCTTTACCGCTACCCATCCGAACTTCAAGCGGCTTCTGAGTGATTGGCTTGGAAGGGAAAATCTTAATCCAAACTTTACCACCACGCTTGATGTAACGAGTCATTGCAATACGGGCAGCTTCGATTTGACGGTTGGTTACCCAAGCTGGCTCGAGAGCCTGCAGGCCAAACTCACCGAAGTGCACCTCTTGACCGCCCTTAGCGCGACCGCGCATATTGCCGCGGTGCTCTTTACGGTGCTTTACACGTTTAGGAACTAACACAATTAGTTGCCTCCTTCCGCAGCAGCCTTTTTCTTAGCCGTTGGAAGAACTTCGCCACGATAGATCCATACTTTTACACCGATACGACCGTAAGTGGTATGAGCCTCAGCTGTACCGTAGTCGATATCCGCACGCAATGTATGAAGAGGTACTGTGCCCTCGCTGTAGCCTTCAGTTCTTGCAATTTCCGCTCCGCCCAAACGACCGCTTACCGATGTTTTAATACCTTTAGCGCCGGAACGCATAGTTCTTTGAATCGCTTGCTTCAATGCACGACGGAACGATACGCGACGCTCCAGCTGTTGTGCAATGCTTTCAGCAACAAGAATAGCATCCATATCTGGATTCTTTACTTCGCTGATGTTGATGTGTACTTTCTTACCGTTCGTCAGCTTCGTCAGGTAGCCACGGATCACTTCAACCTCGGAGCCGCCCTTACCGATAACCATACCTGGCTTTGCTGTATGAATCGTAACGTTCACGCGGTTAGCCGCACGCTCGATTTCAATGCGGGATACTGCGGATTCCTTCAACTTTTGCTTCAAGTATTCGCGGATTTTTACATCTTCCATCAGAAGGTCGCCGAAATCTTTACCAGCGTACCATTTGGACTCCCAATCGCGAATAATACCAATTCTAAGTCCTACCGGGTTTACTTTTTGACCCACACGTTGTCCCTCCTTATTTCTCAGATACCACTACAGTAATGTGGCTGGTACGCTTATTGATACGGCTCGCACGACCCATCGCACGAGGACGGAATCTCTTCAAAGTCGGTCCTTGGTCAACAAACACCTGAGAAATCACCAGGTTGTTTGGATCCATGGAGTAGTTATGCTCCGCATTCGCGATAGCCGAGTTCAGCAGCTTCTCGACGATTGGCGATGCCGCCTTCGGAGTGTGACGCAGAATCGCGATCGCTTCGCCTACTTGCTTGCCGCGGATCAGATCAACAACGAGTTGTGCTTTACGCGGTGCAATGCGAACATATCTCAATACAGCTTTTGATTCTTGCATGGAAGTACCTCCTCTCATTCAACAACTGATCTATTTCAATCACGTGAAATGGTATTAGCGCTTGCCCGTCTTCTTATCGTCGTCGTGACCTTTGTAAGTACGGGTTGGAGCGAACTCGCCAAGCTTATGTCCAACCATATCCTCTGTTACGTATACCGGAACATGCTTTCTGCCATCGTATACAGCAAAAGTGTGCCCGATAAACTGAGGGAAAATCGTGGAGCGGCGCGACCAAGTTTTGATCACTTGCTTTTTGCTTGCCTCGTTCATAACTTCGACTTTCTTCAACAGGTAGCCGTCAATAAACGGTCCTTTTTTCAAACTGCGACCCATGTATCGTTCCTCCCTTCTTTAAGCGAAACGGTTAAGCTATTACTTCGTACGGCGACGTACAATGTACTGATTGGATTGCTTGTTCTTCTTACGCGTCTTGTAACCAAGTGTCGGCTTGCCCCAAGGAGACATAGGCGACTTGCGTCCGATTGGCGAGCGGCCTTCACCACCACCGTGTGGGTGATCGTTAGGGTTCATGACGGAACCGCGAACTTCTGGTCTTTGACCGAGCCAACGGGAACGTCCAGCTTTACCGATCTTTACTAGCTCATAATCCTCGTTACCTACGGAACCGATCGTCGCGCGGCAAACCTTAAGGATCTTTCTCATCTCACCGGAGGATAAACGTACAGTTACGTACTGTTCTTCCTTACCGAGAAGCTGTGCTTCAGTACCTGCTGCACGAACCAGCTGGCCACCTTTGCCTGGCTTAAGCTCGATGTTGTGGATAACAGTACCTACTGGAATGTTCTCAAGTGGAAGTGCATTTCCGATCTTGATATCTGCATCAGGTCCGGAAACGATTTTGTCGTCAACCTTTAGACCTTTAGGAGCTATGATGTAGCGCTTCTCGCCATCCACGTAGTGAATCAAAGCGATGTTCGCAGAACGGTTTGGATCGTACTCGATTGTAGCAACGCGTCCTGGTATTCCATCTTTGTTACGCTTGAAGTCGATAATACGGTACTTACGCTTATGTCCGCCGCCTTGATGACGAACCGTAATTTTACCTTGATTGTTGCGTCCTGCTTTTTTGCTCAGTGGAGCCAAAAGCGATTTCTCCGGTGTGGATGTTGTGATCTCCTCGAAAGTCGATACCGACATCGCACGTCTTGCCGGGGATGTTGGTTTGTACTTTTTAATTGGCACGTTGATTCCCTCCTTACTTCAAAGATTGTGTCTTATACGGACTCGAAGAACTCGAGATCTTTGCTTTCGGCGCTGAGTGTTACGATCGCTTTCTTCCACTCGGAAGTGTATCCGAAGTAACGGCCATAACGCTTTGGCTTCGCTGGCATTCTCAAAGTGTTAACATTCGTAACCTTCACTTTGAAGATCTGCTCGATCGCCTGCTTCACTTCTGTCTTGTTCGAACGAATGTCGACCTCGAAAACATATTTCTTATCCGCCATCATTTCGCTTGTACGTTCCGTGATAATCGGGCGCTTAATAATATCGCGAGGGTTTTTCATTACGCAAACACCTCCTGTACCTTATCCACAGCGTCCTTCGTAATGATCAGCTTATCGTGAGCAAGCACGTCAAGTACGTTAATTCCTTCAGCAGCGACAAACTTCACGCCAGGAATGTTACGCGCGGACAATGCTACGTTCTCATCATAACCAGCTGTCACAACGAGTGCTTTACGCTCTACCTTCAAGTTGTTCAAAATCGCTGCGAATTCCTTCGTCTTTGGCGCAGCCATCAGAAGCTGGTCAAGAACGATGATTTCGCTCGCCTTCACCTTGGAAGACAACGCAGATTTGATCGCCAGACGACGTACTTTCTTAGGAAGCTTGAACGAGTAACTCCGAGGAGTCGGTCCGAATACGACACCGCCGCCCTTCCATTGTGGGGAACGGATACTACCTTGGCGTGCACGACCTGTACCCTTTTGCTTCCATGGCTTACGTCCGCCACCGCGTACTTCCGAACGACCCTTCGTCTTGTGAGTTCCCATACGAAGCGATGCGCGCTGAAGCAACACAGCTTGGTTCAAAGCGTACGTATGCGGCTCAATTCCGAACACACTGTCCGACAGCTCGACTTCGCCAACCTGCGAACCACTAACATTATAAAGTGCTACTTTTGGCATTTGTTATCCTCCTTTCCTTATTACTTCTTCACCGTAGATTTTACAGTAACGAAGCTGTTCTTCGGTCCTGGAATCGATCCTTTGATCAGAAGAACGTTACGCTCAGCATCGACCTTCACGATCTCAAGCTTCTGAATCGTAACCGTCTCTTTACCCATATGTCCTGGCAGGCGCTTACCCTTCGGTACACGGTTAGCCTGGATGGAACCCATCGAACCCGGACCTCTGTGGTAACGGGAACCGTGAGTCATTGGTCCGCGGGATTGGTTGTACTTCTTGATGACACCCTGGAAGCCTTTACCCTTGGATACACCAGTTACATCAACGAATTCACCTTCTGCGAACACATCAGCCTTCAACTCTTGGCCAACCTCGTAGCTAGCAAGCTCAATACCACGGAACTCTTTAATGTAGCGCTTAGGCTGAGCATTTGCTTTTTTAGCGTGACCAAGCTCTGGCTTATTAGCTCTTTGCTCTTTCTTATCTTCGAAACCGATCTGGATTGCTTCGTAGCCGTCGTTCTCCGCGTCCTTCTTCTGCAGCACTGTGCAAGGACCTGCTTGGATTACAGTTACGGGTACAACCAATCCTTCCGGTGTAAACACTTGGGTCATACCAAGCTTTTTACCTAAGATACCTTTAGTCATCGTTGACACCTCTTTTCCTCTCTTGCTTGTAATTTATTCACAGGTATATATTACAGCTTGATCTCGATATCCACACCGGATGGTAGATCCAAACGCATGAGTGCATCAACCGTTTGTGGTGTAGGATTCACGATGTCGATCAAGCGCTTATGTGTACGCATCTCGAACTGCTCGCGAGAATCTTTGTACTTATGAACCGCGCGGAGAATGGTGATTACCTGCTTCTCTGTTGGAAGCGGAATCGGACCAGACACTCCTGCACCGGAACGCTTGGCTGTATCCACGATTTTCTCAGCGGATTGATCCAGAACTCTGTGATCATAAGCCTTCAAACGAATACGAATCTTTTGCTTTGCCATAGTATTCCCTCCTTCTATCGCCCAATTTAGTATCGGACATACTCCGTGAAAATCTCCTGACGCCTGCCCCTATGGCAAAGGAGCCGGGTGTGTCAGCAACCTCTCACATCATCGCAACGTCACAGACCAACGTTCACTATTATATTAAATCCAACAACAAAAAGCAAGAAGAAAATCAGCTTTTGTCTAAAGAATGTATGAATCCCGCCGATTGACGTCCCTCATTGAAGCTTACCTTTAGTTATAGCCAAGTTTCTCATATTATAGAAGATCATTTTGAATGCTGCCGCAAAAATAAAAATCCCTTCATCCGTCAAGCGGACGAAGGGATTCCGAAATTGAAGCTGAGCTTCAATTACTTCTGGATTGTAGCAACTGCGCCAGCGCCTACAGTACGGCCGCCTTCACGAATCGCGAAGCGTGTACCTTCTTCGATCGCGATTGGCGAGATCAGTTCAACTGTAACTGTGATGTTGTCGCCTGGCATAACCATCTCTGTACCTTCTGGCAGGTTGATGATGCCTGTAACGTCAGTTGTACGGAAGTAGAACTGTGGACGGTAGCCTGTGAAGAAAGGCTTGTGACGGCCACCCTCTTCTTTAGTCAGAACGTAGATCTGAGCTGTGAAGTTTGTGTGTGGCTTAACCGAACCTGGCTTCGCGATAACTTGTCCACGCTCGATATCTTTACGGTCTACACCGCGAAGCAGTGCGCCGATGTTGTCACCAGCTTGTGCGGAGTCAAGAAGCTTACGGAACATCTCAACGCCTGTACAAACGCTCTTACGAGTTTCTTCTTGAAGACCGATGATTTCTACCTCGTCACCGACTTTAACTACACCGCGCTCTACGCGACCTGTAGCAACTGTACCACGGCCAGTGATTGTGAACACGTCCTCGACAGGCATAAGGAAAGGCTTGTCTGTGTCACGCTCAGGAGTTGGGATGTAAGTATCGATGTGCTCGAACAGCTCAACGATCTTGTCAGCCCATGGGCCCTCTGGGTTCTGGAGAGCTTCACGAGCTGCACCGCGAACGATTGGAGTGTCGTCGCCTGGGAACTCGTACTCGTTCAGAAGGTCGCGAACTTCCATCTCAACAAGCTCAAGAAGCTCTTCGTCTTCAACCATGTCGCACTTGTTCAAGAATACGACGATGTAAGGTACGCCTACCTGGCGGGAGAGCAGGATATGCTCGCGCGTTTGCGGCATTGGGCCGTCAGCTGCGGATACAACCAGGATCGCGCCGTCCATCTGAGCAGCACCAGTGATCATGTTTTTAACATAGTCAGCGTGGCCTGGGCAGTCTACGTGTGCGTAGTGACGGTTAGGAGTCTCGTACTCAACGTGAGCTGTGGAGATTGTGATACCGCGCTCGCGCTCTTCTGGAGCTTTATCGATTTGGTCGAATGCTACTGCAGCACCGCCATATTTTTTGGACAATACAGTTGTAATAGCCGCTGTCAGCGTTGTTTTACCATGGTCAACGTGACCGATCGTTCCAATGTTAACGTGCGGCTTATTACGTTCGAATTTCGCTTTTGCCATGAGTGGATAGCCTCCTCAAATAATTTAAATTTATATTAGGCACCTTTGTTTTTTGCGACAATCTCGTCTGCAATCGACTTAGGTACTTCTTCATAATGGGAGATTTCCATCGAGTATACACCGCGACCTTGCGTACGGGAACGCAGAGTAGTGGAGTAACCGAACATTTCGGAAAGAGGTACCTTGGCACGAATAATTTGAGCACCGAACTTCGCGTCCATACCTTCGATACGACCGCGGCGGGAGTTCAGGTCACCCATAACATCGCCCATGTATTCTTCCGGAACGGTAACTTCAACCTTCATGATTGGCTCAAGCAATACCGGCTTACACTTGTCAGCTGCTGCCTTAAGTGCCATCGAACCGGCGATCTTAAACGCCATCTCACTGGAGTCGACGTCATGGTAAGATCCGTCTACAACAGTAGCCTTGATATCCACGAGCGGGAAGCCAGCGTATACGCCGTTCTTCATCGACTCTTCGATACCAGCTTGAATTGGAGCAACGAATTCCTTCGGAATCGATCCACCAACAAGCTTGCTTTCGAATACGAAACCGCTGCCTGGCTCAAGCGGCTGGAATTCAACCCAACAATGTCCGTATTGACCACGGCCACCGGACTGACGCACGAACTTACCTTCAACCTTCGCAGGCTGACGGAATGTTTCACGGTATGCAACCTGTGGCTTACCCACGTTGGTTTCTACCTTGAACTCGCGAAGCATACGGTCAACGATGATCTCAAGGTGAAGCTCACCCATACCGGAGATGATCGTTTGGCCAGTTTCTTCGTCTGTGTGCGCACGGAAGGTTGGATCTTCCTCAGACAGCTTGGACAATGCAACACCCATCTTATCTTGGTCAGCCTTCGTCTTAGGCTCCACCGCGAGCTGGATAACCGGCTCTGGGAAGTTCATCGACTCGAGGACAACCGGGTTCTTCTCGTCACACAGCGTGTCACCCGTAATGGTGTCCTTCAAACCTACGGCAGCAGCAATGTCACCAGCGTATACTTCGCTGATCTCTTGACGGCTGTTCGCGTGCATCTGAAGAATACGACCGATACGCTCACGCTTATTCTTCGTTGCATTCAGCACGTAAGAACCGGAGTTCAGAACGCCCGAGTACACACGGAAGAACGTCAGCTTACCTACGAACGGGTCTGTCATGATCTTGAACGCCAAAGCCGCGAACGGCTCGCTGTCATCGGATTTACGCGTTACTTCAGTACCGTCTTCAAGCGTACCTTTAATGTCCGCTACGTCTACTGGAGCTGGCAAATAGTCGATAACTGCGTCAAGCATCATTTGAACGCCTTTGTTACGGTAAGAAGAGCCACAGATAACTGGGAAGATCTGAACGGAGCAAACACCTTTACGGAGTGCGCCCTTGATCTCTGCGATCGTCAGCTCTTCACCATCCAGGTACTTCATCATCAGCTCTTCGTCAAGCTCTGCAACCTTCTCTACAAGCTCCATACGGAGCTCTTCAACCTTGTCCTTCAGGTCGGCAGGAACTTCGCCTTCCACTGGATCTTTACCGAGGTCATCCTTATATACATAGGACTTACGCTCGATCAGGTCTACAACGCCAACGAACTCGTTCTCAGCGCCGATAGGCAGCTGGATCGCGACTGCGTTAGCACCAAGCTTCGCACGCATCGACTCAATAACTTGAAGGAAGTCTGCGCCGATGATGTCCATCTTATTGACATAAGCAATACGTGGAACACCATAGCGGTCCGCTTGTCTCCAAACGGTCTCAGACTGAGGCTCAACGCCTTCCTTCGCACTGAATACGCCTACTGCTCCGTCCAATACGCGGAGGGAACGCTCTACTTCTACTGTGAAGTCAACGTGTCCCGGGGTATCGATGATATTGATGCGGTGATTCTTCCACTGAGCAGTGGTAGCAGCGGAAGTAATCGTAATCCCGCGCTCCTGCTCTTGTGCCATCCAGTCCATCGTTGCAGCACCCTCGTGAACTTCACCGATTTTGTGCACGCGGCCTGTGTAGAACAAGATACGCTCAGTAGTCGTTGTTTTACCTGCATCGATATGCGCCATGATCCCGATGTTACGCGTATCTTTCAAGGAGAACTCTCTTGCCATTCAGGTTTTCTCCTTCCCATTAACAGGAAATTTATTTTACCAACGGTAGTGCGCAAACGCCTTGTTGGCTTCTGCCATTTTGTGCGTATCTTCACGCTTCTTTACAGAAGCACCGGTGTTATTGCTTGCATCGATGATTTCATTCGCAAGTCTTTCTTCCATTGTCTTCTCACCGCGAAGACGGGAATAGTTAACGAGCCAACGAAGACCGAGTGTTGTACGGCGCTCAGGGCGAACTTCTACAGGAACCTGGTAGTTCGCACCCCCTACGCGGCGTGCTTTAACTTCAAGAACTGGCATAATGTTCTTAATTGCTGTTTCGAACACTTCCATAGGCTCTTTGCCTGTACGTTCTTGAATGAGGTTGAAGGAATTGTAGAGAATAGACTGCGCTACTCCTCTCTTTCCATCAATCATAATGCGGTTAATCAGACGGGTAACGAGCTTGCTGTTGTATACCGGATCTGGCAATACGTCTCTGCGAGTAACTGGACCTTTACGAGGCATAGTTATCCCCCTTTCTCCAAAGAGTCATTCTATTTAATATAGTTATTACTTCTTCACCTTCGGACGCTTCGCGCCGTACTTGGAACGAGCTTGCTTACGGTTGTTCACGCCTGCAGTATCAAGCGCACCGCGAACGATGTGGTAACGTACCCCTGGAAGGTCCTTAACACGACCTCCGCGGATCAGCACGACGCTGTGCTCCTGCAGGTTATGTCCGATACCCGGGATGTAAGCAGTAACCTCTACACGGTTCGTCAAACGAACACGCGCATATTTACGAAGAGCGGAGTTCGGCTTCTTCGGCGTCATTGTACCTACACGAGTACATACACCGCGCTTCTGAGGAGAGCTGATGTCAGTCGCCTCTCTCTTCAAGGCATTGAAGCCTCTCTGAAGAGCTGGAGACTTCGATTTTACAACTTTTGCTTGACGTCCTTTACGAACGAGCTGGTTAATTGTTGGCATTGTGGCCACCTCCTTTAATGTATTGTCCTACTAAATTCAAGCCCACAGATCCAGGCGAATCGCAAATGAACAAAGAGAACGTTTTTGCCCGTCACTTCAACATAAAGCACGAACAAAAACGTAGTTTACTTATTCATTTACCACAGCAGCCATAGCGGCGCCAACTTCGATTCCACACGCTTTACCTAATGTATTCATGGATTCCACGTATGTGATAGTTACCCCCATCGATCTACAGAGGTTTACGATTTTTATCGTAATTCGCGGATCTGCATCTTTAGCAATAAAGACCTCAACGGCTTTACCTTGCTCAACCGTCTTCGTCGCTTGCTTCGTGCCGATTGTTAGCTTCGCAGCCTGTTTTACTCTATCCAAGCTCAAAGTAAATCCCCTCCGAAGGACAGGTCTGGGGCTGTTAATTGGCACACTTTGATATATTAGCACTTCGCCCCTGCCATGTCAAGAACAGGCGCTTGCCTTCTTACGAAGCTTGAACTCATCGTAAGAAGGCAAGCATTAGCTTCTGATTACTCTACAGCTACAGCTTCTGTCTCATCTGTCTGCTCGTCAATCGGCTCAGCATTCGGATCGGTAATCCGAATATTCCGATAGCGGCTCATACCCGTACCTGCCGGAATCAGCTTACCGATAATGACGTTCTCCTTCAGACCGAGCAGCTGATCCACCTTACCCTTGATCGCCGCATCAGTAAGTACGCGAGTTGTCTCCTGGAAGGAGGCCGCGGACAAGAACGAATCGGTCTCCAGCGACGCCTTCGTAATACCAAGAAGCACTGGCTTAGCAACCGCAGGCTCCTCGTTAGCAAAGAGCGCCACCTTGTTCGCTTCTTCATATTCATGAATGTCAACGAACGAGCCTGGAAGCAGAGTCGTATCGCCTGCATCTACGATCCGGATTTTGCGAAGCATCTGACGAATCATAACCTCGACGTGCTTATCGTTGATTTCTACGCCTTGGTTCCGGTATACGCGCTGAACTTCCTGCAGAATGTAGTTCTGCACACCACGAATACCTTTAATGCGCAGCATTTCCTTCGGATCGATCGAGCCCTCGGTCAATTCGTCTCCGGCCTCTACGCTCTGGTTCACGGTAACGCGAATACGCGAGCCATAAGGCACCGAGTATACCTTCGATTCCGCTTCACCTTGAACCTCGATCTCGCGACGATCCTTCGCTTCGCGAATGTCTTTCACGACGCCGTCGATCTCAGAGATGATCGCTTGACCCTTCGGATTCCGCGCCTCGAATAGCTCCTGAATACGCGGCAAACCTTGGGTAATATCGTCTCCAGCAACGCCCCCTGTATGGAACGTACGCATCGTAAGCTGTGTACCCGGCTCTCCGATCGACTGAGCTGCGATAATACCAACTGCTTCCCCGATCTCCACGTGGTTACCGGTAGCAAGGTTACGACCGTAGCACTTCTTACACACCCCGTGACGGGAGCGGCAGCTGAGCACGGAACGAATCTGCAGACGCTCGACGCCTGCATCAATAATTTGATCCGCAATACCTGCCTCGATCAACTCGTTACGGGATACGATCACTTCACCTGTCTGCGGGTGACGAATCGTCTCGAACGAGTAGCGGCCTTCAATACGGTCGTACAGATCCTCGATAACCTCTTTACCATCACGAATCGTGCTGACGAGGAAGCCCTTATCCGTACCGCAATCTTCATCGCGCACAATGACGTCCTGGGCTACATCAACGAGACGACGGGTCAAGTAACCCGAGTCCGCTGTACGAAGTGCCGTATCGGCAAGACCTTTACGCGCACCGTGCGTCGAGATGAAGTACTCGAGTACCGTCAGACCTTCACGGAAGTTCGATTTGATTGGCAATTCCATAATTTTACCAGACGGATTCGCCATCAGACCGCGCATACCGCCAAGCTGTGTAATCTGCGACTTGTTACCGCGCGCCTTGGATTCTACCATCATGTTGATGGAATTGTACTTGTCGAGGGACTTCATCAGGATGTCCGTAATTTCGTCCTTCGCCTTACTCCAGATCGCGATAACACGGTCATAACGCTCATCATCTGTAATCAAGCCGCGACGGTATTGGTTCGTAACGACCTTAACCTTCTCATCGGACTCTTCCAGAATGCGATTCTTCTCTTGAGGCACAGTAACGTCCGCAACGGCGATCGTAATACCGGCCCGAGTCGAATACGTGAAGCCGAGCTGCTTGATATTGTCCAGAATGACAGACGTCTGCGTCGTATGGTAGCGGCGGAAGCATTCGGCGATGATCGTACCGAGGTAGTCCTTACCTACAGCCTTCGTCTCCGGAAGCTCATCCATCAGAGCACGAAGATCCGCACCCTTCTCGAACGCGAAGTACTTGTCGGACACACCACTGATCAAGTTCGCCTTCGTCGCTTCATTAATATATGGGAAATCCTTCGGATAAATTTCGTTGAAAATGATCTTACCGACCGTCGTGATCAGAATACCTTCCTGCTGCTCCGGTGTGAAGCTCGACTTACCGAGCGCCTTCGCCGGAATGGCTACGCGCGCGTGAAGTGACGCTTCTCCGCGGTGGTAGAGCGATACCGCTTCAGCTACAGACGCGATAATCGTACCCGAGCCCTTCGAATACTTGTTCTCTGTCGTCAAGTAGAACGACCCGAGAACCATATCCTGGGATGGAGTAACGACCGGCTTGCCGTCCTTCGGGTTCAAGATGTTACCGGATGCCAGCATAAGCACTCTTGCTTCTGCCTGAGCTTCTGCCGATAATGGTACGTGAACCGCCATCTGGTCACCGTCGAAGTCGGCATTGTACGCCGTACATACGAGTGGGTGCAGCTTGATCGCACGACCTTCCACGAGAATCGGCTCGAACGCCTGAATACCGAGTCGGTGAAGCGTAGGGGCACGGTTTAATAGAACCGGATGCTCCTTAATGACTTCCTCGAGCACATCCCATACTTCAGGGCTTACACGCTCAACCTTGCGCTTGGCACTCTTGATGTTGTGAGCTAGACCCTTGTTCACAAGCTCCTTCATCACGAAAGGCTTGAACAGCTCCAGCGCCATCTCCTTCGGCAGTCCGCACTGGTACATCTTCAAGCTCGGACCTACGACGATAACGGAACGACCGGAATAGTCAACGCGCTTACCGAGCAGGTTTTGACGGAAGCGTCCTTGCTTACCCTTCAGCATATGGCTGAGCGACTTCAGCGGACGGTTACCCGGTCCTGTTACCGGACGGCCGCGGCGGCCGTTGTCGATGAGCGCATCGACAGCTTCCTGAAGCATCCGCTTCTCGTTCTGAACGATAATATCCGGCGCACCGAGGTCGAGCAATCGCTTCAATCGGTTGTTCCGGTTAATAACGCGGCGATACAGATCGTTCAAGTCGGACGTCGCAAAGCGACCACCATCGAGCTGAACCATCGGACGAAGCTCCGGCGGGATGACCGGCAATACGTCGAGCACCATCCACTCCGGCATATTCTTCGAGTTACGGAACGCCTCCATAACCTCAAGACGCTTAATCGCACGGTTACGGCGCTGACCTTGAGCTGTCTTCAGCTCCTCCTTCAGCATTTCGACTTCTTTCTCGATGTCGATATCTTGAAGAAGCTTCTTCACAGCCTCCGCACCCATGCCCGCCTGGAACGCATAGCCGTACTTCTCACGGTAGCTGCGGTATTCCTTTTCGGACAGGAGCTGCTTCTTCTCAAGCGGTGTATCCCCTGGGTCGGTTACCACATACGATGCAAAATAAATGATTTCCTCAAGCGAGCGCGGAGACATATCAAGCGCCAGACCCATACGGCTCGGAATACCCTTGAAGTACCAAATATGCGAAACAGGAGCAGCAAGCTCGATGTGACCCATCCGCTCGCGACGAACCTTTTGGCGTGTCACTTCAACTCCGCAACGATCACAGACAACGCCCTTGTAGCGAACGCGCTTATATTTACCGCAATGACATTCCCAGTCCTTAGTTGGCCCGAAAATTTTCTCACAGAACAATCCTTCCTTCTCAGGCTTCAAGGTTCTGTAGTTGATCGTCTCCGGCTTCTTTACTTCTCCACGGGACCACGAACGAATCTTGTCTGGGGAAGCCAATCCGATTTTCATATACTCAAAATTGTTGACGTCGATCAAGGAGCAACCCTCCTTCTTGTAATATCTGCCCATTAGGCATCAGACGCATATGCTGGTTCATCAATACGCAGCCCCGGCGCATCTGTGCGATGCCCCGAGGCGCGCTAGCATCACCTTAAGGAAAGCTTATTACTCCACGCCGAGCTCGGCGCCTTCGATGTTCAAGTTCAGCTTGTCGCTGGTCACTTCATCCTCGTCGTCCATCTCACGCATCTCGATCTCTTCTTCATTCTCGGACAAGATCTTCACGTCCATGCCCAAGCTCTGAAGCTCCTTGATCAATACCTTGAACGACTCCGGAACGCCAGGCTCTGGAACGTTCTCGCCCTTGACGATCGACTCATACGTCTTCACGCGGCCTACCACGTCGTCAGACTTCACGGTCAGTATCTCTTGCAGCGTGTAAGCAGCGCCGTACGCCTCAAGTGCCCATACCTCCATCTCACCGAAGCGCTGTCCGCCGAACTGGGCTTTACCCCCGAGCGGCTGCTGCGTAACGAGCGAGTAAGGACCTGTGGAACGGGCGTGGATCTTATCGTCAACCATGTGCGCGAGCTTGATCATATACATGACGCCGACCGTAACTTCACGCTCGAACGTTTCGCCGGTACGTCCATCATACAGCAAAGTCTTACCGTTGCGCTGCATGCCTGCTTCTTCCATCGTATCGAATACGTCGTACTCGCGAGCACCGTCGAATACCGGCGTTGCTGTATGAATACCGAGGAATCTCGCGGCCATGCCGAGGTGAACCTCCAGTACCTGACCGATGTTCATACGCGATGGTACGCCGAGCGGGTTCAGGACAACTTCGACTGGCGTGCCATCCGGCATGAACGGCATGTCCTCTTCCGGCAAAATGCGCGCAACGACACCCTTATTACCGTGACGGCCTGCCATCTTGTCACCCTCGGAAATTTTACGCTTCTGAGCAATGTAGACGCGAACGAGCTGGTTCACACCTGGAGGCAGCTCATCGCCGTTCTCACGCGTAAACACCTTCACATCGACGACGATTCCATCCGTACCGTGCGGTACACGCAGCGACGTATCGCGAACCTCGCGCGCCTTCTCACCGAAGATCGCGTGGAGCAGTCGCTCTTCCGCTGTCAGCTCGGTTACGCCCTTCGGCGTTACTTTACCGACGAGAATGTCGCCTGCGGCGATCTCGGCACCGACGCGGATAATGCCGCGCTCGTCGAGGTTTTTCAACGCATCCTCACCGACGTTCGGAATATCGCGCGTAATTTCTTCCGGTCCGAGCTTCGTATCACGAGCTTCCGACTCGTATTCCTCAATATGAATAGAGGTGTACACGTCTTCCTTCACGAGTCGCTCGCTCAGAAGAATCGCATCCTCATAGTTGTAACCTTCCCATGTCATAAAGGCAACGACGACGTTACGGCCAAGCGCAAGCTCGCCCTGCTCCGTCGATGGTCCGTCCGCGAGAATGTCGCCGATACGAACCTGATCGCCCTTATGGCAGATCGGACGCTGGTTGATGCACGTTCCTTGGTTGGAACGAAGGAACTTGTGGAGCTTGTGCTTCACCAAGTCGCCGTTCACGATGCGGCCGTCTACAAGCTCTTGGCGACGCACCCAGATCTCATTGGCAGAAACTTTCTCAACAATTCCGTTCACTTTGGATACAATACATACTCCAGAGTCCTTCGCGGACTTGTGCTCCATACCGGTTCCGACAAGCGGAGCCTTCGGAATGAGAAGTGGAACAGCCTGCCGCTGCATGTTCGATCCCATCAGTGCGCGGTTGGAGTCATCGTTCTCAAGGAACGGAATGAGCGCTGTTGCGACCGATACGACCTGCTTCGGAGATACGTCCATATAGTCGACGCGATCCTTAGCAATTCTCAAGTTATCATCCTTGTAACGAACGATAACCGTGTCGTTCGCGAACTTGCTGTCCTCTGTAAGCTCTGCATTCGCCTGTGCGACTACATAGTTATCCTCTTCATCGGCTGTCAGATACGAGATGTCTGCAGTAACAACTCCTGTATTCGGATCAACACGGCGATAAGGTGCTTCGATAAAGCCAAACTCATTGACACGCGCAAACGTCGACAACGAGTTGATCAGACCGATGTTCGGTCCCTCCGGCGTCTCGATCGGGCACATACGTCCATAGTGCGAGTGGTGAACGTCTCGAACCTCGAAGCCTGCGCGCTCACGCGTCAGACCGCCCGGACCGAGTGCAGACAGACGACGCTTATGCGTAAGCTCTGCCAGCGGATTCGTCTGGTCCATGAACTGGGACAGCTGCGAGCTTCCGAAGAACTCCTTGATCGATGCAATAACCGGACGAATATTGATCAACTGCTGCGGCGTAATCGTGTTCACGTCTTGAATCGACATCCGCTCGCGCACGACGCGCTCCATGCGGGATAAACCGATTCGGAACTGATTTTGCAGCAGCTCGCCAACGGAGCGAAGACGACGGTTACCGAGGTGGTCAATATCGTCCGTGCTGCCGATGCCGTGCAATAGATTAATGAAGTAGTTAATGGAAGCGATAATGTCTGCAGGTGTAATGTGCTTCACCGTTTTATCGATTTTGCCGTTGGCTGTTACCTTTACAACCTTGCCATCCTCGATCGGAGAATACACACTCACGCTCTGAAGCGGAATCCGCTCATTCTCAACGACACCGTTCGCTATCGCATATTCCTTGAAGCCGACATTGTCCTCAAGATACGGCAAGATCGTATCGAGCAAGCGACGGTCAATCAATTGACCAGCTTCTGCGATAATTTCCCCCGTCTCGCTGTCCGCAAGCGTCTCCGCGAGTCTCTGGTTGAACAGTCGGTTCTTAATGTGCAGCTTTTTATTAATTTTGTAACGTCCGACGTTCGCAAGGTCATAGCGCTTTGGATCGAAGAAGCGAGCGATCAGCAAGCTTCTAGCGTTATCCAGCGTCGGCGGCTCGCCCGGACGCAGTCGCTCGTAGATCTCGATAAGAGCCTTGTCCGTCGAGTCGGTATTGTCTTTATCCAGCGTGTTGCGAATATACTCATCGTCACCGAGCAAATCGATAATTTCCGCATCCGTACCGAAGCCAAGCGCACGAAGAAGAACGGTAACCGGAATTTTACGTGTACGGTCGATACGAACGTAAATAATATCCTTCGCGTCCGTCTCAAGCTCAAGCCATGCACCACGGTTCGGAATAACCGTTGCTGTGTACGTTTTCTTTCCGTTCTTATCGACCTTCGTGCTGAAATAGACGCTTGGGGATCGAACCAGCTGGCTGACGATTACCCGTTCGGCGCCGTTAATGATGAAAGTCCCCGTATCCGTCATAAGCGGGAAGTCACCCATAAACACTTCCTGCTCTTTCACTTCACCGGTTTCTTTGTTGATCAGGCGCACTTTCACACGAAGCGGTGCAGCATAGGTGACGTCGCGTTCCTTCGATTCATCTACCGAATATTTCGGCTCACCGAGAGAATAGTCGATAAATTCCAGCACCAAATTCCCCGTAAAATCCTGAATCGGGGAAATATCCTGGAACATTTCGCGCAATCCCTCATCCAAAAACCATTGGTACGATTTTTGTTGAATTTCGATCAGGTTTGGAACCTCCAAAACCTCATGAATTCGAGCGTACGACCTGCGTTTACGTCGACCAAATTGAACAAGATGACCCGCCAACTTAGATTCACCCCTTATGTCTACTCATATAGAACAAAATAAAAGCCTCTGCGGGAAGCCTTCTCGAATCGTTACGCCTTCGTGAAGTCTAACTTCTTGTAGAAGCTTCAATTCTTGATGCTCATGTTCTTACACGTCCAGCACCTAAATTTCTCCATACCTCATAGGCTTAACTTAAAATCTAAACATTATACGTAAAATGAATAAATTTTATTCAGCAGCCTCACCAAAAAATTCTTGACATTTTAGTAAACTAAAGAGAATCGACCCAATCATAATGCTGACATTTTATAATAATATCATAACGAAATTTGCAAGTCAACATTTTTCCAGCTTCATTCCGTTATTTTGTTGCCTTTATAATCCAATACCCCTTATCTCGTTCAACCTCTTCGACCGCTGAGAACAGCTCCTCAAGCTTCTTGACCGCCGAGGGCGCACCTTGCTTTTTTTGAATGACGACCCATAGGTCACCGCCCGGTACCAGTACCTCATATGCTTGCTCGAATATATGATGCACCGTCTCTTTGCCTGCTCGTATAGGCGGATTCGTCAGCACCGCATCAAACTGCCGGTCCATCACCTGCTCCAGCTTATCGCTCTGCAGCACTTCGGCCTGTTCTACACCATTGCGCTCGAGATTCAGCTTGGCAAGAGCAATCGCCCGTTCATTAATATCCACCATCGTGACGTGACCGCTTGTCATAAGCAATGCAGCACTAATGCCGATCGGACCGTACCCGCAGCCGACGTCCAGCACCCGAGCATCTGGCTTCAGCACCATCGTTTCGATTAAGAGCTTCGAGCCGAAGTCGATCCCTTTTTTTGAGAAAACACCGGCATCCGTAACAAAGCGCAGCTTGCGGCCGCGCAGCACTTCCTCAACCGTATGCAAGTCGTGCTCGGCTGTAGGCTTCGACGTATAGTAATGCTCCGACACGAACCGTCCCTCCCGCCGTTCCATCGTAGTTAGTCAGACACAGGAAAACCCCTTGCCGGAGTCAAGCTCATGCAAGGGGTCTATCTTGTGAAAAATTACTTCACTTCTACAGCAGCGCCTGCTTCTTCAAGCTTCGCTTTAACTGCTTCTGCTTCTTCTTTACCTACTTTTTCTTTCAGTGCTTTTGGTGCGTTGTCAACAAGGTCTTTTGCTTCTTTCAGACCAAGACCTGTGATTTCGCGAACAACCTTGATAACGTTGATCTTGGAAGCGCCAGCGCTTGTCAAGATTACGTCGAATTCAGTTTGCTCTGCAACTTCAGCAGCGCCGCCGCCAGCTACTACTGCTACTGGAGCAGCTGCTGTTACGCCGAACTCTTCTTCGATTGCTTTAACCAGGTCGTTCAACTCGAGTACTGTCATGCCTTTAATGGCTTCAAGGATTTGCTCTTTGCTCATGGTTAACCCTCCAATTATCTCAATTCAGATATAATTTTGTCGTTCATAACGGTCATGCTATTCGCTCCAAGCCATTAAGCTTGTGCGCCGCCTTCTTCTTGCTTGTCAGCAACAGCCTTAACCGCAAGGGCGAAGTTGCGCATAGGAGCTTGAAGAACGCTGAGCAACATGGACAGAAGACCTTCGCGGGAAGGCAGGTCTGCCAGTGCTTTGAGTTGGTCGTAGCCTACAACTTTACCTTCAACAACGCCACCCTTGACTTCAAGAGCCTCGTGCTTCTTCGCGAAGCCAGTCAAGATCTTAGCTGGAGCGATAATATCGTCCTTGCTGAAAGCAATGGCAGTAGGACCTGTCAAGTAGGAGTCAAGCTCTGTCAACTCCGCACTTGCAGTCGCACGACGAACGACCGTGTTCTTGATAACCTGGAACTCAATGCCAGCTTCACGAAGCTGCTTACGAAGCTCCGTTACCTCAGCAACGTTCAAGCCACGGTAGTCTGCTACGATCGTGCAGGAATTCGTCTTCAGCTTCTCGGACACTTCAGATGCCTGAGCCGCTTTTTGCTCAATAATTTTTGCGTTTGCCATTTTTGCACCTCCTATAGGTTTTTCTAAGAAAAACCGACTTCGTCGGAAGCGGCTGCTGTCATCCTAGCGGATGAAGCACTCCGCAGCCTGCTGCTTATCGTAAACATCTTCCGCTCATTTCCGAGCGTCTGCCGAAGACATCCTCGCCGTTGAAAGCGAAAATGCCTTCGCAGACTTCGCGAAGGCATGATGGATTGTCTCATATTCCGTAAGCTGTTGCTTAGAATACCGAACGTTTATCATAACACCTCGGCAGGAAATTAAGCTTGTCACCAAGCACCTGCTGTCTACGGTAAGCATATTCGTTTGTCAATGACCTTAGTAAGGTTAGCATGCGTGACTGTAAAAGTCAACTGCCAAGCTATTCCTTAGCGCTGGCCGGATGCGTTGATGCGTACGCTTGGGCCCATTGTGGAAGATACCGCAATGTTCTTCAGGTATACACCTTTAGCAGCCGCAGGCTTCGCTCTGTTCAACGCGTCAATCAGGGCTTTGAAGTTTTCAGCGAGCTTCTCAGCATCGAAGGAAACCTTCCCGATTGGAGCATGAATTTGACCGGCTTTGTCCAGACGGTATTCGATTTTACCAGCCTTGATCTCTTGAACCGCTTTGGATACGTCGAACGTAACCGTACCGGCCTTCGGATTCGGCATCAAACCTTTACCACCGAGGATACGACCGAGCTTACCAACTTCACTCATCATGTCTGGTGTTGCTACGCAGACATCGAAGTCGAACCAGCCCTGCTGGATTTTGTTGATCATGTCCTGATCGCCGACGAAATCAGCACCAGCTGCTTCCGCTTCCTTAGCCTTTTCGCCCTTTGCGAATACGAGAACACGCTTAGTTTTACCTGTGCCGTTAGGCAATACAACCACGCCGCGAACAGCCTGGTCTTGCTTACGAGGGTCTACGCCCAAGCGCACTGCAACTTCAACCGTCTCGTCGAATTTTGCGCGCGCAGTTTTCTTCACGAGCTCAATAGCCTCAAGCGGCTCGTAGAACGATTCTGCTTCTACAAGCTTGGCTACTTCCAAGTACTTCTTGCCGTGTTTAGCCACTTTAATTGTCCTCCTCTGTGGTATTAGCGGAATATCCTCCCACCAGTTGCGATTCCAACTCCTGACCGGACGGAATCTGCCTTTGCAACGGAGGTCGCAATCTTGGATTAGTCCTCGATTACGACGCCCATGCTGCGAGCTGTACCTTCAACCATGCGCATTGCAGCCTCGACGGATGCAGCGTTCAGGTCAGGCATCTTCTGCTCAGCGATTTCACGAACCTTCGAACGCTTAACTGTTGCAACCTTCTTCTTGTTAGGCTCGC
The DNA here is from genome assembly GCF_027923405.1 of Paenibacillus sp. YYML68. NCBI lineage: Bacteria > Bacillati > Bacillota > Bacilli > Caryophanales > Paenibacillaceae > Paenibacillus > Paenibacillus sp. YYML68. The sequence goes on along the minus strand of NZ_BQYI01000001.1, from coordinate 721,574 downwards.
CGGAACCTCTTTCGATTCCTGCAGCAACGCGAAGCAGTACAGCAGCCGGTGGCGTCTTCGTCTCGAACGTGAAGGAACGATCCTCGAACACTGTAATCACGACCGGAATGATCAGACCAGCCTGATCCGCAGTACGAGCGTTGAACTCCTTACAAAACTGCATGATGTTAACACCCGCTTGACCGAGTGCAGGACCGATCGGCGGCGCCGGGTTCGCTTTACCTGCAGAAACCTGCAGCTTCACCATTTTGATAACCTTTTTTGCCATTGTGTGACACCTCCTCGCACTAGTATGGAAGCTAGCTCACTTAGAGCTTCTCTACCTGATGGTAGTCAAGCTCCAGCGGCGTTTCTCTTCCGAACATATTGACATGCACCTTCAGCTTGCTTTTGTCGACAAGAATTTCTTCTACGGAGCCGACAAAGTTCGCAAAAGGACCCACCTTGACACGGACCGTCTCCTTCAGATCGAAGTCGATCTTCGGCTTCGGCTCTTCCATGCCCATGTGTTTGAGAATCGCGTCTACCTCTTCAGGAAGCAGTGCTGTCGGCTTAGAGCCGGAGCCTGTCGAGCCAACAAAGCCGGTAACGCCAGGGGTGTTGCGAACGACATACCAGGAATCGTCCGTCTGGATCATTTCGACCAGCACGTAGCCTGGGTATACCTTACGCATAACCGTCTTCTTCTTACCGTCCTTGTTTACCAGCTCTTCTTCCATCGGAACGAGCACACGAAAGATCTTGTCCTTCATGTCCATCGATTCGACGCGTTTTTCTAAGTTGGCCTTCACCTTGTTCTCATACCCGGAATAGGTATGTACGACGTACCATCTTTTTTCCATTCCCATTCGCGCCACCAATCAGCCTAGATTATTAAAACACGAGGCGAAGCAGCTCAGAAATTCCTAAGTCCAGAACGTAGAAGTACACCGTCACAAAGATGACCGTAAACAACACGACCAGCGTGTAACTAATCAGTTCTTTACGGCTGGGCCACTTGACTTTTTTCAATTCGGACCAGCTGTCCCCAAAAAATGAGAACGTGCTGCCGAATCCCTGCTTCACTTTAGCCAATAAGGACACAACTACACCCCCAAAAATTAGCGAGTTTCGCGATGAGCGGTTTGTTCATTGCAAAACTTGCAATATTTCTTGAGCTCCATGCGGTCAGGATGGTTGCGCTTATTTTTGGAAGACGTATAGTTTCTTTGCTTGCAGTTTGTGCACGCTAACGTGATGATCACCCGCATGATGTACACCTCCTACGGACCAGCCTCTAATTTTACCTTTAAACAATCAGCAAAAAAACGCCTATTCGTTTTAAGGCTACCTGAATACATTATCACACGGTATACTTCATGTCAAGGAAGAAGAGCTAACAACTAGTCTGCTGCGCTAGATACAAGTATAGACAAATGGCTGCATGCCTAAACGCAAGCACAAAAAAGGCACCCTTCTCTTGTAAAAGAGCTCAGGTGCCTGGCTTAAGCGTCGCGAACTTCCAAGTATTTCTCCAACTTGCGCTTGACGCGCTGTAACGCATTATCAATCGATTTCACATGACGGTCTAAGTCGACAGCAATTTCCTGATAGGAACGCCCGTCTAAATAAAGCATGAGTACCTTGCGTTCAAGATCGCTTAATATCTCGCCCATCTTGTCCTCAAGACCACTGAATTCCTCTTGGTTAATAATCAATTCCTCCGGATCGGATACTCGCGAGCCACAGATGACATCCAGCAGCGTTCGATCAGACTCTTCATCATAGATCGGCTTGTCCAAGGATACATAGGAATTGAGAGGAATATGCTTCTGTCGGGTAGCCGTCTTAATGGCTGTAATGATCTGACGGGTAATACACAGCTCGGCGAAAGCCTTGAACGACGCAAGCTTATCGCCACGGAAGTCACGAATCGACTTATACAGACCGATCATGCCCTCCTGTACGATATCCTCGCGATCAGCTCCAATCAAAAAGTAGGAGCGAGCCTTGGCACGCACGAAGTTACGATACTTGTTAATCAAGTATTCCAGCGCATCGCTATCGCCTTCACGGACCGCTTCGACTAAAACCTCGTCTGCCTTGAGGTCGTATTCGCACATTCTCAAATCTCTGAGGTCGACACTCACCACAATCCCTCCGGCCTGCGCTTGAAAGATAGTGTAAGTATACATTATGTAATCTAAATACGTCAATAAAATTCGACTAGCAAAAGCTTGTAGAAACGCGAATTTCCGCACTTTTACTAGAATTCGCAAGCCTATCTTCATTTCCCTCGACGCAAGTCCTCCAGACGCTTCCTCAGCTCGTCGTTCAGCCTGCTATCGAACGTATTGCGCTTCACCGTCGTCTCCTCGTGAATCTTCTTCCGTATATCCTGCCTTGCCAGTCGCACCTTCTGCAGCAGCTCGCTAGCCGGAACGCGGAAGGCGCCCTTGCCGAAGATGACATGCTGCTCGATCATATCCGAGGTCGCGACATAGATCTGCTTACGCCTGCCGATATGCGCGGTCACGAGACGCTCGATCAGCTCATCCGCCGTCTCCTTCTCCTTCGTGAAGTAGACCGGAAGCTTGCTGTGCAAATACGTCTTGCCGAGGCCTGGCACATAATACGCATCGAAGACGATAATCGTCTTCGTCCCTGAGAACGACTGGTATTCCGACATAATCTGAATAAGCCGATCCCGAGCCTCCTCCAGACTGATGTCCTTCAGCCTCTGCAGCTCGGGCCATGCTCCAATGATGTTGTATCCGTCCACAATTAATAGTTCTTGTATCATGCCGCACCGCCGTTACGCTTCCTGCCGCTGCTGCCTAGCCTTGCGCGGCCAGCCTCTGGCGCACCACCTCGTACATGAACACCGAAGCGGCGACCGAGGCGTTAAGCGAATTAATTTGTCCAAACATCGGCAGCTGCAGCAAGAAGTCGCATCTCTCGCGAATGAGTCGGCCGATTCCTTTCCCTTCATTCCCGATAACGATCGCGATAGGCAGATTCAGGTTCGTCTTGTATATCGGAGCCTTCGCCCCGACGTCCGCCCCTGCAATCCATACCCCCCGCTCCTTCAGCTGCTCAATCGTCTGCGCTAGGTTCGTCACCCGAGCAACCGGCACATACTCGAGCGCACCCGCCGATGTCTTCGAGACGGTAGCGGTCAAGCCGACCGCACGTCGCTTCGGAATAATGACACCGTGTACACCGGTGCAGTCCGCCGTCCGCAGAATCGACCCGAGGTTGTGCGGGTCCTCGATCTCATCGAGGATGAGCAGGAACGGTTGTGCGTTCCTCGCAGCCGCGCGCTCCAGCAGATCGTCAACCTCCGCGTAGGCGTAAGCTGCCACCTGTGCAACGACGCCCTGATGCTGCACGCCTGCCGCCAGCTGGTCGAGCTTGCGCTTATCCGCCACCTGTACGATGACGCCATGCTGCTTCGCCTCGGCAATAATCGGCTGCGTCAGCTGCTTCTGAGCCTGCTCGGCAATCCATATCTTATGAATCGTTCTTCCAGATCGGAGCGCCTCTAATACGGAGTGCTTCCCACCAATATACTCTTCTTCCACGCTAAGTCGTCCTCATCTCTATCCTGAACTAACAGGTTGTTTATGATCCACTGAACTTCTGTACGATATCTGTTTAGACTGACGAGTCCTTCTCCAGAGATAGCTGCAGCACCGCGTGCAGCCGCTCCCAGCTCTTCTTGTAATACAAGTAACCGATCAAGCATTCGAAGGCGGTGCTGTGGCGGTATTCCAGCACATCAGCGTTCTTCGCCGTCGTTCCCGACTTCGCATTGCGTCCCCGCTTCACGATGTCTGCCTCCTCCTCGGTCAGATGTGGGAGAAGGCGCGTCAGCGATCGCGCTTGAGCCTTCGCAGACACGTACTGCGTCGAGAGCTTGTGCAGATGGTTCGGCTTATGATTCGGCAGCGAAATGACATATTTACGCACGAACACCTCATACACCGCATCACCGATGTACGCGAGTACGATCGGATTGAGCAGATGCGGCTCCTTCGCTGGCGGACATTCGAATAATTGAAGACCGAACGGGTCATACAGCGTCTCGTCGCTCGTACGGTCACTCATCATGCGCGCCGCCAACGTATACCTTGTGCGGTATCCTCGAGAATGATGCCCCGCTCCGTCAGCAAATTACGAATTTCATCGGCGCGCGCCCAATTCTTCGTCCGTCTCGCCTCGGTCCGCTCGACGATGAGCTGCTCAATCTCTGAATCCAGCAGCTCCTCGGATTCTGGTGCGATAATGCCGAGCACGTCATTCATCACAGCGAATTGACCGAGCAGCAGCTCAATCGTTGCCGCGCTCACTTCACCTTGTGAATTGGCGTACGGGTTCGCCGCGTTCACGAGCTCGAATACAGCCGTAATCGCATCCGGCGTGTTGAAGTCATCGTTCATCTTCGCCTCGAATTGCGCCTTCGCCTCGTTGACCGCTGCGGCCAGCTCCGGCTCGATCTCGCCCGGGCGCGCCGTCTTCAACCGATGCTTCAGCGCGGCGATACAGTTCTCGATTCTAGCGAGACTGCCCTTCGCCTGCTCAACCGCTTCGTCGCTGAAGTTCAATGGATTACGATAATGCCCCGACAGCATGAAGTAGCGGAACACCTCGGGCTCCAGCTTCTTCAACAGCTGATGTACGGAGATGCCGTTGCCGAGCGACTTGGACATCTTCTCGTTATTAATATTGACGAAGCCGTTGTGCATCCAGTAGCGGCTCATCGCATGACCGGTCAGCCCTTCAGACTGTGCAATCTCACACTCATGATGCGGGAACGCCAAGTCTTGACCGCCGCCGTGAATGTCGATCGTGTCGCCCAAATATTTGCGCACCATCGCCGAGCACTCGATATGCCACCCCGGACGCCCTTCACCCCAAGGACTCGACCAGCTGATCTCACCGGGCTTCGCTGCCTTCCATAGCACGAAGTCCTGCGGACTCTCCTTGCGCTGATCGACATCGACGCGAATGCCGAATTGCAGCTCCTCCAGATTTTGCTGCGACAGCTTGCCGTACTCCTCGAAGCGAGCGGTACGGAAGTACACATCGCCGCCTGCCTCGTAAGCGAGCCCCTTCTCCTCAAGTGCTGAGATGAACTCAATGATCTCCGTCATATTTTGCGTGACACGCGGATGAACAGTAGCCTCTCGAATGCCGAGCGCCTTCGTGTCCTCGTAATACTTTTGGACGAACAGGTCAGCAACCTCTGGTACCGTAACCCCCATCTCGGCTGCCTTCTTAATCAGCTTATCGTCAACATCGGTAAAGTTCACAACGAACGTCACCTCATAACCGATCGATTCCAGGTAACGGCGCACGACATCGAAGAAAATCGCAGGCCGCGCATTGCCGATGTGGATGTAATCATATACGGTCGGACCGCACACATACATCTTCACTTTACCCGGTTCAAGAGCGATGAATTCATCCTTGGTTCGCGTCAGCGTGTTGTATATTTTAAGTGCCATCTGAACTGCTTCCTCCGTTCTTATCCTCGAATTCCCGTACCTTCTCCTTCAGCTCATCCATCTGCTGCTGCATCGTGCGGAACATCTCAATGACCGGATCTGGCAAATTACCGTGCTCCAGTCGTCCGACTCGCACGCCATCGCGCTTCACGACACGGCCGGGAATGCCAACCACCGTACTGTTCGGAGGCACCTCGGCCAGCACGACCGCGTTCGAGCCGATGCGCGAGTTATCCCCTACGGTGAACGAGCCTAGCACCTTCGCTCCAGCCGAGATGACGACATTGTTGCCGACCGTCGGATGGCGCTTCCCCTTCTCCTTCCCGCTTCCCCCTAGCGTCACGCCGTGATACAGCAGTACATTGTCTCCGATCTCGCACGTCTCACCGATGACAACTCCCATTCCATGATCGATGAAAAACCGTCTGCCGATCGTAGCGCCCGGATGAATCTCGATACCGGTCATGAAGCGGCTGACCTGAGACACGACTCTCGCCGCGGTATATAATCTGCGCTTATACAGCCAATGCCCGACGCGATGTGCCCACAGCGCATGCAGGCCTGAATATGTAAAGACCACCTCGATCCAGCTGCGGGCGGCCGGGTCGTTCTCGAATATCGTCGTAATATCTTCTCTCATTCTGCTTAGCATCCGATTGCCCCCTCTCCCCTGACAGAAGCCTAGCTGTGTCTGCCGTTCAGTCCAAAGCGCATACCGCCAATATAGGACAAGCTCACAAAAAACCTCTGCAGCCCTAAGGCTGCAGAGGCGTATACATGCGCGGTTCCACTCTGCTTGGACGATTGCTGCGTGAGGTGCAAGGTATCATACTCCCTGTGCCCCATTGCATCTGGTCGTCCATCTCCTTCGCCCGTATCGTGAGCGCTTCGGTAAAGACTACCCCGTTCGTCCTCCGCCCTGCATGCTACAGGCGCGAGGCGACCGGCTCATCCTTACGGCTCCCAGGTGCACTTCCGCTAACAGCCGAATCGGACAACTCGCAGCCGGCGCAAGCGCCGATTGTCCTCTCTGAGCATTCGTCTATAAGCGTACTTTCCCGTTCCTCGCCGCTTCTGCTATTGTATTTGGTATAGATATTATCAGAAACGATAGCTCATTACAATAATTTCTTCAGTCGTACCTGTACCGTCTCCGCGCCGAGCAGATGGATTGCCATGTTCAAGTCAGGACCGTGCATCTGGCCCGTCAGCGCGACGCGGATCGTCATGAACAGCTGCTTGCCCTTGTAGCCGGTCTCCGTCTGAACGGCCTTCACCATCGCCTTGACCGCATCGACCGTGAACGACGAGGCTGATTCCACCTGACCAAGGAAGCTGCGCAGTACAACAGGGGCATAATCCTCCGCCAGCAGCGCGGCAGCCTCATCCTCCATCTGTACCTCCTCACGGAAGAACAGCTCAGAGAGCGTTACGATCTCCGCCGCGAAGCGCAGTTGCTCCTGGTACAGCCCTACGAGCGCACGCACCCATTGCTGCTGCTCCTCGCTAAGCTCTGCAGGCAATCGTCCGGCCTCCTGCAGATGCGGCAGCGCCAGCTGCACGATCCGCTCTGGGTCAGCCTTCTTGATATACGCATTGTTCATCCAATTCAGCTTGTCCATGTCGAACACGGCCGGGCTCTTAGACACGCGATCCAGATCGAACTGCTCGATCAACTCCTCGCGCGTGAACATCTCCTCCTCGCCCTTCGGCGACCAGCCGAGCAGCGCGATGAAGTTCATGACCGCCTCAGGCAAGTAGCCGAGCGACTTGTACTGCTCAATGAACTGGATGATCGACTCGTCGCGCTTGCTCATCTTCTTGCGGTCCTGATTCAGAATAAGCGCCAGATGGGCGAATTCCGGTACAGGCAAGCCGAGCGCCTCGTACATCATAATTTGACGCGGCGTATTCGTCAGATGCTCTTCCCCGCGAATCACGAGGGAAATCTTCATTAGATGGTCGTCGAGAATAACCGCGAAGTTATACGTCGGAATGCCGTCCGGTCGCACGATGATGAAATCACCAATCCCGTTCGAGTCGAACTCCACCTGCTCGCGAATACGATCCACGAAGGCAATCGTCCGATCGCTAGGCACGCGGAATCGAATCGAAGGCTTGCGTCCCTCCGCACGGTAAGCCTCCGCCTGCTCAGGCGTGAGGTTGCGACATTTGCCCGAATACATCGGCATCTGACCAGCAGCCTCCTGCTCCGCCCGCTCCGCCTCTAGATCCGCCTCAGAGCAATAGCAATAGTATGCATTACCCTCGCGAAGGAGCTGATCGATGAACGGCTGATACAGGTCTAGACGCTCCGTCTGACGATAAGGACCGTACGGTCCGCCGACATCGACGCTCTCATCCCAGTCCACACCTAACCAGCGCAAGCCCTCCAGCTGACTGTCCACTCCGGACTCAACGTGACGGCTCTGATCCGTATCCTCGAAGCGAATGATGAATTTCCCATTGTTCTTCCGTGCATATAAGTAATCGAACAGAGCCGTTCTCGCTCCGCCGATATGTAAGTGACCTGTCGGACTCGGTGCGTATCTTACGCGAATGTCTGCCATTGTGGTTCCCCTTCCTCTTGCCTCGCTATAAGTATGTATAAGTTCTGAACGGAATGCCTTATTATGAGAGCGTCTTATCGTTTACGCCCGCACCAGACACACAACGGCTTGCGCCGCAATTCCTTCTCCACGTCCCGTAAAACCAAGCTGCTCCGTCGTCGTCGCCTTCACATTCACCTGCGACAGCTCCGCCTCCAGACCGAACGCAATGCGCTCGACCATCGCCGGAATGTACGGAGCCATCTTCGGCTTCTGCGCGATAATCGTACAGTCCGCATTGCCGAGCTCGTAGCCGGCATCCTTCGCAAGCTTCCACACCTGCTTTAGCAGCTCGAAGCTGTCCGCGTCCTTGTACGCCTCCGACGTATCGGGGAAGTGCTTGCCGATATCCCCCATCGCCAGCGCCCCAAGAATCGCATCGCTCAGCGCATGCAGCAGCACGTCGGCATCGGAGTGGCCGAGCAGCCCTTTCTCATACGGAATGTCGACGCCCCCGATGATACACTTACGTCCCTCGACCAGCTGATGCACATCGAAGCCTTGTCCTACTCGAATCATCACTCACTTCTCCCCCATACGTGCTCCAAGATCCACTCCGCCCAAGGCAAATCCTCAGGCGTCGTAATCTTGATATTGTAATAGTCACTCTCAACGACCGCGACCCTGCAGCCCAGACGCTCCACGAGCATCGCATCGTCCGTGCCGAGGAAGCCGTCCGCCTCCGCCTCTTCATGCGCCTTCTGCAGCACAGCAAGACGAAAAGCTTGCGGCGTCTGTATCGCCCACAAGCTGCTTCGATCCGGCGTCCCCTGAATGACGCCTTCCGCATCTACAACCTTGATTGTATCCTTCACCGGAACAGCGAGCACAGCAGCATCTGTCACAGCAGCGCGCTCTGCACACATGCGAACATGTGTTTCCTTGGCAAAAGGACGCACTCCGTCATGCACCATAACCCACTCCGTGCCCGTAGGCAGCGCATTAAGCCCTAGGCGCACCGAATGCTGTCGTTCGCGCCCTCCAGCGATGACCGCCGTCACCTTATGCAGGCCGTACTGCTCGACATATTGACGGCATCTCGCTACATCAGCCTCGCCCGTCACGAGCACGATCGAGCTGACGCCGATCATCCGCTCGAACGTCTCCAGTGTATGGACCACGATCGGCTTGCCGCCAAGCTGCAAATATTGCTTGCTCTCCTGTGTTCCCATCCGCGTCCCTTTGCCGGCCGCCACGATGATGACACCCCATGCTGCTGCGTTCACGATCCATCCACCTGCCCACACCGTCTCCTGCGCATCCTCTGCCAGCGCGGCGCTCCCGCCACGCCAACATCCGATGCATCCTTCTTATCATAACGGTTTAGAGCGCTTTTTCCAAGAGCTTGGGCTTCGCAAAAATCATCCGTCCCGCCGACGTCTGCAGCACGCTCGTAACCAGCACATCCAGCGTCGTGCCGATAAACTCTCTGCCACCCTCCACGACGATCATCGTACCGTCATCGAGGTAAGCGACGCCTTGACCATGCTCCTTGCCGTCCTTGATCACCTGGACGAGAATTTCCTCGCCCGGCAGCACGACCGGCTTGACCGCGTTCGCAAGGTCGTTAATGTTCAGCACCGAGACTCCCTGCAGCTCACACACCTTGTTCAGGTTGAAGTCGTTCGTGATGACTTTGCCGCGCAGCAGCTTCGCGAGCCGCACCAGCTTGCTGTCCACCTCGGAGATCTCGTCGAAGTCTCCTTCGTAGATCAACACCTTCACGTCGAGCTCCTTCTGAATTTTGTTCAAAATGTCGAGCCCGCGACGGCCGCGGTTACGCTTCAGCAGATCCGACGAATCAGCAATATGCTGCAGCTCCTCCAGCACGAACTCCGGAATGACAAGCGTCCCTTCAATAAAGCCTGTCTTGCAGATGTCGGCAATCCGACCGTCAATAATAACACTCGTATCGAGAATCTTATGCTCCTCGAAGCCCTTCGCTTCACCTGGAGCGCGGCGCCCGCGCTGCTGCTCGCCCCGCTTCTCCAGCAGTGCGACGAGCTCGTCCTTCTTGACCGTGCCCAGTCTGTAGCCCGCTATAGCGAGCACCGCGATGCACAGCATATGCAGCAGCGGATTCGTCAGCCCGCTCCGCTCGAGCGGCTGAAGCAGCAGGGAGGAGGCCAGCAGGCCGACGCCCATTCCAAGCGTACCTGCCACCAGCTCCGGTACCGCTATGGTCGATACCCGCTCCTCTCCTGTCTGAATGATGCGCTGTACATTAGCGAACGTTCCTGCACTTATTCCGTAGAACACGGCTGCCCCGACCATAAACATCCAGACGGCTTGCCCTTCGATCTTCTGTACTCCAATGACCGATGCTATGACTTCAAAAACAGGCGTTCCAAGCGTATGATTCCATTGGACTCCTACGGCGCCGCCGATTACGGCAAACAAAAGCTGGAACCATTTTTTCATCATAGACTTCACCTCCATCAATTCGATTTCCATTACTTCCTTATCCATTATGTACCGAAAGCTTCCAGCCTAATCGTTCATGCGTGTAGGAAAATTAAAAAAAGCATCTATTCCCCGTAGTTACGACGGAAAATAAATGCTTTTCATTTTCACTGTTTCAATATTAAACGGTGGTCGTCTTCGACTCCGGCTCTTCAGCCGACTTGCTACGCTTGCGGCGAATGCTCACGAAGAAGCGATCAACGTTTTTTTTTAAGCCGTACAGTGCATAGAGCAGAAGCGGTATGAAGATGAGCTTAGACAGCATCGACGGGAACTTCACTGCGAGCACGACGGCCGCAATGACGACGAATGGCGTAATCCAGATCGCAGCCTTCGGGATCCCAATCTTCTTGAAGTTCGGGTACTTGACGTTGCTGACCATCAGGTAAGAGAGTAGCAGCGTCGAGAGAGCGAGCACCAGCGGGCTCAGCTCTTGATGGAACAATGCGAGCGTACAGAGCACGCCGCCTGCGGCCGGGATCGGAAGGCCGATGAAGTAGCCTGGCGTTCCTGCCACGACATTGAAGCGAGCCAGTCGCAGTGCGCCGCAGATCGGGAACACGGCGGTAATAATCCACGCAGCAGCCGTGTTCATATCGGTGAAGGCGACGACGTACATGATGAAGGCCGGCGCTACACCGAACGAGATCACGTCGGACAATGAGTCCAGCTCCTTGCCGAACTCGCTCTGGGCGTTCAGCGCTCTGGCCACGCGGCCGTCGAGGCCGTCCAGCAGCATCGCAACGATAACCATAATGGCGGCAAACTCCGGTTTATTGTTAAACACGGATATAATGGCGATAATTCCGAGAAACAGGTTCCCTATCGTGAAGATGTTCGGGAGAGATTTAGCTATCATCTGTTAGTCCACCTTTGGTTTTGTGTGCACTTACTGTGCCCCAATTCAGGCTTCAATATGAGGTGCATGCTCTGATTGTATGCACTTTATATATGTCTGTCAATGAGTACCTGATCTTGGATGCGCTTTAGGCCTTCCTTGATCGCGCGTGCCCGTACTTCACCGATGCCGTCCACCTCATCAAGCTCGTCGATTGTAGCCATCATGAGATGCGGCAGCTGGCGGAAGTGATCGATCAAATTATGAATGATGACCGACGGCAGCCGCGGTATTTTGTTCAACACCCGGTAGCCGCGCGGTGCGACCATCTCCTCGGCGCTAACCGCGGCCGGTGGATAGCCGAGCGCCTTCGCGATCATGCCGTGATCGAGAATTTCATCATGCGACACCCGCTTCAGCTGGGTGAAGATGTCCTTCACCTTCTCGTCGCTCGGCTCCTTCATGTAATCCTTCACGAGCACATACGCCTCGCGCTCCGTATTGCCCATCAGCTCCTCCAGCTGCATGCTGATGAGACGGCCCTCATTACCGAGCTCGTTAATGTAGCGGTTAATCTCCGCCTTAATGCGGAGCACCATGCCGATCCGCTGAATGACGCACGTCACATCGTGCAGCGTGACGAGCTCCTCGAATTCCGACGCACCGAGATTCGTCAGATCTTGATCGAGCACTGACATGTATTTTTCCAGCGTCTGGATCGCCTGATTCGCCTTCGTCAGAATGACGCCGATATCCTTCAGCGCATAGCGCAGATTGCCTTGGTACAGCGTGATGACGTTTCGGCGCTGGGAGATCGAGACGACGAGCTTGTTCGTCTGCTTGGCGACCCGCTCTGCCGTCCGATGCCGAATGCCCGTCTCCGTCGACGTAATCGACGAATCTGGAATAAGCTGCGTATTCGCGTACAAGATACGCTTGACGTCCTCGCTCAATATGATCGCCCCGTCCATCTTGGCCAGCTCATATAAGTAGTTCGGCGAGAAATCACAGTTGATCGAGAAGCCCCCGTCCACAATCTCCATAACCTCCGGACTGTAGCCGACAACGATTAAGCCGCCCGTTTTGGCGCGGAGCACGTTCTCGAGCCCGTCACGGAAAGGAGTGCCAGGCGCCACTAATTGCAGCAGCTGGCTCATCACATCGCGATGATTCGAATCTTCCTTGCTCAAAGACGTCCCTCCTAACGACTAAACTAGAGCGGCTGACAGCGCCTCGGCTACTGTCTGCACGCCGATGATGTGTATACCGCTCGGGGCGGTCCACCCCTTCATGCTCTGCTGTGGCACAATCACGCGCTTGAAGCCCAGCTTCTGCGCCTCCTTCACCCGCTGATCGACCCGCGAGACGCCGCGTACCTCACCAGTTAGGCCAATCTCGCCGAACACAACGTCGAACGCCTGCGTCGGCTGATCTCGGAAGCTGGAGGCGAGCGCAACGGCCACAGCCAGATCGACGGCAGGCTCATCGAGCTTGACGCCGCCAGCGACGTTCAGGTAGGCGTCCTGATTTTGCAGGAACATGCCCATACGCTTCTCCAGCACCGCAATAATAAGGGCCAGCCGGTTATGATCATAACCTGTGGCCATTCGCCGCGGGGAAGGGAAGTTCGTCGAGCAGACGAGCGCCTGCAGCTCGACGAGCACCGGTCTTGTTCCTTCCATACTGGCGACGACGGTAGAGCCTGCAACACCGAGCGGGCGCTCCGACAGGAACAGCTCAGACGGATTGCTCACCTCGACAAGGCCGCTCTCCCGCATCTCGAAGATTCCAATCTCATTGGTCGAGCCGAATCGGTTCTTCACCGCGCGCAGCACCCGGTACGAATGATGCCGTTCTCCCTCGAAGTAGAGCACGCAATCGACCATATGCTCCAGCAGTCTCGGACCGGCTATCGCTCCTTCTTTGGTCACATGACCGACAAGTACACAGGCAATCCCTCTGACCTTCGCGATACGCATGAAATGCCCTGTGCACTCGCGCACCTGCGATACACTCCCAGGAGCTGAAGCGACAGCCGGGTGGAAGACGGTCTGAATCGAGTCAATGACAATGAAGTCCGGCTGAATGTCATCGATCGCCGCCTCGATGAAGTCGACATTCGTCTCGCTAAGCACGAATAGCAACGGAGATACCGCCTGCAGACGATCCGCCCGCAGCTTCGTCTGCCTGACCGATTCCTCGCCGGAAATGTATAGCACCCTGAGCCCCTTAGACGTTAGCTCGTGGGACGTCTGCAGCAGCAAGGTCGACTTGCCGATGCCCGGGTCGCCGCCGACAAGGATCAGAGAGCCAGGCACGAGACCGCCGCCAAGCACCCGATTGAGCTCCTTGTTGCTCGTTTCGATCCGCGGCTCCTCATTACTTTCTATGTTTATGATGGAGATCGCTTTTTCTTTCTTATTCGTTATCGATCCGTGAAGACCCTTGGCCTTGCTGACGGTCTCTACTTCCTCCACGAACGTATTCCAAGCCTCGCAGCCCGGACATTTGCCGAGCCACTTCGGCGATTCATAGCCGCATTGCTGGCAATAAAATTTCGTTTTCGTCTTCGCCATATTCCATTCTCCGTCCCTTAGCTCCACCATCAAGTGTACCATGTCCGCCTACCCTTGAAAACCCTTGAAGGCTTGCCTAACGTGAAAAAGCAGAGCCTCGACGAATCGAAGCTCTGCTAGGTGCCTATCTATTTACACTTCACTGCTGACGCCAAGATTGCGCTCGACGAACAGCTCGCCGTCCTTCTCGTCGATCGTCAGCTTGTCGCCCTTCGAGATGTTGCCGCGCAGCAACTCCTCGGACAACCGATCCTCGATGTGCTTCTGGATCGCACGACGCAGCGGTCTTGCCCCGAAGCTCGGATCGAAGCCCTCCTTCGCGAGGAATGCCTTCGCCGCATCTGTAAGAATGAAGTCGACCTCCTGCTCCTTCAGACGCTTGCGCAGGTCGTCAGCCATCAGCGTAACGATCTGAGCGATATGCTTCTCGTCGAGTGAATGGAAGACGATGATCTCGTCGATCCGGTTCAGGAACTCCGGACGGAAGCTCTTCTTCAGCTCGCCCATTACCTTATCCTTCATGTTCGTGTAATCTTTACCCGAATCCACCGCAGCCGTGAAGCCGAGCGTCGAATTACGCTTGATGACGTCCGCACCGACGTTCGACGTCATAATGATCAGCGTATTGCGGAAGTCGACCGTACGTCCCTTCGAATCCGTCAGACGGCCGTCCTCAAGCACCTGAAGCAAGATGTTGAACACTTCCGGATGCGCCTTCTCGATCTCATCGAGCAGGACGACGGAATACGGCTTGCGACGAACCTTCTCGGTCAGCTGACCGCCTTCCTCGTAGCCGACATACCCCGGAGGCGCTCCAACGAGACGGGATGTGGAGTGCTTTTCCATATATTCCGACATGTCGATACGGATGACCGCATTTTCATCGCCGAACAGCGATTCTGCCAGCGCACGCGCTAGCTCCGTCTTACCTACCCCAGTAGGACCGAGGAAGATGAACGAGCCCATCGGACGCTTCGGATCCTTCAGACCCGCTCTCGCACGGCGGATTGCACGGCTGACGGCCTTGACCGCCTCTTCTTGACCGATCACACGGTCATGGAGAATGTCCTCCATCTTCAGAAGACGCTCTGTCTCCTCCTCAGCCAGCTTGACGACCGGAATACCTGTCCAGCTAGCTACAACCTGTGCAATATCGTCCGGCGTCACCTCGGAATCGGTGCGGCCTTGCTTTTCCTTCCACTCATTCTTCGTCGTGTCGAGCTCCTCACGAAGCTTCTGCTCGGTATCACGCAGCGAAGCGGCCTTCTCGAACTCCTGGCTCTGAACCGCCGCGTCCTTCTCCTTGCGGATGTCCTCAAGCTTGTTCTCCAGCTTCTTCAGATCCGGTGGTACGGTGTAGGAGTGAAGCCTTACCTTGGAGCTCGCCTCATCGATCAGATCGATCGCTTTGTCCGGCAGGAAGCGGTCCGTAATGTAGCGATCCGACAAGCGCACCGCCTGCTCGATCGCTTCATCCGTAATTTTCACGCGATGATGCGCCTCGTAGCGGTCACGCAGTCCGTGCAAAATTTGAATCGCCTCATCCGGCGTCGGCTGATCGACCGTAATCGGCTGGAAGCGTCTTTCGAGCGCGGCGTCCTTCTCGATATATTTGCGATACTCGTCAAGTGTCGTCGCGCCGATACATTGCAGCTCGCCACGCGCCAGCGACGGCTTCAGAATGTTCGAGGCGTCGATCGCGCCTTCCGCACCGCCCGCACCGATCAGCGTATGCAGCTCGTCGATGAACAGAATGATGTTGCCGGCCTGACGAATCTCGTCCATGATTTTCTTCAAGCGGTCCTCGAACTCACCGCGGTACTTCGTTCCTGCAACGACGGAGCCCATATCGAGCGTCATCACTCGCTTGTCGCGGAGCGTCTCTGGAATTTCGTTCGCAATGATCTTCTGCGCGAGACCCTCTGCGATGGCCGTCTTACCGACGCCCGGCTCCCCGATCAGCACCGGATTGTTCTTCGTCCGGCGGCTGAGCACCTGAATGACGCGCTCGATCTCCTTGCTACGGCCGATAACAGGGTCTAGGTTGCCTTCTCTGGCATAGGCAGTCAAGTCACGAGCCAAGCCGTCCAGTGTCGGCGTATTGACGTTCACCGGGTTACCGTGGCTCGGCGTGACGACCTCGCTGCTGCCAAGCAGCTGAAGCACCTGCTGACGAGCCTTGTTGAGGCTGACGCCAAGGTTATTCAGCACGCGAGCGGCGACGCCCTCGCCTTCCCGAATCAAGCCGAGCAGAATGTGCTCGGTGCCGACGTACGTATGTCCGAGCTTGCGCGCCTCGTCCATCGACAGCTCGATCACCTTTTTGGCACGCGGCGTATAGGCGATATTCGTTGGCTGCTCCTGACCGCGACCGATGAGCGATTCGACCTCGTCCTGAATTTTCTCAAGTCCAAGACCGAGTGCGATCAGCGCCTTCGCTGCAATGCCTTCGCCCTCACGGATCAGACCAAGCAATATGTGCTCCGTGCCGATATTGTTATGACCCAATCGGACGGCTTCCTCTTGTGCGAGTGAAAGTACCTTCTGTGCGCGCTCCGTAAATCTTCCAAACATCATAAGGAAACACCTCCAATAGTGGTATCAAGTCGAATGTGGAATGGGACAGCCACGTACACGTTAGTCTGCTTGCTTGCTATACGCTGCTACTCGATGCCGCTCATGCTGTCTGCCCGTCTGAATCCGGCTCTGATATTTTATCCCGAATCAACTGAGCTCTTCTAATGTCTCTTTCTTCAGCCGACAGCTTTTCTCCTGCTATTTGCTGCAAAAAACCGGGCTGCGTAATGACCATCAGCTCATTAAGCACCTGTGGAGACAGCTTCTTGATGAAGCCCATATCGATGCCGAGCCGAACATCGGACAGCCGCTGAGCCGCTTCTTTGGAGTCCATGATCGCTGCGTAGGAGAGAATACCGAACGAGCGGCTCACCCGATCGAGCAGCTTCGCACGGCTATCCTGAAGCAGCTTCTGCCGCGCAGCACGCTCATGCTCAATAATTTGCCGGACGACACTGTACAAATTCTCAATAATTTCCTCCTCGGATTGTCCGAGTGTAATTTGGTTCGATATTTGAAACAAGTTGCCCAGCGCCTCGCTGCCTTCGCCGTACAGCCCTCTTACCGCAAGACCGACCTGCGTAATGGCCGACAGGATGCGGTTAATTTGCTGCGTGACGACCAGTGCGGGCAGATGGAGCATGACGGACGCGCGAATACCGGTGCCGACGTTCGTCGGACAGCTCGTGAGATAGCCTCTCTTCTCATCGAATGCATATTCAAGCTGCACCTCGAACAGATCATCGATCTGTCCGGCCAGGTCCCACGCCTCCTTAATCTGAAAACCGGGGCACAAGCATTGTATTCGAAGATGGTCCTCTTCATTCACCATAATACTAATCGATTCGTTATCTGATAAAATAACTGCGCCGTTACGGGATTCGTTCGCAAGGGCCGGACTGATCAAGTGCTTCTCGACCAGCACGCGACGCTGAAGCTCATTCAGCTGTGACAGCGGCACTAGTGTAAACTGACTAATCGTGCTCAATTCCTCGTTGTTCATGAGCTCGGCAGCCTTATGCAGCACTTCCTCCGACTGCTGATTTGTCGCCAGCATCGGGAACGGATACTGTCTCAGGTTGCGAGCAACCCGCACTCGGCTGCTGATCACAATGTCTGATTCCGGGCCATTACCCTTCATCCAATCACTCAATGCATGCTCCGTGAAGCGATTCACTTCCGCCATAAGGATGACTTCCCTCCTATCGTCCTGTTAAGCCTCCGCTATCTTCTTCTCCAGCTCCCGTATGCGATCCCTCAGCTGAGCCGCTTGCTCGAACTCCTCGTTCTGTATACGGAGTGCTAGATCCTTCTTCAATTCGTCGATTTCGCGCTTGAACCGAATCAGGCCTCCGCTGCGCTTCGGCACTTTGCCGATATGCACCGTGTTACCGTGCACCCGTTTGAACAGCGGATCGAGCTTCTCGGCAAAATGCTTGTAGCAATCGCTGCAGCCGAAGCGTCCGACCTTGCTGAATTGACTATAGGTCAATCCGCAATGCTCACAACGGGACGGCTGCTGCTTCTGAACAGCACTTGCTCCATGAGAGGAAGGCTCGAAGTCGAGCAGGCCGCTCAGCAAATTGTGAATGGAGAACCCGTTCGGCGTACCGGGGATGAGCTCCCCTTTTTCCCGAGCGCAGGCTTCACAGATGTGAAACTCGGTCTTCTCTCCATTCAATATTTTCGTAAAATGCAGCGTCGCCTGTTTCTTTCCACACTCTTGACAAATCAAAGGTTACTCCTCCTTCAACGTCATTTGCACAGTAAAGCGATCAGCATTGCCTTAAGCAGCTTCGCCCTGATTTCGTCCCTTAACGGGAGCTTCAAGGTCAGCACCTCTCGGGACATCGCAGCGTTGATAATCGCCGCCTCCCGCGAGCTGATGAGCTTCGCTTCCTCTAGACGATAGACCATCCCTTCGGATGCGGCTTGATCGAGATGAGTGCTAATATTTTGTAGAATAAAATCAAGAATCGTGCCCTGCGACTGGAGGCCTACCCTCTGTATTCGAATGTAGCCTCCTCCGCCGCGCTTGCTCTCGACGACATATCCCTTCTCTAGTGTAAAGCGGGTGCTGATCACATAATTAATTTGAGAAGGAACGCAATTGAATTGCTCTGCTAGCTCGTTACGTTGAATTTCGATCATACCGTCGGGGCTCTGCTGCAGCACCTGCTTCAGATACTGCTCGATCATTTCTGAAACATTACGCATAAGTTCGACCTCCGCGACTGTAGTGGACCATATAATCAGGAGTTCGCCCATTACTGACTTTGACTTTCTTTGACTTTGTAGTTATTATATCAGATCTTATGGAAAATGCAATATTGTCCGACTATTCTGACTCGTCCCTTGCCACGTTCAGATCACGTGCGTTTTATTTAGTATGGGAATACGGACATGATTTTATATCATCGGTCAAAATTGGCTTATATAGGGGGAGCGCTGCGATCGGTTTGTGCTACAATAGCTGTATTTGATGGTTGAAGCGGAGAGAGGGATTGAGGATGAGACTACTTGGTAAGCTGGTCCATGAGCAGGTGGAACACATTCGCGAAGGCCAGACATTCGAAAGACGAGCAGCACGCGGCATTATACTGAGCGGTTCACAGATCCTATTGCTATATACGAAGCGGTACAACGACTACAGCTTTCCCGGCGGCGGTGTGGATGAGCATGAGGATCTTATAACAGGACTGACACGAGAACTGGCAGAGGAGGTTGGGGCGCGGCAGCTTGAGATCGTATCTGAATTCGGCTACATCGACGAGTACCGACCCTATCACAAGGCTCCTTATCAGCTGATGCATATGCTCTCCTATTTCTATGTCTGTCATGGGGAGATTGACCTTGCTGCCGCGCAGCTTGAGGATTATGAGAAGTCGAATGGAATGTCGGCTGTCTGGATCTCCATTGATGAAGCGATACGCCACAACAAGCAAGTGATCGCCGAGCGCGAGGCCTCGATGGGCTTCTCCATCGCTCGAGAAACGTATGTGCTTGAGCTTGTAGCAAAGGAGCTAGTAACAGGGTTGCGTTAAAAACCGTATACCTTCCTTCCTCAGATACAATACGGATTGTGCACCAGCAAGCCTCAGGACTTACCAGACATAGCCGAGCCTTGCAGTGTGGCATATTAATGTTGATCTGACAGCCGTTCTCGGTGTCACTATGAACAACGCTATGAGGAGGTTTGTATGGTGAGACGTGTCCTTAGGCTGCTGATGCTTATGAGCATGTGCAGCGAGGTATTGCTGCTCGGAGGTAACGCTGTATTCGCAGATGGTGCCTTCCACTTTGGATTTAAGAAGAGCGTGAACGGTCAAGCGCCATCCATCGACGAGGAGGGCTTCAAGCCGCTCCTGCAAAAGTATGGGGCTATCTTCACCGGCGACCTTGAGCAGAAGGAGCTCTATTTAACGTTCGACAACGGATACGAGAATGGATACACCGCTCAAATGCTTGACGTACTTAAGGAGAAAAAGGTGCCTGCGATCTTTTTCGTGACCGGGCATTACGTGAATACGGAGCCTGAGCTTCTTAAGCGTATGAATAATGAAGGACATCTCATCGGGAATCATTCCTGGAGTCATCCCGACATGAGCCAGGTGGACGCCACTCGAATTGAGCAGGAGCTTACGAAGGTGAAGACCAAGGTTGCCGAGATTACAGGTCAAACGAAGATGGACTTCTTACGCACCCCACGTGGCATCTTTAATGAACGGACCTTGTCTGTGAGCAAGCAGCTGGGATACACCAATGTGTTCTGGTCCGTTGCATATAAGGATTGGGACACGAACAGTCAGAAGGGTGCTCAATACGCCTACGAAAAGGTGATCGCGCAGCTCCACCCCGGCGCTGTGCTGCTGCTTCATTCGGTTTCGAAGGATAACGCCGATGCTCTGGGTCGTATCATTGATGAAGCTCATCGTCAAGGCTATGTTTTCAAGAGCCTCGATCAGATGCAGCGAAGAACACCGTAGCTCGTTCACATATCTCGAGTGCTGCCTATGAAAGCATAGCAAAAAACCCTTCATTCAATTACTCTAAAATGAAGGGTTTTTTGCTATTAAAATGGTATGCTTAAATCCATTTCAATACTACTGTTGCACCTTGAAAACTGGATACGAAACTCAAGCACGCTGATGCTCTGTATTAGCATTTGCTTACGAAGTAGCTTTTCTTCGAAAAGCTTAGCATACGCTTCCGAAGTACGTTTACTCCGTAAACTTAGCTTATGCTTTCGAAGTAGCTTTTCTTCGAAAAGCTTTTAGGATAAGCCCTCGACCGATTAGTATTCGTCAGCTACACACGTTACCGCGCTTACACCCCGAACCTATCAACCTCGTCGTCTACAAGGGGTCTTACATACTGGGAAATCTCATCTTGAGGGGGGCTTCACGCTTAGATGCTTTCAGCGCTTATCCCGTCCGTACTTGGCTATCCAGCCGTGCTCCTGGCGGAACAACTGGTACACCAGCGGTACGTCCATCCCGGTCCTCTCGTACTAAGGACAGCTCCTCTCAAATTTCCTACGCCCACGACAGATAGGGACCGAACTGTCTCACGACGTTCTGAACCCAGCTCGCGTACCGCTTTAATGGGCGAACAGCCCAACCCTTGGGACCTACTTCAGCCCCAGGATGCGATGAGCCGACATCGAGGTGCCAAACCTCCCCGTCGATGTGGACTCTTGGGGGAGATAAGCCTGTTATCCCCAGGGTAGCTTTTATCCGTTGAGCGATGGCCCTTCCATACGGTACCACCGGATCACTAAGCCCGACTTTCGTCCCTGCTCGACCTGTTTGTCTCGCAGTCAAGCTCCCTTATGCCTTTGCACTCTTCGAATGATTTCCAACCATTCTGAGGGAACCTTAGGGCGCCTCCGTTACATTTTAGGAGGCGACCGCCCCAGTCAAACTGCCCACCTGACACTGTCCCCATACCGGATTACGGTACCAGGTTAGAACTCCGATACGATCAGGGTGGTATCCCAACGGCGCCTCCACCGAAGCTGGCGCTCCGGCTTCTCAGGCTCCCACCTATCCTGTACAGATCGTACCAAAGTCCAATATCAAGCTGCAGTAAAGCTCCATGGGGTCTTTCCGTCTTGTCGCGGGTAACCTGCATCTTCACAGGTATTAAAATTTCACCGGATCTCTCGTCGAGACAGCGCCCAAGTCGTTACGCCATTCGTGCGGGTCAGAATTTACCTGACAAGGAATTTCGCTACCTTAGGACCGTTATAGTTACGGCCGCCGTTTACTGGGGCTTCGGTTCACAGCTTCGGATTACTCCTAACCGCTCCCCTTAACCTTCCAGCACCGGGCAGGCGTCAACCCGTATACTTCGCCTTGCGGCTTCGCACAGACCTGTGTTTTTGCTAAACAGTCGCTTGGGCCTTTTCACTGCGGCCCCCTCGGGCTATTCACCCTACCGAGGCACCCCTTCTCCCGAAGTTACGGGGTCATTTTGCCGAGTTCCTTAACGAGAGTTCTTCCGCGCGCCTTAGCATGCTCTGCTCGCCTACCTGTGTCGGTTTGCGGTACGGGCACCTTCTCCCTGGCTAGAGGCTTTTCTTGGCAGCTTGAACTCATGACCTTCGGTACTTTTATTTCCCTCCCCGTCACAGCTCAGCCTTACGGTTAGCGGATTTGCCTACTAACCAGCCTCGCTGCTTGGACGGACATCCATCAGTCCGCGTCACTATCCTTCTGCGTCACCCCATTGCTCATAACGGTTCACGGTGGTACAGGAATTTCAACCTGTTGTCCTTCGACTACGCCTTTCGGCCTCGCCTTAGGTCCCGACTTACCCTGAGCGGACGAGCCTTCCTCAGGAACCCTTAGGCTTACGGCGGATCAGATTCTCACTGATCTTTTCGTTACTCATACCGGCATTCTCACTTGTATGCAGTCCACCAGTCCTCACGATCTAGCTTCTACCCGCATACAACGCTCCCCTACTGCCCTTAATGGACCCATAGCTTCGGTGGTGTGTTTAGCCCCGTTACATTTTCGGCGCAGAGTCACTCGACCAGTGAGCTATTACGCACTCTTTAAATGGTGGCTGCTTCTAAGCCAACATCCTGGTTGTCTGTGCAACTCCACATCCTTTCCCACTTAACACACACTTGGGGACCTTAGCTGATGATCTGGGCTGTTTCCCTCTTGACAATGGATCTTAGCACTCACTGTCTGACTCCCGGGTATACGTATGCGGCATTCAGAGTTTGACTGGACTTGGTAACCCTTGGCGGGCCCCGCACCCAATCAGTGCTTTACCTCCGCTACGCTAATCCCGAGGCTAGCCCTAAAGCTATTTCGGGGAGAACCAGCTATCTCCGAGTTCGATTGGAATTTCTCCCCTACCCCCACCTCATCCCCGAATTTTTCAACATTCGTGGGTTCGGGCCTCCAGTGCGTGTTACCGCACCTTCACCCTGGACAGGGGTAGATCACACGGTTTCGGGTCTACGTCTACGTACTTTAGCGCCCTATTCAGACTCGCTTTCGCTATGGCTCCGGCTTCTCACCTTAACCTTGCACGCAAACGTAACTCGCCGGTTCATTCTACAAAGGCACGCCATCACCCCTGATTTTCCGAAGGAAATATCAAGACGGGCTCTGACTTCTTGTAAGCACACGGTTTCAGGTTCTTTTTCACTCCGCTCCCGCGGTTCTTTTCACCTTTCCCTCACGGTACTGCTTCACTATCGGTCACCAGGGAGTATTTAGCCTTGGCAGATGGTCCTGCCGGATTCCGACGGGGTTTCACGTGTCCCGCCGTACTCAGGATCCCTCTAGGCATACGCTCGCTTTTGGCTACAGGGGTTTTACCTACTGTGCCGGGCCTTTCCAGACCGCTTCGCCTAACAAGCTTTTGCCACATCGAGGTCCTACAACCCCAAGGAGCAAGCTCCTTGGTTTGGGCTAATCCGCTTTCGCTCGCCGCTACTGACGGAATCACTTTTGTTTTCTTTTCCTGAGGGTACTTAGATGTTTCAGTTCCCCTCGTCTGCCTCCAATGTAGCTATGTATTCACTACATGGTACGTGAGTATTACCTCACGCGGGTTCCCCCATTCGGACATCCCCGGATCAAAGCCTGCTTACGGCTCCCCGAGGCGTTATCGTTGTTCGCCACGTCCTTCATCGGCTCCTGGTGCCTAGGCATCCTCCGTGTGCTCTTTATAGCTTAACCATGTTGCTCGTCATTTCTATTTTTTTGCTCCGGTTGCGCTTCGCACAAATGTCGCTTAAAAATAGAAAGACTCGCTTGTAGCTAAAAGATCATCATCGCTGCTTTGCTGCTTGCGCAGCTTAGCGGATGTTCAGCGTTGTTGCTTTCGTTTCGTTATCCAGTTTTCAAGGAGCAACCTTGCAACTGTTCATTTGCGTTACTTCGCAAATGCAGTTGTCAAGCAGAACGTTGTAACTGTTCATTCGCATTTTCAGGCGAATGCAGTTATCAACCAGAAACCTTGCAACTGTTCATTCACAATAAACGTGAATGCAATT